>CBIHNM010000091.1:0-14788 GCA_966211265.1 uncultured Pseudonocardia sp.
CCTGCGCACCGGCTGAGCGCGGTGTGTACCGGGCTCACCGTTGGTGATCATGACGTCACCGGACTCGGTGATCGCCGCGCTCACGGTGTGCTGCAAGATGCAGGAATGCCCCTGCCCGCGAACACGCTGACCGACGGCGTGGTCGTGATCAGTCCTCTGCGGTGGCGCGACGTCGAACCGCACCTGGCCGGCGAGGACGCCGAGCTGGTCCGGTGGCTGCAGGGCGGGCCCGGGAGCCGGGCCACCGTCCAGGCACACGTCCGCCGCTCGATCGAACGCTGGGTCGCCGACGGGCCGAAGCTGAGCTTCGGGGTCCGTCTCGACCACGGTGCGACCCTGGCCGGGACGATCGACGCCGACCACGACCCGCAGCCCGGTTCCCGGCGCGCCAACCTCGCCTACGGGATCTACCCGCAGTTCCGTCGACGGGGCCTGGCCACCCGGGCGGTCCTGCTCGCCTGCCGGTACCTGTCCGAGCGCGGCGACATCGACCGGATCCTGATCGACGTGGACCCGGCGAACACCGCGTCGTCGCGGGTCGCGCTGCGGGCGGGGTTCCGGTTCCTCACCCACGTCGCCGACGACGAGGACGACTTCGACCGCTACGAGCTCGTCGTGCGCAGGCCGCCCGGGTCCGCGGGAGGGCGCTGACCCGGACGGACCGGGCCCGGACGCAGAACGGCCGCCCACGCGTCGAGGCGTGGACGGCCGTCCCGGGGGAGCGGACTCAGCCCGCGTTCGGCGCGTCGAGGAACATCGCGCTCGGGACCTCCATCGGGGCGAGGCCCTCGAGCGAGGGCACCCCGCCCGCGGTGGGGAGCGCACCGGCACCGGCCAGCGAGCCGGCGCCCGGCAGCGCGTCGGCGCCCGGCAGCGCGTCGGCCGAGGGCGTGCTGTGGGAAGCGGGCACGGCGCCGGCGGAGGGCGCCTCGGGGCCGCCGAAGTCCATCGTGACGTTGTCGCCGACGTCGCCCGGCAGGTCGTTGTCGGAGAGCATGTTGGAGGTGTCGGGACCCTCCGGGGCGCTCGGCGCGGCGGGCAGCTCAGCGGCGGAGGCCTGGCCGATGAAGCCGGCACCCAGCACCGCGGCGCCGGCACCGGCCAGCGTCAGACGGAGAGCGTTCCTGGCGATCGAGTCCATACGAAGTGCCTTTCGGAGCAGGTGTCGTGCTTGTGCGGGGAGCGTGCGGGGGCGTGAAACCCCTGATGGCGCAACGATGCCGCCCGGACGCGGTTGCGCCGGGGTACGGCAGGGATCCGATCTTCACCCGATCAGATGACGACTTTCGGGGCCGTCACTGCGTCCACCGGACGTGATCACCCGACGTCGTCGGAACGGTCGCCGGTACCGGCCAGAATGGACGTGTGTCCCTGCCCTCCGCCGCCGGTGTCGTCGTGCTGCGTCGTACCGCCTCCCTGGCGGCGGTCACCGGAACCGTCGTGGGAGCCGCGCTCGGGATCGGCTGGCACTACTCGTCGGTCCTGATCGACCCGCGGGTGCGGACCGGGCTGCCGGAGCGGGTACTGGAGACCACGGCCGGGTCGGTGGTGCTCGCGCGGAGCCGGCTGTGCCTGCAGCCGGGCGTCTGGGGCCTGCGCTGGGACGGCGGCCTGGCCGTGCTCGGCCCGGTGCTCGCACAGGGCCGGGGCCGGGTGGTGCGCGAGCTGCGGGACGGGCCACGCCCGCCGGTGGGCCCCGCGGTGATCGATGCCGGGCCGTTCGACCCGGACCCCGCGGCCCGCGGGCTGGCCTTCACCGAGGTCGCGGTGGACACCCCCCTCGGCGCGGCGCCAGCCTGGGACGTCCCACCGCCCGCGACCCCGGGAGCGGGCCGGGTGTGGGCGATCCACGTGCACGGGCGCGGCGGGTCCCGCCGGGAGGCGTTGCGGATCCTGCCCGCGCTGCACCGTCTCGGCCTGCACCAGCTCGTGATCAGCTACCGCAACGACGGGAGCGCCCCGGACGGGCCGGACGGGCGCTACCACCTGGGCGACACCGAGTGGCAGGACCTCGACGCCGCCGTCGGCTACGCGCTGGCCCGCGGTGCCGAGACGATCGTGCTGGTCGGGTGGTCCATGGGGGCCGCGGTGAGCGGGGCGTTCCTGGACCGGTCGCCGCGCGCGGCCCGGGTGGGTGCGGTGGTGTGGGACGCGCCGCTGCTCGACTGGCGCGCGACCCTGCGCCGGCAGGCGGCGAACCGGTACCTGCCCCCGCCGCTGGCCGGGCTGGCGTCGGGGTTCACCAGCGCCCGGATCGGGATCGACTTCGACCGCTTCGACCTGGCGCGCCGGCCTCCGGCGGTGCGCCCGCCGACGTTGCTGGTGCACAGCGACGCCGACTCGGCCGTCCCGGTCTCGGTCAGCCGGGACCTCGCCGCCGCGGCGCCGGGCCTGGACTGGCCGGTGCGCTATCTCGAGGTCGCCGGTGTCGAGCACACCGGCAGCTGGAACGCCGACCCGCGGGTCTACGAGGACACCGTCACCGGGTTCCTGCGGGAGACGCTGGGGCTCGGCTGAGCGGGCCCCGGGCCGTTCAGCCCCCGGAGCGGGTCGTGCCCCGGCCGACCGGCTTGCCGGACAACGCGTCCTCGGTCGGGGCGGTCGTGGCCGGCGGGGTGCCCGGGTCGGTCTCCCGCTCGCGGCGCCACACCAGCGACCAGCCCCACGCCGAGAGCGCGGTCAGCGCGACCAGGGCCACCAGCCACGGCCAGCGGCGGGTGGCCGGGGCCGGGTCGATCGCCCGGGCCAGCGAGGTCCGGGCGTCGTCGAGGGCGTGCGCGGCGTGCGAGGTGACCGAGGACACGGCGTGCGAGGCGGCGATCGACGCGGCCTCGCCGAAGTCTCCGACGGCCGTGCCGGCGTCGTTCCGGGCCCGCTTCCATGTCCGGCTGGCGTTCATCGTGCGACCTGCTTCCCGCGTGGACCTCCGTGTGCTGGCACGATGGTATCCGTGACCGAACCAGGAAACGCGAAGACGACCGCCACCCTGCGCACCTCCGAGGGAGACATCCGGGTCAACCTGTTCCCGGACCACGCACCGAAGACGGTTGCGAACTTCGTCGGCCTCGCGGACGGGTCCAAGGACTACACGGGCCCGAACGCCGCCGGCGGCGACACCGGCCCGTTCTACGACGGCTCGATCTTCCACCGTGTGATCAGCGGATTCATGATCCAGGGTGGGGACCCGACCGGCACCGGGCGCGGCGGCCCCGGCTACCAGTTCGGGGACGAGTTCCACCCGGAGCTCAAGTTCGACCGTCCCTACCTGCTCGCGATGGCGAACGCCGGGCCCGGCACCAACGGCTCGCAGTTCTTCATCACCCTCGGACCGACCCCGCACCTCAACCGCAAGCACACCATCTTCGGCGAGGTCGCCGACGCCGAGTCGCGTGCCGTCGTGGACGCGATCGGTCAGACGACCACCGGGCAGGCCGACCGCCCGCTCACCGACCAGGTCATCCAGCACGTCGACGTCGAGCAGAACTGACCTATGACACGACCGGTGTCGAGGTCCCGGCGATGACCGGCCCGGCCGGTCCGCCGGGTCCGGTACCGCCCGGGTACCCGGCCCCGGACACCGGGGCGGCGGCCTGTGCCCGGCACCCCGACCGCCCGACCCGGCTGCAGTGCACCCGGTGCGGGCGTCCGGCGTGCCCGGACTGCCTGCGCGAGGCCTCGGTCGGCTACCACTGCGTGGACTGCGTCGCCGAGGCGACGCGGTCGGCCCCGCGGTGGCGCACCGTCGCCGGCGCGAGCCGGGTCGGCACGCCGGTGATGGTCCCGATCCTGATCGCGGTCAACGTCGCGATCTTCCTGCTCACCGTCCTCGCGGCCGGGAGCGTGTCGGACAACTACGCCTCGGCGCTGTTCGAGCAGACCTCCCTGATCCCGGTCCTGGTCGCCGACGGGGAGTGGTGGCGCCTGCTGACCTCGGGGTTCCTGCACTTCGGCCTGCTGCACCTGGCGTTCAACATGATCGCCATGTGGGTGATCGGCCGTGAGGTCGAGACGGTGCTGGGCCGCTGGCGCCTGCTCGCGGTGTATCTCGTGTCGCTGCTCGGCGGGTCCGCCGCGGTGATGCTGTTCTCCGCGGTCGGCACCCAGACCGCGGGAGCCTCGGGAGCCGTGTTCGGCATGATGGGTGCCCTCGCGGTGCTGCTCCACCGGCTGAAGCTGCCGGCCGGACAGGCGATCGGCCTGATCGTGGTCAACGTCGTGATCAGCCTGGTGATCCCCGGGATCTCGCTGACCGCGCACCTGGGGGGCCTCGTCGTCGGCGCCGCGACGACCGCGGCGCTGGTCTACCTGCCCCACCACCGGCGCCCGGCCGTGCAGGCCGCCGCCATCGCCGGGATGACCGTGGTCGTGCTGCTCGCGATCGGCCTCGGCCTGGCGCTGTGAGGGCCCGCCGCGGTCAGTGCGGGGCCCGGTAGGCGTCGAGGACCTCGGCGACCTCCTCCGGGTCCTCACCCAGCTCGAGGCGGCCGAGGATCACCAGGCGCTCGGCGCCGTCGGGCTCCCGGAGCTCGAGCTCGAGCAGCGAGGACTCGCGCCCGAAACGGCGCTGGCGCAGCACGCGCACGTCCTCGACCTGCGTCCACCCGACGTCGAGGGTCCAGCCGAGCCGGCGCACGACGAGCCCGTCCGGGCCGGCGGCCAGACGCGGGCGCGCCCTCGACCCGGACACGGCCACGGTGCCCAGCCCGGCCGCGGCGACGGCCGCGATCAGCTGCCCGGGCCGGTCGGCGCCGGTCAGCAGGAGCAGGACCAGCCACGCCGCGGCGGCGACCGCGAGCACCCACGCCATCGCGACCAGGCCGGCCGGCGTGGACCAGGAGACCGGACGTGTCTGGTCACTCATCGTGACCACGATCCGTTGTCCACAGGCTGTATCCACATGGGGATGGCTTACAGAACTGTGTTTCCGCGGGTCAACGCCACCGCATGGTCATCAGCAGGCCGATCACGATGAGTGAGAAACCGATCAGGAAGTTCAGGTTCCCCAGCGCGGCCATGAACGGGATCGACGGCGCCAGATAGTTGACGACCAGCCAGGCCAGACCCAGGATCCACATCGAGACCATCACGGCGATGTAGGCCGGGTGGGTGGGGCCGGCCACCTTCGCCGGTGTGCGGCTGGGCGGCGGCGTGTACGCGGCCTGTTTGCGGACCTTGGACTTCGGCATGGATGGACCTCATCGGTGCGGGGTCGTCTACGGCGCGCTCGCGCACGCGGGGCCCGGGCCGGACACCCGTGGCAGGGTGACCGGGCACGGCTCCGCGGGGGAGCTTGCCTCCCACCGTAGCGCGGACGTCGCCGGAGGTGCGGGTCAGACGCCCGCGACGAGCTCCTCGACCTCGGCCGTCAACGCGTCCACGGTCGCCTCGGGGACGGAGTGCCCGGCTCCGGCGAGCCAGGTCGCCAGGAGGCGGTGCCCGCCCTGGGTCAGGACCGACTCGGGGTGGAACTGGACACCCTCGATCGGCAGGTCCCGGTGCCGCACGGCCATGATCAGGCCGGACTCGGTGCGGCCGGTGACCTGCAGCTCAGGCGGCAGCGAGCCCGGTGCGATGGTGAGCGAGTGGTAGCGGGTCGCCACGAACGGCGAGGGCAGCCCGCGCAGCACGCCGACGCCGTCGTGGTGCACCAGCGACGTCTTGCCGTGCAGCAGCTCCGAGGCCCGCTCGACGACGCCGCCCCAGGCGGTGGCCAGCGCCTGGTGCCCGAGGCAGACCCCGAGCAGGGGCAGCCCCCGGTCGGCCGCGGCGCGGATCACCTCGACACTGCGGCCGGCCCGCTCGGGTGTGCCCGGCCCGGGGCTGACGAGGACCGCGCCGTAGCCGTCGAGTGCCGACGGGTCGACCTCGTCGTTGCGCACCACCTCGGGCTCCACGCCCAGCTGGGCCAGGTACTGGACCAGGTTGTAGACGAAGCTGTCGTAGTTGTCGACGACCAGCACCCGCATCGGAAGACCTGTCCCGTCCGTCTCGGTGTTCCTAGTTGAACGGGAAGCCGCTGTCCCCGTTGTTGTCGCCGCCGTCGCCGGTGTCGCCGCCGTTGCCGCCGCCGTTGTTGTTGTTGCTGTTGCTGCTCGTGCCGACCACCAGCACCACCTCGGTGCGGTCGGTGGTCTGCGTGCCGCCGCTCGGGGTCTGGCTGAGCACCTTGTTGACCTTCGTGCTGTCCGAGGTCTCCTGCTGGCGGAGGCTGTAGGACAGCCCGGCCGCCTGCAGCTGGGCGACCGCACTGCTCACATCCTGCCCGGTCACGTCCGGTACCTGCTTCTGGTTTCCGCGGCTGATCTGCAGGGTGATCGTGCTGTTCTTCGACGTCCGGGTACCTGCCGCCGGGGTGGTGCCGAGGACCGACCCGGGGGCGCCGCCGCCGTCGACCGTGCTGGTGGTGACCGAGGTGAACCCGGCGTTGCGCAGCGTGGTCCGGGCCTGTTCGGCGCTCTGGCCGCTCACGTCCGGGACGGCGACGGTGGTCTGCTCCTTGCCGATCACGACGGCGACCGCGGTCCCGCCGGGCACGCTCTCGCCCGGACCCGGTGTGGTCGAGATGATCTTGCCGATCTGGCTGGAGTCGGACGTCTCCTGCTCGGTCTGCTGGCCCAGGGCCAGCCCGGCCTGCTGGAGCAGCGGCCCGGCCTCGTCGGCGGTCTTCCCGGTCAGCCTCGGCACGGTGGCGTTCGCCGGCCCGGTACCGACGAACAGCGTCACCGTGCTGTTCTCGGGCACCGTGTTGCCGCCGCCCGGCTCGGTCCGGTTGACCTTGCCGACCTGGGACACGTCGGAGGGCTCGTTCTTGATGTCCACCAGCAGCTTCGCCCCGGTGATCGCGGCCCGGGCCTGCTCCGGGCTCTGGCCCAGCACGTCCGGGACGGTGACCCTCGCGGGCCCGGAGGTGGTGAACATCTGGAAGCCGACGAACCCGATCAGGCCGAGCACGGCCAGCGCCGCGAGCCAGAGGGCGACCTTCTTGCCGCGCCCGCGGCGCGGCTCGTCGTCGTAGCCGTAGGCGTCCTGGTGGCCGGGTGGCATCGTGTGTCGCCCGGTCGCGGGTCCGGCGCCCCCGGCGTAGACCCGCCGGGTCGGGACCGCGGCCGTGGCGTCCGCGTCGAGCAGGCTGGTGCGCTCGTCCTCGCTCATCACCATCGGGGCGAGCACGGGCTGGCCGTTGCGCACCCGGACCAGGTCCGCACGCATCTCGGCCGAGGACTGGTAGCGGTTGGCCGGGTTCTTGCTCAGCGCCTTGAGCACGATCGCGTCCAGCGAGGGCGGGATCGAGGGGTTGAGCGTGGACGGGGGACGGGGGTCCTCCCGGACGTGCTGGTAGGCCACCGCGACCGGGGTGTCACCGGTGAACGGCGGGTCGCCGGTGAGCAGCTCGAACAGCACGCAGCCGGCCGCGTAGACGTCCGAGCGGGCGTCCACGGCCTCGCCGCGGGCCTGCTCGGGGGACAGGTACTGCGCGGTGCCGATCACGGCCGCGGTCTGGGTGACGTTCTGGCCCTCGCCCAGCGCCCGGGCGATGCCGAAGTCCATCACCTTCACCGCGCCCGCGGTGGAGATCATGATGTTGGCGGGTTTGACGTCCCGGTGGATGATCCCGTTGCGGTGGCTGAAGTCCAGGGCGGCGCAGACGTCGGCCATCACCTCGACCACCCGCTGCTGGGTCAGCGGCCCGGAGGTCTTGACGATCTCGCGCAGCGTCTGCCCGTCGACGTACTCCATGACGATGTAGGGCAGCGGCCCGAACTCGCTGGGGATCTCACCGGTGTCGTACACGGCGACGATCGCGGGGTGGTTCAGCGACGCGGAGTTCTGCGCCTCGCGCCGGAACCGCAGCTGGAACTGGGGGTCGCGGGCGAGGTCGGCACGCAGCACCTTGACCGCGACGTCCCGGGACAGCCGGGTGTCGAGACCGTGGTGCACCTCGGCCATGCCGCCGTAGCCGAGCGTGCCGCCCAGCTCGTATCGCTCGGACAGCAGGCGGGGTGTCGTCATCTGTTCAGGTTCCCGGGGTTGGAGGCGTACTCATCATGCCGGTCGGAACGGTGGTCATGGCTCGTCGGCGCATCCGTCTGCGCCGGGGCGCCTGCTGGGTGGGCTCACCGGACCGCGACCCCCGCGCGGACCGTGACGGACGGCACGATCCGTGCCGCCGGTCCCGTTCGCTCGCCCATCCACCCGGACACGGTACCGGGCATGCCGACGAGGTACCCGCTCGTGAGCCCCCCGAGCGAGGTTCCGCGCAGGATCAGCACGGCGAGCAGCACCGCGGCGATGGTGAGGATCACGAACAGGGCGGCCAGCAGGGCGCGGCGGGGCCCGGACCTGCGCGGTGCCACGTCGAGCGGGCCGGACGGGTGCTCGGTGCCCCGCGCCTGCTCCACGGAGTGACCCGCAGCACGCGTGTCCCCGCGGGGCTCGACGTGCGGGGTGTGCGGAGGGGGCGCCGGGCGGGTCCGTTCGACGGGCCGGTCGGCCCTGCCCCGGGCCGGGCCGGCGGAGGGGCGGACCGGCATCGGGCCGGACGGGTGCGGGCCCGGGGCCGGGGTGGAGGGCGCCGGGCCGTTGCCGTGTCCGGCGTCCGTGGCGCGGTGGCGTGGCGCCTGTGCCGGGTCGTGCCCGGCGGGCGTGCGCGGGGCCTGGTGGTGCGGTGCCCGGGACCCGGCGGGGCCCCCGGAACGGGGCGGGCCCTGCGGTCCGGGGCCGCGGGCACCCGGCGTGCCCGGGGCCGGGCCGCCGCGCGGGGCGGGCGTCGACGGTGCCGGGGTGGGCGGCCCGGGGGTGGACCGCGCGGGGGTGTGCGGCGCGGAGGCGCCGGGGGTGGAGCGCTCGCCCGTGGCCGGCGGCCGGGGTGCGTGGCGCGGGGGTGCGGCCGGGGCCCGCGTGGTCGGCGACAGCGCGCTGTCCGCGGGGTCGGCGCCCGCGGCGGGGGCGCGCTCGCCGCGGCGGACGGTCGCGACCGCGGCGGCGAACTCCGCCCCGTCGGCGTAGCGCAGCGCCGGGTCCTTGACCAGCACCGAGTAGATCAGCTCGCGGATCCGTTCCGGGACGTCGGCCGGCAGCGGCGGCGGGTCGTCCCGGACCTGCATCATCGCCACCGCGACGGCGCTCTCCGCGCGGAACGGGCGGTGGCCGGCCAGGCACTCGTACCCGACGACGCCCAGCGAGTAGACGTCCCCGGCGGGCCCGGCCTCGTCGCCGCTGGCCTGCTCGGGCGCGATGTAGTGGGCGGTGCCCATGACCATCCCCGAGCGGGTCACCGGGACGGCGTCGGCGGCCTTGGCGATGCCGAAGTCGGTCAGCTTCACCACGCCGTCGGTGCGCAGCAGGATGTTGCCGGGCTTGACGTCGCGGTGCACGAACCCGCGCTCGTGCGCGGCGTGCAGGGCGCGGGCGGCCTGCTCGACGATGTCGAGCGTCTCGTGCGGCGGGATCGCCCCGCGGCTGATCCGGCTCGACAGGGGTTCGCCGCGGACGAGCTCCATCACCAGGTAGGCCGTGCGGCCGCCGCCGGCCGGGCCGTCGTCCTCGCCGTAGTCGTGCACCGCGGCGATCCCGCCGTGGTCCAGCGAGGCCACCGTGCGGGCCTCGATCCGGAACCGGTGCAGGAACTCCGGGTCGTCGGACAGCTCGGCCTTGAGGACCTTCACCGCGACGCTGCGCCCGAGCCGGGTGTCCGAGGCCTCCCACACCTCGCCCATCCCGCCGACCGCGATCCGCCGGTCGAGCTGGTAGCGCTCGGAGATGAGCTGGCCGGCGGCGAGGACACTCATCCGCCCGTCCCGCCCGGTGTCGCCGTGCGGGCCGGGCTCACTGCGCACCCCGCAACGCCTCGGCGATGACCGCGCGCCCGACCGGCGCGGCGACCGAGCCGCCGGTGGCCTCCAGGGCCCGGTTGCCGCCGTTCTCGACCAGCACCGCGACCGCGACCTTCGGGTTCTGCGCCGGCGCGAACGCGACGTACCAGGCGTGCGGCGGGGTGTTCTTCGGGTCGGTTCCGTGCTCGGCGGTGCCGGTCTTGGACGCGATCTGCACACCGGTGATCTTGCCGCCGCCCTGCGTCCGGTTCTCCGCCCCGATCATCAGGTCGGTCAGGGTGGAGGCCACACCGGCCGGCATCGACCGGGTCGTCCGGTCCGGCTCGGTGGTGTCGACGACGTCGAGCTGCGGGCTCTGGATCTCCTTGACCAGGTGCGGGGCCATCGTCTGGCCGCCGTTCGCGATCGAGGCGGCGATCATCGCGTTCTGCAGCGGGGTCAGCCGGACGTCCCGCTGGCCGATCGCCGACTGCTGGGTGGAGGGGGTGTCCGACATCGGGCCGACCGAGGAGGGCTGGACGCCCATCGGGATCGCCAGGTCGGAGCGGCCGATCCCGAACGACTCGGCCTCGGCGCGCAGCTTCTCCGGCCCGAGCTCGCCGCCGAGCTGGGCGAACGCGGTGTTGCAGGAGCGGGCGAGCGCGTCACGCAGGGTCGCGGTGGCGCCGGAGCCGCACGGCGTGCCGTTGTAGTTCTCCAGCGTCGTCGTGGAGTCGGCGAGGGTGATCTTCGGTGCGGCGGTCAGCGGGCTGTCCGGGGTGAACCCGTTCTGCAGTGCGGCCGCCGTGGTGACCAGCTTGAACGTCGATCCCGGCGGGTAGATCTCGGAGATCGCCCGGTTGCCCAGCACCCCGGGCTCGGCGTTGGAGAACTCCTTGTAGGCCCGCTGCTGCTCCGAGGCGTCCGGGCTGGCCAGCCGGTTCGGGTCGTAGGACGGGGTCGACACCATGCCGAGGATGTCGCCGGTCTGGGGTTCGAGCGCGACCACCGAACCGGTGAAACCGTTGCTGTCCATCTCCTCGAACGCCCGCTTCTGGACGTTCGGGTCGATCGTGCTCACCACGTTGCCGCCTGCCGGGTCCCGACCGGTGATCAGGTCCGAGAGCCGGCGGACGAACAGCCGGTCGTCGGTGCCGTTGAGCACCCCGTCGGTGGCGCGCTCGAGGGCGGTGGACCCGTAGACGGTGGAGAAGTAGCCGGTGACCGGCGCGAACGCCGGACCGTCGGGGTAACGCCGCTGGTAGCGCAGCCGGTTGTCGGTCTCGACGCTCTGCGCGAGGACCTGGCTGCCGGCGGTGATCTGCCCGCGCTGGCGCGAGTACTCGTCGATCTGTCCCCGCTGGTTGCGCGAGTCGTCGCGGTACTCCCCGGCCTTGACCACCTGGATGTAGGTGATGTTGCCGAGCAGGACGACGACCATCACCATCACGGCGAGGGCGACGCGGCGGACCGGGCGGTTCATGGCTCACCCCTGCGGGTGGTGTCGGGACGCTGGACGAGTTCGGTCCCGGCCTCGGCGATCGGGGCGCGGGGGACGGCCGCGCGCCGGGGCAGCGGCGCCCGGGCCACGTGCGAGATCCGCAGCAGGATCGCGACCAGCGCGTAGTTGGCGACCAGCGACGACCCGCCGTAGGACAGGAACGGCAGCGTCAGACCGGTGAGCGGGATCAGCTTGGTGACGCCGCCGATCACGACGAAGATCTGCAGCGCGACCGAGAAGGCCAGGCCGGTGGCCAGCAGCTTGCCGAACGTGTCGCGTACGGCCAGCGCGCTGCGCAGCCCGCGGGTGATCAGCACCAGGTAGACGACCAGGATCGCGGCCAGGCCGATCAGGCCGAGCTCCTCGCCGAGCGAGGACCAGATGAAGTCGGACTCGGCGAAGGGCACCAGGTCCGGGCGCCCGGCCCCCAGACCACTGCCGCCGACCCCGCCGGTGCCCATCCCGAACAGGGCCTGCCCGAGCTGGTATCCCGAGCCGTCGAAGTCGGCGAACGGGTCGATCCACACCTGGACCCGGACCCGGACGTGGTTGAACAGCTGGTAGGCGATCACCGCGCCGGCGACGAAGATCGAGAGACCGATGACCATCCAGGAGACACGCTCGGTCGCGGTGTAGAGCAGTACCAGCACCAGCCCGAAGAACAGCAGCGAGCTGCCCAGGTCGCGCTCGAAGACCAGCACGCCGATCGAGAGCCCCCACGCGGCCACCAGGGGCGCGAGGTCACGGGCGCGGGGGAGCTCCATGCCCAGGAACCGGCGCCCGGCCGTGGAGAGCAGGTTGCGCTTCTGCACCAGGTAGGCGGAGAAGAACACGATCAGCAGGATCTTGGCGAACTCGCCCGGCTGGATGCCGCCGACGCCGGGGATCCGGATCCACAGCTTGGCGCCGTTCACCTGGGAGATCGAGGCCGGTAGCACGCCCGGCAGCGCCAGCAGCACCAGTCCGAGGAAGCCGGCGGTGTAGCCGTAGCGGGCCAGCGTCCGGTGGTCCTTGATCACCGACAACACCAGCACGAACAGCGTCAGCCCCAGCACGGTCCAGCCGACCTGGAGGGTGACCAGCGGGGACGGGATCTCTCGGCCGAGCAGCTCCGCGCGGTTGGCGTCGGCCAGGTCGAGCCGGTGGATCATGACCAGGCCGAGACCGTTGAGCAGCGCGACGGCGGGCAGGATCAGCGGGTCCGCGTACGGGGCGAACCTGCGCACCGCCAGGTGCGCGCCGGTGAACAGCACCAGGTAGGCCGCGCCCAGGTAGAGCAGCGTCGTGGTCAGCTGCTGCTCCTGGTTGGCCTCCACCAGCACGAGTGCGCTCGTGGTCAGCACCGCGGCCAGGGCGAGCAGCAGCAGCTCGATCCCGCGCCCGGTCGGCAGCGGCGGGGAGGAGTCGCCGGGGGCTCCGGAGGCGGGCTGTGAGGCGGCGTCGGCGGGGGCGGCCATCAGCCGGCCAGCCGGCAGTTCTGCCCCGGCTCCGGCCGCACGCCGGGCAACGGCGTCGTGGTGACCGGCGGCGCGCCGGGGGCGGGCGGCGGCGTGACCACCGGCACCGGTGGCGGGGACAGGGTCGCGCACAACGGCAGCAGGCGGGCGCGGAGCCGGTCCACCGTGCTGTGCGCGCCGTTCGCGCCGTCGGAGGAGACGATCCCGTCCGTGACCTGGCTGCGCACGGTCTGCGGCAGGTCGTTCAGAGCGATGTCGGAGGACTCGGCGACCCGCTGCAGCGGGATGCCCAGCACCGAACCGCGCACCCCCTGGTAGATCGCGACCCGCTCCTGGGCGACGCCGACGTAGTACTGCTGCAGGACCAGCGTGCGGGCCAGCCACACGCCGAGCCCGAGCACGACGAGCACGCCGAGGACCGCGGCCACCGGCCGCAGGCCGCGCCGGCGCCCCTGCCGGGGGCGGGACTCCGGCTCGATCCGCACGGGTGCGGTGCGCGGCAGCGTGGTGGCCGCCGCCCGCGAGGCCGACGTGTTCTGCGCCGGCCCGTCGTAGTCGCCCGAGTCGCTGCGGTGGTTGCGCCCGGCGGAGCCGCCGATGATCGGCGCGTCCTCGCCGTAGTCGACGTCCACGACGTCGGCGACGATGCAGGTGATGTTGTCCGGGCCGCCGCCGCGCAGGGCGAGCTCGATCAGCCGGTCCGCGCACTCGCGCGGGTCGGCGTAGTCGCACAGCGTGTCCCGCAGGGTGTCGTCGCTGACCGGGCCGGACAGGCCGTCCGAGCAGAGCAGGTACCGGTCGCCGGCGCGGGCCTCGCGGATCGTCAGCTTGGGGTCGACGTCCTGGCCGGTGATGGCGCGCAGCAGCAGCGACCGCTGCGGGTGCGTGTGCGACTCCTCCTCGGTGATCCGGCCCTCGTCGATCAGCGACTGGACGAACGTGTCGTCCTTGGTGATCTGGGTGAACTCCTCGCCGCGCAGCTGGTAGCAGCGGGAGTCGCCGACGTGCACCATTCCCAGCCGGGAACCGGCGAACAGGATCGCGGTCAGCGTCGTCCCCATGCCCTCCAGGTCGGGGGCCTCGGCGACGTGCCTGCTGATCGCGTCGTTGCCCTCGTGGGTGGCCTCGCGCAGTTCGGCGAGAAGGTCGTCGCCGGGCACGTCGTCGTCCAGTGGGGCGAGCGCGGAGATCACCAGGGAGGACGCGACCTCGCCGGCGGCGTGCCCGCCCATGCCGTCGGCCAGGGCCAGCAGACGAGGACCCGCGTACACGGCGTCCTGGTTGTTCTGCCGGACCAGCCCGCGGTCACTGCGGGCCGAGTAGCGCAGCACCAGTGTCACGGGGCGGCTCCGGCTTCGGTCGGGGCTCGTGGTGCAGGCGGTCGGGACGCCGTCATGCTCGGATCGTCATGATCGCAGCTCGATCACCGTCTTGCCGATGCGGACCGGGACCCCCAGCGGGACCCGGGTGGGCCCGGTGACCTTAGCCCGCTCGAGATACGTGCCGTTGGTCGACCCGAGGTCCTCGACGTACCACTCCTCGCCCTGCTGGGAGATGCGCGCGTGCCTGGTCGAGGCGTAGTCGTCGTCGAGCTTCAGGGTCGAGTCGTCGGCCCGCCCGATCAGGATCGGGCGGGAGTCGAGGGTGATCCGGCTGCCGGCCAGCGGGCCCTGGGTGACCAGCAGCTGGCGCGGGGCGCGGGTGCGCCCACCGGTCCTGGCCTTCCCACGGGACCGGCCGGGCATGACCGCACGCAGCCCGGAGGCCGCGTACAGATCCGACCGCACCACCTGGAGGGCGAGCAGCACGAACAACCAGAGCAGGGCCAGGAAGCCACCTCTGGTCAGCTGAAGCACCAGCTCCGGCACTCACCGCTCGCTTTCGCATCCGGACCGGCGGCGGTGCAGGTGTCCCTGCCCGCCGTCGCGGCCTCGTGTTCGTTCGGTCCGTGGCCCGTCCGGACCGGATCGGCATCGGGCCCGATCAGCCCTGGACCGATCAGCCCTGGGTCCGGAAGA
>CBIHNM010000092.1:0-14704 GCA_966211265.1 uncultured Pseudonocardia sp.
GCACCCCCTCCGGCAGTGCCTGGAGGGTCGGGCGCGCCCCGGTCCCGGAGACCCCGCCCGCCGAGTCGATCCCGGAGACCGCCGGCGAGCAGATGTCGATGGCGATCCGGGAGCCGGTCGGGGAGACCGAGTACAAGCTGCCCCCGGCCGACACCCTCGACGTCGGCCCGGCGCCCAAGACCCGCAGCAGCGCGAACGACGCGATGATCGAGTCCATCACCGGCGTGCTGGACCAGTTCAACATCGACGCCCAGGTCACCGGCTTCATGCGGGGCCCGACCGTCACCCGCTACGAGATCGAGCTCGGACCGGCGGTGAAGGTCGAGAAGATCACCCAGCTGTCCAAGAACATCGCCTACGCCGTGGCCACCGACAACGTCCGGATCCTGGCGCCGATCCCGGGCAAGTCCGCGGTCGGGATCGAGGTGCCCAACACCGACCGGGAGATGGTGCGCCTGGGCGACGTGCTGCGGTCGAACTCCGCGCGGACCGAGCAGCACCCGATGGGGATCGGGCTGGGCAAGGACATCGAGGGCCACTACCTGGTGGCGAACCTGGCCAAGATGCCGCACCTGCTGGTCGCGGGCTCCACCGGCTCCGGTAAGTCCAGCTTCGTCAACTCGATGCTGGTCTCGCTGCTGACCCGCGCCACCCCGGACGAGGTCCGGATGATCCTGATCGACCCGAAGATGGTCGAGCTCACCCCGTACGAGGGCATCCCGCACCTGATCACGCCCATCATCACCCAGCCGAAGAAGGCCGCCGCCGCGCTGGCCTGGCTGGTGGAGGAGATGGAACAGCGCTACCAGGACATGCAGGTCAACCGCGTGCGCCACATCGACGACTTCAACCGCAAGGTCCGCTCCGGGGAGATCACCGCGCCGCCCGGCAGCGAGCGGGTCTACCGGCCCTACCCCTACATCATGTGCATCGTCGACGAGCTCGCGGACCTGATGATGACCGCGCCGCGCGACGTCGAGGACGCGGTCGTGCGGATCACCCAGAAAGCCCGTGCGGCCGGTATCCACCTGGTGCTGGCGACCCAGCGCCCGTCGGTCGACGTGGTCACCGGACTGATCAAGACCAACGTCCCGTCCCGGCTGGCGTTCGCCACCTCCTCGCTCACCGACAGCCGCGTCATCCTCGACCAGCCCGGCGCGGAGAAGCTGATCGGCATGGGCGACGCGCTGTTCCTGCCGATGGGCGCCGGCAAGCCGGTCCGGATGCAGGGCGCGTTCGTCGACGACGACGAGATCTCCCGGGTCGTCGCGTTCACCAAGGAGCAGGCCGAGCCGAGCTACACCGAGGGCGTCACCGCCCAGAAGTCCGGTGAGGCCAAGGAGATCGACGCCGACATCGGCGACGACCTCGACGTGCTGCTGCAGGCCGCGGAGCTGATCGTGACGTCCCAGTTCGGCTCGACGTCGATGCTGCAGCGCAAGCTGCGGGTCGGCTTCGCCAAGGCCGGCCGGTTGATGGACCTGCTCGAGACCCGCCGGATCGTGGGCCCCTCCGAGGGGTCCAAGGCCCGCGACGTGCTGGTGAAGCCGGACGAGCTGGAGAACGCGCTCTACCTGATCCGCGGCGGTGGTACCGCCGACGGTGGGGACGTCGAACCCGAACAGTGACGACGGCGAGGGGCGCCCCGGCCGTCCTCACTCGACGGAGTGTTGTTCGCCCCGATGGTGAGTGGTGTTTCTCGCGCGAGGGTGAGAACGACCGACCCCGTCGTGCGACAGTGTGGAGGGGCCGACGACCACGGCCCGCGTACGCCTGCGCGCCGGAGCGGGCACGAGGAGGTCGGCACACGGTGTTCTGGAAGAAGGGGCGCGAACGCCGCCCCCGTCGCGGGACGACCGATCGGCACGCGCTGGTGCCGATCCCCCTGACCGGCGGGGTGCTCAGCGGTCAGGTCCGGGACACCGAGGGCGGCCCGTTGCCCGGCAGCGAGATCTCGGTCCTGGACGCGGCCGACCGTCGGGTGGTGCACGTCGAGGCGGACCCGTTCGGACGGTTCGCCGCGGCGCTGATGCCGGGCCGCTACCGGGTGCGCGTGGAGTCCGGCGGGTTCCAGCCGGTCACCGACGGCGTCGAGGTGCAGTGGGGATCGCACGCCGAGATGGGCACCGTCAGCCTGGCCGAGGACCCCGAGCTGCGGCCCCCGCAACCGGGGCTGTACACGATCGACCCGGACCACTCGTCGGTGCGCTTCGTCGCCCGCCACATCGGGATGAGCAAGGTCTACGGACGGTTCAACAAGTTCTCCGGCCAGATCCGGATCACCGACCCCTTCGAGGAGTCCTCGGTCGACGTCGTGATCGAGGCGGCCAGTGTGGACACCAACGTCGAGGCCCGCGACACGCACCTGCGCTCGCCGGACTTCCTCGACGTCGAACGCTTCCCCGAGCTGCGCTTCTCCAGCATGCGGTTCGTCGCGCACGGCGGGAACCGGTGGACGATCGACGGAGACCTGACGCTGCACGGCCTGACCAGCGACGTCTCGCTGGACACCACGTTCCTGGGGCAGGCCGAGTGGAACGGTGAGCGGGTCGGTGCCGTGGCCTCCACCCAGCTCCATCGCGAGCACTTCACGCTCAACTGGCAGCAGATGATCGCCAAGGGCCTGCCGGTGGTCGGCTCGACGATCGAGATCACGCTCGACGTGCAGGCCGTGCGTCAGGGCTGAGCCGGCACCCCGTCCGGCCCGCGGCGGCCCTCCGGGGCGTCGCGCCGGCCCGGGTCGGCGAACCCGTGCTGTCGCCAGGCCTCGAACGTGGCCACGGCGGCGGAGTTGGCCAGGTTCAGCGACCGCGACGTCGGCAGCATCGGCAGCCGGATCCGGTCGGTGACGGCGTCGGCGTGCAGCACCGAGGCCGGCAGGCCGACCGACTCGGAACCGAACAGCAGCACGTCACCGGCGTCGTAGGCGACGTCGGTGTGCAACCGGGTCGCCGACGCGGTGAACGCGTACACCGACGGCGTGACCGCCAGCCCGGCCAGGTGCCCCCACATCGCCTCGGTGCTCTCGTGGATACGGACGTCGGCCAGGTCGTGGTAGTCCAGACCGGCCCGGCGCAGCTGCGGGGTCTGCAGGGTGAACCCGAGCGGGCGCACCAGGTGCAGCTCGGCGCCGGTGTTGGCGGCCAGGCGGATGACGTTGCCGGTGTTCGGGGGGATCTCCGGGGCGTGCAGCACGATGCGGAACACCCCCGATGGATATCACTCGTACCAGGTGCCGACGCTCCACAGGTTGCCCTCGGGGTCGGCGACGACGAACTGCCGGCTCCCGTGGTCGGTGTCCTCCAGCGGGCGCACGACGGCGGCTCCGGCGGCCGTCGCGGTTGCGAAACGCGCGTCCGGGTCGTCGACGACGATGTGGACCGACGACGAGCCGGGCGGGCGTCCGCAGTCCGGCCCGGCCGGGCCGAGCATGACCCCGCCGATCCGGCCGGTGGGGCCGGCCCAGGTCAGCTCGGCGTGGTGCACGACGTCGCCGTCGCCGTAGACGACGCGTTCGGACAGGCCGAACGCGGCGGTCAGGAACGTGATCATCGCTCGGGGATCGGTGCAGGTCAGGGCGGGCCACAGGCTCGGTACGTCGCTCATGGGCCCCAGCGTGGCGGTCGGCCTGTGCGGCGGTCTTGGACGAAACGGAGCCCGGGTCAGCCCGGTCGCTCGGCCAGCCACTCGGTGGCGGAGAGCCCGGCCAGGGTCCGGAAGTCGCGGGCCAGGTGCGGCTGGTCGGCGTAGCCGCAGACGGCGGCGACGTCGGCCAGCGCGGGCCGGTCGGGGGAGCGGAGCAGGTCGCACGCCCGCTCGAAGCGGATCAGCCGGGCCGCGGTCTTGGTGCCCAGTCCGGTCTCGGCGCGGAACCGCTCGCCCAGGTGCCGCCTGCTCCACCCGACCTCGCCGGCCAGGTCGGCGACCCGGGCGGTGCCCCCGGTGGCCAGCAGCACGTCCCAGGCCCGCACGACCTCGCGGGCCGGCTCGCCGGGCGGGTCCCGGTGCTCGATCACCCGGCACAGGTCATCGTCGAGCAGCGCGAACCGGGCCGGCCAGGTCGGGGCCTCGCGCAGCCGGTCCACGACCGAGGAGATCTCCGGCACCAGCACGGCGAGGTCGACGACGTCGCCACTGAGCTCGCCGGCCGGGAGGCCGAGCAGCTCGCGGGCCCCGCGCCAGGTCAGGCGCAGCTGCATGCCGGTCTGGGCGGCGCCGGTGGCGATCACCGCGGGGGAGCCGTGCAGCCCGGCGACCGAGGTGACGTAGCGCCCCGGGGACCGTGCCGGGTCAGGGGCGCGCAGGAGCTCCATGTCGCCGTCGAGGCAGAGCACGACGGTCAGGTGCCCGCCCGGCACGCCCTGGTGGGTCCCCGGCGTGGTCGCGCCGGACCGCCAGGCCCAGATGTCGGTGACGTGGCCCCGCAGCCGGGCCGACGGCCGCCACCTGTGCGCGCCGTCGACGTCGATGCCCGGGATCGCCCGGCCCGGTCCCCGCCGGTCCACGAACCCAACCTAGCCCGTGCGCGGAAACCGTCGCCAGAGCGGCGATATCCGCGCACGAGTCAGAGCAGCAGCAGCATCCGCACGTTGCCCAGGGTGTTCGGCTTGACGTGGGCCAGGTCCAGGAACTCCGCGACACCGGCGTCGTAGGAGCGCAGCATGGCCGCGAACACGTCGGCCGAGACCGGGGTGCCGTCGATCTCGGCGAAGCCGTGCCGGGCGAAGAACTGCTTCTCGAACGTGAGCACGAACAGCCGCGACAGGCCCAGCTCGCGGGCGCCCTCGATCAGCGCGTCGCAGATCGCGTGCCCGACCCCGTGCCCGACCACCGACGGGTCCACCGCGACCGTCCGGATCTCGCCCAGGTCCTCCCAGAGCACGTGCAGCGCACCGCATCCGACGACCTGACCGTCCACCTCGGCGACCAGGAACTCCGGCACCGCCTCGTAGAGGGTGACGGTCTCCTTCGCCAGGAGCACCCGGCCGGCGTAGGCGTCCACCAGCCCGCGTATCGCGCGCACGTCGGGGGTACGGGCGCGGCGGACGGTCACGGGTCCGGCAGCTGGCACGTCCACGGAGGGTAGACGGGCCCACTCACGGGTCGCGGGCGGCGTCTACCCTGTGGCCGTGTCCACTCCTGCCCCGCACGACGTGCTCCTTCCCGCGGAGGAGCGGGCCGGCACCGACGGCGCGCCCCGCCGTGCCGCCCTGCTCACCCTGGGCTGCGCGCGCAACGAGGTCGACTCCGAGGAGCTGGCCGGGCGCCTGTCCGGCAGCGGGTGGGAGCTGGTCGACGCCGAGTCCGGGGCGCCGGACGTGATCGTGGTGAACACCTGCGGTTTCGTCGAGCAGGCGAAGAAGGACTCGATCGACACCCTGCTCGCCGCCTCCGACGTGGCCCGCCCGGCCGGCGCGAAGGTGGTCGCGGTGGGGTGCCTGGCGGAGCGCTACGGCGCCGAGCTGGCCAAGGACCTGCCCGAGGCCGACGCCGTGCTCGGCTTCGACGACTACCCCGAGCTCGCCGCGCGCCTCGGTGACGTCCTGGGCGGGCACGCCCCGGCCCCGCACGACCCGGTGGACCGGCGGACCCTGCTGCCGATCTCCCCGGTGCAGCGCCCGGCGGCCAGCGCCGACGTCTCGGTCCCCGGTCACGACTGGGTGCCCGACCTGGGCGCGGTCGGTGCCGGCCGCCGCCGCCTCGACGACGGCCCGGTCGCCTCGCTGAAGCTGGCCTCCGGCTGCGACCGGCGCTGCACGTTCTGCGCGATCCCCTCCTTCCGCGGCAGCTTCGTCTCCCGCCCGCCCGCCGACGTGCTCGGCGAGGCGGCGTGGCTGGCCTCGCAGGGCGTCCGCGAGCTGGTCCTGGTCAGCGAGAACTCGACGTCCTACGGCAAGGATCTTCCCGGCGGCACCCGCGCGCTGGTCGAGCTGCTACCGCGGCTGGGCGCGACCGAGGGCGTCGAGCGGGTCCGGGTCAGCTACCTGCAGCCCGCCGAGATGCGCCCGGACCTCATCGCCGCGATCGCCGGCACGACCGGCATCGCGCCCTACTTCGACCTGTCGTTCCAGCACGCCAGCGCGACCGTGCTGCGCCGGATGCGCCGCTTCGGCTCGCGCGCGGACTTCCTGGACCTGTGCGCCCGGATCCGCGAGGTCGCCCCCGAGGCCGGGATCCGCAGCAACGTGATCGTCGGCTTCCCGGGCGAGACCGAGGCCGAGCTCGCCGAGCTGGAGGAGTTCCTGACCGGCGCGCGCCTGGACGCGATCGGCGTGTTCGGCTACTCCGACGAGGACGGCACCGAGGCCGAGGGGCTGGAGGGCAAGCTGCCCGCCGAGGTCGTCGCGGCGCGCGTGTCGCGGATCTCCTCGCTCGCCGACGAGCTGATGACCCAGCGTGCCGAGGAGCGGGTCGGCACCGAGGTCGTCGTGCTGGTGGAGACGCCGGCGAGCGACGACGACGACTGCGCCGGACGGGCCGCGCACCAGGGCCCGGACACCGACGGCGAGTGCGTGTTCGTCGAGGGTGAGGGCCCCGACGCGCCGCACGTCGACGAGCTCGCGGTCGGCGACCTGGTACGCGCCCGCGTCGTCGACTCCGAGGGCGTGGACCTGGTGGTCGAGGCGGTCGAGCTGCTGCCGCGCGGGGTCGGCGAGCCGGTCGCCGCGGCGGTGTCGGGGTGAGTGACGTCGCTCCCCGTGGCGGAGGAGCCATGAGCGGAGCGGCAGCGGGTCGGGCCGACGGCTCGACCGTGCCGGTGTCGGGGCAGGCGCCGCTGCTCAACATCGCCAACGTCCTGACCGTCGTGCGGATCCTGCTGGTCCCGGTGTTCGTGGTGGTGTTGTTCACCGCGGGCGGGCGCGACGTGGACTGGCGTCTGGCCGCCTTCGTGGTGTTCGCCGTCGCCGCGTTCACCGACCGTCTCGACGGGCAGCTGGCCCGCAGCCGCGGGCTGGTCACCTGGTTCGGCGCGCTGGCCGACCCGATCGCGGACAAGGCGCTGACCGGCGCCGCGCTGATCGGGCTCTCCGTCCTGGGCCCGGTCCCGTGGTGGATCACGATCGTGATCATGGGTAGGGAGCTCGGGGTGACCGCGCTGCGCCTGGTCGTGCTGCGGCACGGGGTGATCCCGGCCAGCCGCGGGGGCAAGGCGAAGACGGCCGCGCAGACGCTCGCGATCGGGTTGATCCTGCTGCCGCTGCCGATGCTGCTGCCCACGGTCGCGCCGCTGATGCTGGTGATCCAGTGGGTGGTGCTGGTGGTGGCGCTGGTGCTGACCGTCGTGACCGGGATCGACTACGTCGTCCGGGCGTTGCGCTCGCGGGGCGCCCGGCGCTGAGCGGCCCCGGCCGGGGGTTGTTCGCCGTGGGCGGACGGGCCCGGGGGTGTCGGCGGGGACGCGGGTGCGGCCGAGTCGGTACGGTGGGCGGACCGGGGGAGCGGTGTCGGGCACGGGCCCGGGGTCCGTCCCGGCGGCACGGACTCCAGGAGGACACATGCTGCTGCGGGAAGCGATCGGCAGTGGTCTGCGGCGGGTGCGCACGGCACGCCGGCGGACACTGCGCGACATCTCGCGGGCGGCGCGGGTGAGCCTGGGCTACCTGTCCGAGGTCGAGCGTGGCCGCAAGGAGCCCTCCAGCGAGCTGCTCGCCTCGATCTGCGAGGCCCTCGACGTCACGGTGCCCGAACTGCTGTCCGAGGCGGCCGCGGAGATGGCGCTGGAGCTGGCCGGCCCGGTCGGCATCGCGACGCGCGCCGACGAGGTGCTGGTCCCGATCGGTCAGCGCCACGCGGAGCTGCGCCTGGCCGGGCGTCCGGCCGGTGCCCCCTCGATGGCCACCGGGTCCACGAACACGCCGGTCACGAGCGCCCGCGCGGCCTGAGCACGTCCCGACCGCCGTGCCCGACCCGGTCGAGGGACACCGTCGTGCCGTTCCGGTGCGCGCCACCGCGCCGCGCCCGTCGTCTTCTCGCCCCGCGCCACACTGGCCGGGCCACGGCGATATTGTCGGGCTCACTGGCACCGGCGGAGGACCCGGTGACAGGATGGGTGGGGCCGGGGCGGTGTGCGGCGACCGCGGGGGGATCGCGGGGTCGGCCGAATCGGTAGTAGCCCGAACAGCGGGTCCTTGATCGGGACACGCTGTCCAGCGATGTCGCACGCGGAGGTAGGCGGAGCAGATGGCCAACGGACTCACGAAGGCCTGGAGCTACCTGATGGCCCTGTTCTCGTCGAAGGTGGACGAGCACGCGGACCCGAAGGTCCAGATCCAGCAGGCCATCGAGGATGCGCAGCGCCAGCATCAGCAGCTCTCCCAGCAGGCGGCGGCCGTCATCGGCAACCAGCGCCAGCTCGAGATGAAGCTGAACCGGCAGCTGGGCGACATCGAGAAGCTCCAGGCTTCGGCGCGCCAGGCACTGGTGCTCGCCGACCAGGCGCGGGCGCAGGGCGACGAGAACAAGGCACAGCAGTACGAGCAGTCCGCGCAGGCGTTCGCGACCCAGCTGGTCACCGCGGAGCAGAACGTCGAGGACCTCAAGACGCTGCACGACCAGTCGATCGGTGCCGCCGAGCAGGCCAAGAAGGCCGTCGAGCGGAACTCGATGGCGCTGCAGCAGAAGATCAGCGAGCGGACGAAGCTGCTCAGCCAGCTCGAGCAGGCCAAGATGCAGGAGCAGGCGGCGAAGTCGCTGCAGAGCATGAGCGAGCTCTCCGCCCCGGGCAACGCGCCGTCGCTGGACGAGGTCCGGGACAAGATCGAGCGGCGGTACGCGAACGCGCTCGGCTCCGCGGACCTCGCCCAGAACTCGGTCCAGGGGCGGATGCTGGAGGTCCAGCAGTCGACCACCGACATGGCCGGGGCCAGCCGCCTCGACCAGATCCGCGCGTCGATGGAGGGCCGCCCGGTCGCCGGTCAGGTCGGGCAGGGCCAGTCCACCCCGGCCGTCGGCTCGGGGCAGCCCGCCGAGCAGCCCACCCAGCAGGTGCCCGCGTCGCCGCAGGCGAACCCGCAGCAGGGCCAGACCGGCTCCGCCTGAGCCGCCCGACAGCCACGACGACGGAGCCGCGCCCGATCCGGGCGCGGCTCCGTCGCGTGTCGGGACCCGGCGCGGGGCGTCGGGCCGGTCAGGGACGGCGGCGTTGCGGGCGCGGGGCCGGACCGGCCTGGCAGCGCGGGCACCAGAAGGTGACCCGCGCATAGGGGGCCAGGCCCTGCTCGGCGGTGCGGATCCGGGTGCCGCAGCGACGGCACGGGCGCCCCGCCCGCTCGAACACCCAGTGCGCCTCACCGGGGCGCAGCGACCCGGTCGTGGTCTGCTCGGGACGGTCGGCGTTGGCCACCAGCAGCTTGCGGCACAGCGCGATCACCCCGGACGGGTCCGGCGTGTCGCGGACGCGGACCCACGGCGTGACCCCACTGAGGAAGCAGACCTCGTTGCGGTAGAGGTTGCCGATCCCGGCCATCACCCGCTGCTCCAGCAACGCCAGCCCGATCTCGTGCTCGCCGCGTGCGGTGAGCCGGCGCAGGGCCTCGGTGGCGCGGGTGTCGTCCCACCCCGGGTCGAGCAGGTCCGGGCCGAGGTGCCCGACCAGGCGGTGCTCGCCGTCGGTGGGCAGCAGCTCCAGGTCGTGCAGGGCGAACCCGACGGCCACCCGCTCGCGGGTCTCCAGCACGGCGCGGGCCTCGTGCGCGGCGCGGCGCCAGCGGGTGCCGGGCCGGTACAGGTGCCAGGCGCCGTCCATCCGGAAGTGGCTGTGCAGGCTGCGTCCGTCGTCGAAGCGGGTGAACAGGTGCTTGCCGACCGGCACGACCCCGGTGACGGTCAGCCCGGCCAGGTCGTGGCCGACCAACCGGGGGTGGCGCAGCTCCCCGCGCAGCAGCCGGTGCCCGGCGAGCGCGGCGTGCATCCGCTTGCCGGCGAGATACACGGTGTCTCCCTCGGGCACCCGGCGACGGTACTGCGCCCGTCAGGCCCGTGCCGGAGCCCCGGCCCGGGGGAAGGCCCTGGGCCCACTAGTGTCGCGGGCGTGCACCAGGGTCTGCGGAAGGTCATGTTCGGACTGGCCGGCGCTGCCGTGGCACTGGTGGTCGCCGGCTGTGGCGGCAGCAACGCCGTCGAGGTCTCCGGTCCGCCGGAGCCGACGTTCCCGCCCGGCGTGGTCCCCAGCGCCACCCTGGACGACACGCGGACCAAGCTGTCCTCGATCGCCCAGGACGAGTGCGCCCGCGACGACCCGGCCGCGATCTACCCGACCTGTGCCCGGTTCGCGGGCGAGGTCCAGGCCGTGCTGCCGGCCGTCCGGGAGCAGGCACCGGCCGCGACCGGAGCGGCCGAGACCGTGCAGGGCAGCCTGCAGCGCTTCGTGGGCAGCGGGTGCGTGAACGCGGCCAACTCCGGGCCGGCCGGGAGCCCGCAGACCTGCGGCCCCGCGCTGGCCACGGTGCAGCAGGACCTCCGCACGCTGGTCGCCGCCGTCGGGCGCTGACCCCGGTCGGCTCCCGGGGATCAGGGGCGGCCCGCGCGGACCGCCTCCACGTAGGCCCCGATCGCGTCCGCGCCGGTCACCGCGTCCGCGCTGATCACCTCGTCGGCCGGGCGTCCCTGCAGCACCTGCTTGACCGGCTTCTCGAGTTTCTTGCCGGTCAGCGTGCGGGGCACGGCGGGCACGGCGGCGACCAGATCCGGGACGTGCCGCGGGGACAGCTCGCGGCGCAGACGCCCGGCGATCCGGGAGCGCAGGTCGTCGTCGAGCTCGGTGCCCGGTGTCAGCGTGACGAACAGCAGCAGGTCCCCGGAGCCGCCCGCGGCGTCCTCCAGGTGCACGACCAGGCTGTCGGTGACCTCGGCGACGTCCTCGACGACGGCGTAGAACTCCGCGGTCCCCAGGCGCACCCCGCCCCGGTTGAGGGTGGCGTCCGACCGGCCGGTGATCACACAGCTGCCGCGCTCGGTGAACACCACCCAGTCGCCGTGGCGCCAGATCCCCGGGTAGAGGTCGAAGTAGGCCTCGCGGTACCGGGAGCCGTCCGGGTCGTTCCAGAACCCCACCGGCATCGACGGCAGCGGCGCCCGCACGACCAGCTCGCCGAGCTGCCCGACCACCGGCTGTCCCTGCTCGTCGAACGCGGCGACGTCGAGCCCGAGCCCGGGCCGCGCCATCTCGCCGCGGTACACCGCGCGCCACGGCCCGCCGCCGACGAACCCGCTGCACACGTCCGTGCCGCCGCTGATCGGGTTCAGCAGGACGTCCGGGCCCAGGTGCTCGTAGACCCAGTCGAAGGCCTCCGGCGGCAGCGGGGCACCGGTCGTCCCGATCTGGCGCAGCTGCGGCCAGCGTGGTGGCACCACCCCCGCCTTGCGGCAGGCCATCAGGTAGCCCGGGCTGACCCCCATCAGCGTCGCGCCGGTCTCCGCGGCGAGCGCCCACTGGGCGTCCAGGTCGGGCCAGAGCGGGTTGCCGTCGAGCAGCACCAGCGCCGCGCGGCGCAGCAGCGCCGAGATCGTGATGTTCCACATCGCCCAGGCGGTGGTGGTGAACCACAGGACGCGGTCGCCGGGCCGGGAGTCCAGGTCCAGCCCGTGCAGGCGCAGGTGTTCGAGCAGGATCCCGCCGTGGCCGTGCACGATCGCCTTCGGCAGGCCGGTCGTGCCGGAGGAGAACAGCACGTAGAGCGGGTGCTCGAACGGCACCGGGTCGAACGTCGGCGGACCGGGTTCACCGAGCAGGTCGGCCCAGCTCAGGGCGTCGGGGACCGGGTGGTCGCCGTAGTCCAGCGCGACCACGTGTCGCACCGTCGGCAGGCCGGCGCGGATCGTGGCCAGCTCCTCGCGCTGGTCGATGACCTTGTTCCCGTAGCGGTAGGACGCGACCGCGACCAGCACCGTCGGTTCGATCTGCCCGAGCCGGTCCACCACGCTGCGCGCGCCGAACTCGGGGGCGCAGGCCGCCCACACCGCGCCCAGGCTCGCCGCGGCCAGGAACAGCACGATCGCCTCGGGCACGTGCGGCGAGTAGGCCGCGACCCGGTCGCCGCGCCCGACGCCGAGCCGGATCAGCCCGGCGCGGGCCGCCCCGACCTGCTCGCGCAGCTCGCCGAAGGTCAGCTCCACCGGGGCGCGGGTCTGCGAGCGGGCGATGATCGCGACCCGGTCCGCGTCGGCGGCCGGGTCGTCGAGGTCACCGACCATGTGCTCGGCGTAGTTCAGCGTGGCGCCCGGGAACCACTGCGCGCCGGGCATCGCGGTCGAGCCGAACACCTGCCGGTGGTCGCCGCGGACGCCGAAGTGGTCCCAGATCGAGGTCCAGTACGCCTCCGGCTCGGCGACCGACCAGGCCCACATCTCGTCGTAGGAGTCGAAGGCGGTGCCGCGTTCGCGGGCCAGCCATTCCCGGTAGTCGCCGATGCCGGTGCCCTCGGGCGAGCCGGCGGGACGAAGGACGGTTCCGGTCGGGGGTGCGGCATCCTCGGACATGACCGAGATCATGCCCGCCCGCCGGACGCCGGGGAATCCCCGGACGTCGTGCCCGGACCGCGTGCACCCGCCCGACCTGCGATGACGCCACACCGACCGGTGCCGGGCCGGGCGTCCACCCCGCTGCCGGACGAGGAGCTCCTCCCGTCCGGCAGCGGCGTACGGCAGCAGCGCTCGCACCACCCCGTTGCGCTGCCCGCGGGCCCGGACGAGCATGGCTGCTCGGCGCCGACGCCGCCCGAGGAGGTCCGCCCGTGGTCACCATGAACGTCGAGGACGAGCTGACCGTCGAGGTCATCGCGGCGATCCGCGGCGGGGACGTCGACGAGCTGCGGGCCCTGCTGCAGGAGTGCCCCTGGCTCGCGAACGCGTGGATCGACGACACCGAGCCGACCGGCACGGCCCGCTCCCTGCTGCACGTGCTCACCGACTGGCCCGGCCACTGCCCCCGCGGCGCCGAGACGGTCGCCGCGCTCGTCGAGGCGGGGGCGTTCGTCGACGTCCGGTTCCGTGGTGCGCACTCCGGGACTCCACTGCACTGGGCCGCGAGCTGCGACGACGTCGCGGTGATCGACGCGCTGCTCGACGCCGGCGCCGACATCGACGTCTCCGGCGCGATCCTCGGCGGCGGGTCGCCGCTGGCCGACGCGTGCGGGTTCAAGCAGTGGAACGCGGCGCACCGGCTGGTCGAGCGCGGCGCGCGCACGTCCCTGTTCGACGCCGCGACGCTGGGGTCGGCCGAGCGGGTGCGGTCGCGGTGCGAGGCGTCCCCGGCCGTCGGGGCCGACGAGGTGACGGCGGCGTTCTGGGGCGCCTGCCACGGCGGTCGGCGCGAGTGCGCGCGGTACCTGCTCTCGCGCGGCGCGGACCTGAACTGGGTGCCGCCCTGGGAGCAGGCCACCGCCCTGGACGCGGCGGTGCGCGAGCAGGCCGACGACCTGGTCGAGTGGCTGCGCGAGCAGGGCGCGCGCAGCGCGGCCGACCTGCCGGGGCGGGGCCGCTCCGGCGCGGGCCCGTCAGGCCCGTAGCCGCAGGCCCTTCGGGGTGACCCGGAACCCGGCCCCGGTGAGCACCTCGGCCAGGTCCGACCCGAGCGAGTTCTCCCCGTCGGCCCGTTCGACGGCCAGCGAGCCCAGCCAGCCCTCGTGCACGGCCCCGGCCAGGGCGTCGGCACCGGCGCGCAGGTCGTCGTGGTCGTCGGTGAACGACAGCAACGACTTGCCGCCACGCTCCACGTAGAGCGCCGGCGCGCCCTCGACCAGGACGACCAGTGCTCCGGCCTTGCGCCCCGGGCGGTGCTTGACCCCGCCGATGCCCTCGGGCCAGGGCAGCGCCGCGCCGTAGGGCTGGGCCGGGTCGGCGGCGGCGAGCACCACCCGGGACCGTGAGCGCCAGGCCTCCTGCGGGCTGTGGGCCGGGCCGCCGAACCCGGGGCCGTCGTCGAACCCGTCGAACTCGTCGGCGCGCTCGGGGGCGCCACCTGCACCGGCCGACGTGGCGCGGGCCGACGGCCCGGCGGAGTCGGCCGTCGCGCGGACCCGGTCGATCGCGCCCGGCACCGCGAACTGCGCCGCGCCGAGCCCGTCCACGATGTAGCCCCGGCGACAGCGGCCGGACTCCTCCATCGCGCGCAGCACCCGGTACACCCCGGCGAACCCGCCGGAGACCCGCTCGGTGCCCAGCGCCCCCCGGGTCAGCACCCCGTGCCGTTCCAGGAACGCCTCGGCCCGGGCGTGCGCCCGCCGGGTCGCGTCCGGCTCCCGGACCACGGCCACCGACCAGCGCCCCCCGACCGAGGGTGGCCCGGTGCGGCTCGGCATCGACGGCCGCCCCGCCCGCAGCTGCGCGTAGCGCCCCCGCGACGGCCGCCGCGCGGTCCGGTGTGCCCCGCCGCCGCGCCTGCTGCCGGAGGAGCCGAGCCGGGCCCGCAGCGGGCCGAGCGTGTCGTTGGTCAGCGCGCCGGCCCAGACCAGGTCCCAGATCGCGCCGACCACCTCCTCGTCGCCGGGGGCCTGCTCGCCGGACTCGCGCAGGGACTGCCCGGCCCGGGTCGCGAGCTCCCGGAAGAACAGCGCCCCGCCACCGGAGGCGGCCTCGGAGTCCGGGTCGGAGAGCTGCTCCGGGTCGGGCACCCCGAGCGCGGCCAGCACCGCGCGGTGGATCGGCGTCCCGGCCGTGTCCAGGTCGGGCTCGGGCAGCAGCAGGTCCGCGACGTCGGTCGGGGCCA
>CBIHNM010000093.1:0-14667 GCA_966211265.1 uncultured Pseudonocardia sp.
CGGCGACCACCGAGACCGGGCCGAGCACCTCCGCGCGCACCCGCACCCCGGGCCCGACCGCGCCCCGCGCGCCGCGGACCCCGGACCGGGTGCGTCCGCCGTCGAGCGCTCCGGCCCCGCCGGCACCGAGCCGTCCGGGTCCCAGCAGCAGCCCCACCCCGGCGCCCCGGTCGAGCAGCGGTACGACCGAGCCGACGGAGCCCGGCGCGGACTCCGGGGCGGGCCGGCGGGGCCCGTCGGGCACCGGCGACGGCACCTCCTCGCCCGAGGCGGGGACCCGCGACGCGCCCGCCGCCGTCGCGCCGGCCACCGCGTCACCGACCACCGTCGCGCCGGCCACCGCGACCGCGTCGGGGTCCGGTACCGGGCCGGCCCTCGCGGGCTGACCGGGTTCGCGGGGCCCGCGGCGGCGTCAGCGGTGGTGTTCGGCCCGGTGCCGGGCCAGCGCGTCGAGCCCGAAGTCCGCGGTGGGGTCGCGCCACACCGAGTGCGCGTGGTTGGCCTCGCGCTGGGTGTTGTCCCACTCGATCAGCAGCCGCGGGCCCTGCACCCGGTAGTAGTGCGGCGCGCCGGGTTCGGTCGGACCGGCCCAGGCCAGGTGCACGGCGTCGAGGGCCGCGTCGTCGGCGTAGCGGGCCATCGGCGACAGCGCGTCGGGCACCCGCTGCAGGTAGGTGCCCAGCAACAGGCGCAGCTGCTCACGCTGCCCTGTGTCCAGCGCCGAGGCGGGCACCCCCCGGGGCTGCGCGGACAGCTCCACGGCCCGGTGGTCGGCCTCGGACATCCCGGCCCGTTCCTCGATGCCCTCGCTCGTCGCCTCCAGCTTGGCCCACTCGTCCGGGTCGGCGAAGCGACCCCGCCAGATCCCGGCCAGCGGGATGTGCCGGTCGCCGGGCCGCGTGACGGTGCGGTTGGCCCCCTCCAGGTCCGGCGGGGCCTTGCCCAGCAGCACCGCCCGCGACGCGAGGTCGGCGGGCAGCGAGCGCACGATGTCGCGTGCGAGGTCCTCGACCTGCCCGAGCGGGCGCAGCGACACCCCGCCCAGGAGATCGGAGGTCGCCGGGTCGGCGCCCAGGAAGCACGGCGTCGAGGAGACCACCACGCCGTCGACCACGAGGAAGTTCAGCGACACGTGGTGCCCGCCGAAGCGCCACCCCCACGCCCCGGTCGGGCCGGGCTCGCCGAAGACCCGCAGGTAGTACAGGTGCGGGTCGCGGCCGCGGGCGCGGTCGAACACCGCCACGAACCCCTCGGTGTGGTCCAGGACGTTCTCCAGACCCATCACCGTCGAGACCGTGACGTAGGCGGCGCGCGAGAGGCCGGAGGCGACCAGCGCCATCGCGGCACGCTGCTGGGGTGGAGCCTGCTCGTGGAAGGTCAGGCCGCCGTGGTCGGTGGGGGTGTAGAACCAGCGCCGCCGCTCGGCGTCGTCGGCGACCGGGGCGGGGCCGGTCGCGGTGCTCCGCCGGCCGGCGTCGAGGCCGTCGAGCCACGCCCGCGCCGCCTCGGCCATACCGGTGGCGACCTCGGCGGTCCCCGCGCCGTCCGGATCCTCGACCATGCCCGCGAACCTACCGGTGGCCGCGCCCGTCGGCTGTCCCGCCGAGGCCGTGACCCGTGGTATCCAGGTGATCACCGTCGACGTCCCGCACACCGGAGGATCTCCCATGGCCACCCCCACCGACGACAACCGCGACCTGCTCACCGTCATCGCGCGGATGCGCGCGAAGCCGGGCAAGGAGGGCGAGCTGCGCCGCGAGCTCGAGGCGCTGATCGAGCCCACCCGCGCCGAGGAGGGCTGCGTGAACTACGACCTGAACCAGGGCACCGACGACGACGCCGTGTTCTTCTTCTACGAGAACTGGGTCTCCGAGGCCGCGCTGGACGAGCACCTGCAGACCCCGCCGCTGCAGCGTTTCGTCGGCCTCGTCCCCGAGCTGATCGACGGTGAGCTGGAGATCCAGAAGCTGCGCCGGGTCGCCTGAGGGCTACCGCTGCCCGAAACCGGTCGCGAGCCGGGTGAAGGCGTCCGGGTCCACCAGTGACGTCGTGTCCCCCGGCTCGCGCCCGGCGGTGACGTCGAGCAGCAACCGCCGCATGATCTTCCCGGAGCGGGTCTTGGGCAGCTCGTCGACCACGATCACCTCCCGCGGCCGGGCCACCGGGCCCAGCTCACGGCCGACGTGCGCGCGCAGCTCGGCGTTCAGGTCCTCGCCGGGGGCCGCCTCACCGGCTGCGATCACGAACGCGACGACGGCCTGCCCGGTGGTCGCGTCCGGTGCCCCGACCACGCCGGCCTCGGCCACCCGCGGATGGCTGACCAGCGCGGACTCCAGCTCGATCGAGCTCAGCCGGTGCCCGGACACGTTCATCACGTCGTCGACGCGGCCCTGCAGCCAGACGTAGCCGTCGCCGTCGACCCGGGCGCCGTCACCGGCGGTGTACCAGCCCTGCGCGGCGAACTTCTCGAAGTAGGAACGCCGGAACCGCTCCGGGTCGCCCCACACGGTGCGCGCCATCGCCGGCCACGGACGGTCGATCACGAGCAGGCCACCGGAGTCCGGGCCGCAGTCGTGGCCGGCCTCGTCGACCACCCGCACCGAGAGCCCGGGCAGCGCGTGCGTGGCCGAGCCGGGCTTGAGGGTGGTGACTCCGGGCAGCGGCGCGACGACCGCGGCGCCGGTCTCGGACTGCCACCAGGTGTCCACGATCGGGCAGCGACCGCCGCCGATCACGCGGTGGAACCAGCGCCACGCCTCCGGGTTGATCGCCTCGCCGACCGAGCCGAGCAGCCGCAGCGAGGACAGGTCGTACCCGCCCGGGATCTCCTCGCCCCACTTCATGTACGTCCGGACCAGCGTCGGCGCCGTGTAGTAGACGGTCACCCCGTACCGGGCGATGATGTCGAAGTGGCGGCCGGGCTCCGGCGAGTCCGGGGTGCCCTCGTAGATCACCTGCGTGACGCCGTTGGACAGCGGGCCGTAGACCTCGTAGGTGTGCGCGGTGACCCACGCCAGGTCGGCGGTGCACCAGTAGACGTCGTCGGGCTTGTGGTCGAAGCAGGCCCACGAGGTCCAGGACGCCTGGGTGAGGTAGCCGCCCATAGTGTGCAGCAGGCCCTTCGGCGTGCCGGTGGTGCCCGAGGTGTAGACCAGCATCAGCGGCGACTCGGCGTCGAAGGCCTGCGCGGTGTGCTCCGCGGGCTGGCGGTCGACGACGTCGTGCCACCACACGTCGCGGCCCTCGGTCCACGCCACGTCGTCGCCGGTGCGCCGCACGACGAGCACGTGCTCGACCGAGTCGACGCCGTCGACGGCGTCGTCGGCGTTCGGCTTGACCGGCACCGAGCGCCCGCGCCGGTACTGCCCGTCCGTGGTGACCAGCAGCTTCGCGTTCCCGTCGGTCACCCGGAACCGCAGCGCACTCGCCGAGAACCCGCCGAAGACCATCGAGTGCACGGCCCCGATCCGGGCGCAGGCCAGCATCACCACGACCGTCTCGACCAGGACCGGCAGGTAGACCACGACCACGTCGCCCCGGCCCACGCCCAGCTCGGTCAGCGCGTGTGCGCAGCGCGAGACCTGCGCCTGCAGGTCGGCGTAGGTGACGGTGCGGGTGTCGCCCGGCTCGCCCTCCCAGTGCAGCGCCACCTTCTCCCCCGCTCCGCCCTCGACGTGGCGGTCCACGCAGTTGCGGGCCACGTTCAGGGTGCCGTCGGCGAACCAGGTGACGTCCGGGAACGCGGAGCCGTCGTAGCCCTGCTCCGGTGTCCTGGTCCATTCCAGGCGCCGGGCCTGCTCCGACCAGAACGCCTCCGGGTCGGCGCCGGCACGCGCGTAGGCCTGCTCACCGACGTTCGCGCCCGCGGCCAGGGCGCGGGGCGGGGGGAAGGTCTCGTCCGGCGTGCTCACCGTGACGAGCGTGCCACCGGAGCTGGGCGGGCGCCGCCCGGGACGCGGTGAATGCGCTCACCCGGCCGGGACCGCCGGCTCCGGCCGCCGGCGCCCTGACGCGGGGCCGGTCGCGCCGGTAGCGTCATCGTCCGTGCGCAGCCACGACCACGACCACACCGCCGGCGAGCACCCGGACCACAGCGAGCTGGGCCCGATGGACGCCCGGGTACGGGCCCTGGAGTCGATCCTGGTCGACAAGGGTTACGTCGAGCCGGAGGCACTGGACGAGATCGTCGAGGCCTACCAGACCCGGATCGGGCCCCGTGGTGGCGCCCGGGTGGTCGCCCGCGCCTGGACCGACCCGGACTTCGCCGCGCGCCTGGCCGCCGACGCCACCTCGGCGGTCGCCGAGCTCGACCTCGGCGGGCGCCAGGGCGAGCACATGGTCGCGGTGTTCAACGACGCCGGTACCCACCACCTGGTCGTGTGCACGCTGTGTTCCTGCTACCCGTGGGCGGTGCTGGGCATCCCGCCGAGCTGGTACAAGTCCTCGGCCTACCGCGCCCGCGCCGTGCTCGAGCCGCGCGCGGTGCTCGCCGAGTTCGGGACCGTGCTGCCCGCCGGGACCCGGATCCGGGTCTGGGACTCCACCGCCGAGATCCGCTACCTGGTGGTCCCCCGTCGCCCGGAGGGCACCGAGGGCTGGAGCGCCGAACGGCTCGCCGAGCTGGTCACCCGGGACTCGATGATCGGCGTGCGGCCGGCCGGGGAGCCCGCACCGGCGGCCGGGGCACGCTCGTGAACGGCGCGCACGACCTCGGCGGGACGATGGGGTTCGGCGAGATCGTCCCCGAGGTCGACGAACCGGTGTTCCACAGCGACTGGGAACGCCGCGCGATGGCGGTGACCCTGGCCGGCGCGATGCTCGGGCGGTGGTCGCTCGACGAGTCGCGCCACGTCCGGGAGAACCGCCCGCCCGCGACGTACCTGACCTCGCCCTACTACCGGATCTGGCTCGACGCGCTGGAGTCGCTGCTGCTCGCGCACGGGCTCGTCGACGCCGACGAGCTCGCCGGCGGGCGCGCCCGCCGGGCCGGCGCGCCCGGCGTCGCGACCGTCTCCCCGGACGCCGTCACCCGGGTGCTGCGCCGCGGCGCCCCGACCGCGCGTGCCACCGCCCGGGCACCGATGTTCGCGGTGGGCCAGGCGGTGCGGGCCCGCAACATCCACCCCACCGGCCACACCCGCCTGCCCCGCTACGTGCGCGGTCACCGGGGCACGGTCGAGCTGGTGCACGGCGCGCACGTCCTGCCCGACACCAACGCGCACGGCCGCGGCGAGAACCCGGAGTGGCTCTACACCGTGTCCTTCGCCGGGACCGAGCTCTGGGGCGAGGCCGCGGACGCGTCGGTGGCCGTCTCGGTCGACGCGTGGGAGAGCTACCTTGAGCCGGCCTGACCCCGGCCCCGACGTCGCGGTGCCGGGCCCCGGTACCGAGCCCGTGTTCGCCGAGCCGTGGCACGCCCAGGCCTTCGCGCTGGCGCTGGCGCTGCACGAGCGGGGCCGCTTCGCCTGGCCCGACTTCGCCGAGGAGCTGGCCGCGGCCCTGCGCGACGACCCGGACGGCGAGTACTACACGAGCTGGCTGACCGCACTGGAGCGCGTCGTCGTGGCCCGCGGGCTGACCACGATCGACGCTATCACCGACCGTGAGCAGGCCTGGCACCGGGCCGCCCGCGCGACCCCGCACGGCAGGCCGATCACGCTCGACGCGATCCCGGCCGCGCACCGGGGCAGATGACCTCACGCACGGCGGGGCGGTCCCGGGTCTCGACCGGGTGGTCGGTGGGCAGCCACTCCCCGTCGAGCTGGGTGAACTGCACGATCGCCGCGCCCGGGTCCGGCACCGCCACCCGGTGCAGCACCGCGGCCAGGATCTGCCGCGACATCACCCCGAGCTGCAGCAACGACCGGTGCCGGTGCTTGCGGACGCCCAGGTTGACCTGGGCCAGCGCGTCCAGGCCGCGGGTCCGCTCGGCGTCGATCAGCAGGCCGAGCTCGACCCCGTAGCCGGCCGCGAACGGCACCGACTCCAGCAGGTCGCGGGTCGCGGCGTACTCCCCGCCGAGCGGCTGGACGATCCCGGCCAGGCGCGGGCACAGGGCCGTGATCAGCGGCCGGGCCAGCAGCTCGGTCACCCGCCCGCCGCCGGTGTCGAGCTCGGCGGGCCGCGGTGCGGACGTCCGGTCCCCCGGCGCCGCGCCGAGCCGCAGCGGCCGCCGGTAGAAGCCCTTGACCAGCTCGACCCCGGGCGCGGTGAGCAGCGGGCCGAGCAGCGAGGTGACGAAGCCCGGATCGACGTCGACGAGGTCGGAGTCCAGGAACACGACCACGTCCCCGGTCGTGGCGGCCAGCGACCGCCACAGGACCTCCCCCTTGCCCGCGCGGACGGCGACCCCGGGCATCGCCTGCTCCCGGGTGACGACCCGTGCACCGGCCTCGGCGGCCACCCGCCGGGTGGCGTCGGTGGAGCCGGAGTCCAGCACGACCAGCTCGTCGACCAGCGGGGAGGGCCCTCCGGTGAGCGGGAGGACCGCGGCGACGACGCCGCCGACGGTGGCCTGCTCGTCCAGCGCCGGCAGCACGACCGAGACGGTGCGCCCCCGCTTGGCCGCGACCAGGGAGCCGGCGTCCCACCGGGGGTCCTGCCAGGTCCGCCGCGCGAACCAGCGCTCGAGCTCGGGAAGCATCCGTTCCTCGTCACCGCCGGACGCCGGGGGCGCCCGGCCGGTCGGCTCCGATGCTACGTCGACGGTGCCGGGCGCCGCGGGCCCGGCCCGCCCTCAGACGAGCTGGGCCAGCCGGAGCAGGGCGAAGACGATCAGGAGGGCACCGATGATGGCGAGCAGGTCGATCGGCCGTGGCGTGTAGCGGACCCGCTCGGGCGTCCGGACCACCGGCATCGCGCGGTAGCTCGTCGGACCCGACATCGTGACCATGACATCGAAAGATAGTCGAGACTAACTCTCGACGCCAGCCCGGCCGACCGACGATGTTGGGAGCACCGACGGATCGGCCGGGTCGGTGGTCACCGCACCGGCGCGGGCCACCGGGTGTGGTTGCCGTCGATGACGATGCGGTGGGTGTGCACCCAGCACGTCCCGTCCCACTCGGCATGGGCCAGGTGATCCTCGTCGGCGGACCCGTCGTGCACGTGCCGCAGCTCGTCCGGGAGGCCCCGGGGCCACAGCCTCGCCGCCGCGACCGCCGCGGCGACGACGAGCACGGCCAGCACCGCCCAGGCCGCGGTGAACCCGGCCAGGGAGCCGACCCACCCGGTCAGCGGGTAGGTCAGCAGCCAGCACGCGTGCGAGAGCGAGAACTGCGCGGCGAACGCGGCCGGCCGGTCCCGCGTACCGGTGGAGCGACGGACCACCCGCCCGGTCACCACCATGATCGCGCCCGGACCGAACCCCACCAGCGACCAGACCGCCGCGGCCAGGCCCCATCCCGGGAGCAGCGAGAGCACGAGCGCGCCGGTCACGGCCATGACCGACACCGCGGCGCCGGCGAGCATCATCGTCCTCTCGGCGCACCGGCGCAGCAGCCACGGCGCGCTCAGTGCCGCCACCGCCGTGCCCGCACCGCTCACGGCCAGCAGCAGCGCGACATCGGCCTGCGACCCGCCCAGCAGGTCACGTGCCACGTTCACGGTGCTGACCAGCGCGATCACCCCGCAGGCGGCCACCACCATGTTCAGGGCCAGCACACCGCGTAGGCGCGGGGTCGCGGCGAAGATCCGCATGCCGACCACGAGCCGGTCGACGAAGCGGTCGTGCGCGCTGCGCCGCCCGGCCGGCACGGCGGCGCCGACGACGAGTGCCGCCGAGCACAGGAAACCGGCCGTGGTGCCGAGGAACAGTACGTGGAAATCGACCACGGTCAGCAGCGCGGCGGCCAGCAACGGGCTGGCGATGTTCTCGGCACCGACCGCGAATTGTGACGCCGACAACGCCCGGGTGTAGTCGGCCTCGTCGGGCAGCACGTCGGGCAGCACCGACTGGAACGTCGGGGTGAACGTCGCCGACGCCGCCTGCAGCAGGGCGATCAGCACGTACACCTGCCAGACCTGGGTGACCACCGGCAGCAGCAGCACGACCCCGGCCCGAGCCAGGTCCGCCGACACCATCAACACCTTGCGCGGCACGCGGTCCGCCCAGGCGCCGACGACCGGGGCGATCGCCACGTAGGCGACCATCTTGACCGCCAGCGCGGTGCCCAGCACCTCCCCCGCCCGCGCACCGGCCAGCTCGTAGGCGAGCAGGCCCAGCGCGACCGTGGCCAGGCCGGTCCCGACCAGTGCCAGGACCTGCGCGACGAACAGCCGTCGATAGGCGCGATTCCGCATCAGGATTCGCATGGGTCGATCCGTCGCCTTCCACCGAATCGGGACGAGAATGTCAGGGTAGGCGTCGAATTCGATTGCGACAATCGCGTAATTGCCGCCCTGTGGCAGATGGATGTCCTGGGCGACGGAGTGGTAATGGTAGAAATGGCGGCCCGACGACGGAGGCCCGATGTCCCATCCCTGCCTGACCGGCGGACCGATCTACCTCGACTACAACGCCACGACCCCGGTCGACCCGGCCGTGCTCGAGGTGGCGCTGCCCTACCTCGCGACGCACTTCGGCAACCCCTCGTCGAGCCACCACTTCGGCGAGGTCCCGCGCGCGGCGGTGGCCCGTGCCCGCGCGCAGGTGGCCGACCTGGTCGGTGCCCGGGCCAGCGAGATCGTGTTCACCGGCGGCGGGTCGGAGTCCGACACCCTCGCCGTCCGCGGCGCCGTGTCGGCCGCCCCCGCCGGGCGCCGGGAGGTGATCACGGTGGCGACCGAGCACCCGGCCGTGCGGGGCGCGTGCGCCGCGCTGGAGGCCGGCGGCGTCACCGTCACCCACCTGCCCGTCGACCGGCACGGGCGGGTCGACCCGGCCGACCTGCAGGCCGTGATCGGGCCCGGCACCGCACTGGTCTCGGTCGCCTACGGCAACAGCGAGACCGGCACGCTGGCGCCGGTCCGCGAGCTGGCCGCGATCGCCCGCGCGCACGGCGCGCTGTTCCACACCGACGGCGCGCAGGCGGTGGGCAAGGTCGCGATCGACGTCGAGGAGCTGGGTGTCGACCTGCTGACCGTGGTGGGGCACAAGATGTACGCGCCGAAGGGCGTCGGTGCCCTCTACGTCCGCGACGGGGTCGCGCTGGCGCCGACCGTGCACGGTGGCGGGCAGGAGGACGGGCGCCGGGCCGGCACCGAGAACGTCGCGCTGATCGCCGCCCTGGGTGAGGCCGCCGCCCTGGCCGCGGCCGAGCTGCCCGGCAGCACCCGGCGGCTCGCCGGCCTGCGCGACCTGCTGCACGACGAGCTGCGCAGCCGGCTGCCCGCGCGGGTGCAGCTCAACGGACACCCCGAGCACCGCCTGCCCGGGACGCTCAACATCAGCATCGACGGCGGGGCCGGCGGCCGGGCTTTGCTCGCCGCGGGCCCCGGGGTCGCGGCCGCGACCGGCTCGGCCTGCCACGAGGGCGTCGACGCACCGTCGGAGGTGCTGCTCGCGATGGGCCTGTCGGCAGGGCGTGCCCACGCCGCGCTGCGCCTGTCGCTGGGCCGGTGGAGCACCGCGGACGAGGTGCGCGAGGCCGCCCGCCTGATCGCGGCGCAGGCCGGCCCCCGGGCGGCGGCCGGGGGTCAGGTCCCGCAGAACGTGGTGTAGGACCCGAACTCCGGCGGGGCGGGCGCGGCGTACGCCTCGAACCCCGGGCGCTCGTCGAACGGGTGGGCGAGGACCTCGCCCAGGCGGCGGAACGGCGCGGGGTCCCCGCCGGTCGCCGCGGTCAACGCCTCCTCCACGTGCTGGTTGCGCGGGATGTAGGCCGGGTTGACGCGGTCCATCGCGTCGGCGATCGCGCCCGGCTCCCCCGCGGTGGCCAGCGCCGCGTGCCACCTCCCGGTCCACCCGTCGAGGGCGGAGGGGTCGGTGAGCAGCGACCGCATCGGGGCCGCGTCGCCGCGCACCGCCGAGGACAGCGACCGGTGGAACGCGGTGAAGTCGACGCGCTGGGCGGCGAGCAGCGCCGGCAGGTCGTCGATCAGCGGGTCGGCCGCATCGGGGGCACCGGTGAGGCCGATCTTGGCGCGCATCCCGGCGCGCCAGTGGCGCTCGTAGCGGTCCGGGTAGGTCGTGAGCACCTCGGTGGCCGCGGCGACGGCGGCCTCCTGGTCCGCGTCGATCAGCGGCAGCAGCGCCTCGGCCAGCCGCGCCAGGTTCCACTGACCCACCCGGGGCTGGTTGCCGAAGGCGTAGCGGCCGGCGTGGTCGATCGAGCTGAACACCGTGGCCGGGTCGTAGGCGTCGAGGAACGCGCAGGGCCCGTAGTCGATCGTCTCGCCGGAGATCGTCATGTTGTCGGTGTTCATGACGCCGTGCACGAACCCGACCAGCATCCAGCGCGCGATCAGCGCGGCCTGGGTGTCGAGCACGCGCTCGAACAGCGACAGGTAGGGATTGTCGTCCGTCGCGGCGTCCGGGTGGTGCCGGGCGATCGCGTGGTCGGCCAGGCGCCGCAACAGCGCCACGTCACCGAGCGCCGCGGTGTACTGGAACGTGCCGACCCGCAGGTGGCTCGACGCGACCCGGGTCAGCACCGCACCCGGCAGCAGCTCGTCGCGCGCGACGTCCTCGCCGGTCGCGACCACGGCCAGGGCCCGCGTCGTCGGGATCCCGAGCGCGTGCATCGCCTCCCCGATGACGTACTCGCGCAGCATCGGGCCCAGCGGCGCCTTGCCGTCCCCGCCGCGGGCGAACGGCGTGCGCCCGGAGCCCTTGAGGTGCAGGTCCCGGCGGTGCCCGGCGCGGTCGTGCACCTCGCCGAGCAGCAGTGCCCGGCCGTCGCCCAGGCGTGGGGAGTAGTTGCCGAACTGGTGTCCCGAGTAGGCCTGGGCGACCGGCTGGGCGCCCTCGGGCACGGTGTTGCCGGCCAGCACGTCGACGCCTTCGGGCGAGCGCAGCGCCTCGGCGTCGAGGCCCAGCTCCCCGGCCAGCTCCGCGTTGAGCGCCACCAGCCGCGGCGCCGGGGCCGGGGCCGCCTTCCACGGCTCGTAGAGGCCCGCCAGCTCACGCACGTAGGTGTTGTCGAACGTGAACGAGGTACCCACCGCGACGGTCATGGCCCCAGGCTACGACCGCTGTGGCGACCGAGCCCGGTGGTGGCCCCGGCACAGCCCGGGTCCGGGCGGCGTCGGGACCGGTGCCCGACCGGCGCGGCGGAGCCGGGGCGAGCGGGTGGGTCAGGGCGTCAGCACGACCTTCATCGCGCCGTCCTGCTTCTTCTGGAAGATGTCGTAGCCGTGCGCGGCCTCGGACAGCGGCAGCCGGTGCGTGGCGAACGTGTCGACGCCGAGCGGGTCGTCGTCGCCGGTGAGCAGCGGCAGGATCTCCGGCACCCAGCGCTTGACGTTGGCCTGCCCCATCCGCAGCTGGATCTGCTTGTCGAACAGCGTCAGCATCGGCATCGGGTCGGCCATGCCGCCGTAGACGCCGATCAGGCTGATCGTGCCGCCGCGGCGGACGATGTCGATCGCCGCGTACAGGGCCGAGAGCCGGTCCACCCCGGCCGTTTTCATGATCGGCGCGGAGAGGGCCTGCGGCAGCATCCCGGCGGCCTGCTGGATGCCGCGGGCGACCGGCGAGCCGTGCGCCTCCATCCCCACCGCGTCGATCACGGCGTCGGTGCCGCGGCCGTCGGTCATGTCCCGGATCGTGGCCCCGACGTCCCCGGTGCGGTTCAGGTCGATCACCTCGACACCGTGGGCGCGGGCACGCTCGATCCGTTCCGGGACCAGGTCGACGGCGATCACCTGGCCGGCGCCCCGGTGCTGGGCGATCCGGGTCGCCATCTCCCCGATCGGCCCGAGACCGAGCACGGCCACCGAGCCGCCCTCCGGGATGTCGGCGTAGGCGACCGACTGCCAGGCCGTGGGCAGCACGTCGGAGAGGTAGACGAACCGGTCGTCGGGGTGCTCGTGCGGGACGACGATCGGGCCGTACTGGGCCTGCGGCACCCGCAGGTACTCGGCCTGCCCGCCGGCGACCTCGCCGTAGAGCTTGGAGAAGCCGAACAGCGCCGCCCCCGTGCCGTGGTCGCGGACCTGGGTGACCTCGCACTGGGTCTGCAGGCCCTGCCCGCACATCCAGCAGGTCCCGCACGCGATCTGGAACGGGATCACGACCCGGTCCCCGACCTGCAGGTTCGTCACCTCCGAGCCGACCGCCTCGACGATGCCCATCGGCTCGTGGCCGAGGATGTCGCCCCGGCCCATGAACGGTCCGAGCGTCTCGTAGAGGTGCAGGTCGGAGCCGCAGATGTTGGTCGTGGTGACGCGGATGACCGCGTCGGTCGGCTCCTGGATCCCGGGGTCCGGGACCGACTGCACGCGGACGTCGTTCTTGCCGTGCCAGGTCACTGCCTGCACAAGGACCTCCTCCGGGGTGGGCGGACACCCCGCCTACCCGCGTGCGGACCGCTCAACCCCGATCCCGCTCGGCGGATCGGGCCCGCGACGGCCACCCGCACCTCGGGCCCGGGCCCTAGGAGGTCGGCGACCAGCCCGGGTGCGCGAACACGTGGCCGGCCCGGGCGCGCCAGGTCGGGGCGCGGCGCACGTCGCGCCAGATCGAGGCGAACTCGTGGGTGGCGACGCGGGCGGGGTTGAACGTGTCGATGTTCGTCGTCAGGCCGTAGCGGACGCGCTCGCCCTCGGGCTCGAACGTGCCGAAGAGCCGGTCCCAGACGATCAGGATGCCGCCGTAGTTCCGGTCGAGGTAGGCGGTGTTGGAGCCGTGGTGCACGCGGTGGTGCGACGGCGTGTTGAGGACCAGCTCGACCGGGCGCCACAGGGTGCCGACCCGCTCGGTGTGGATGAAGAACTGGTAGACCAGGCTCCACGACTGCGCCAGCAGGATCATCCACGGCGGGAAGCCGACCAGCGCGAGCGGCAGCCAGTAGGGCATCGACGAGAACGGGGTCCAGGGCTGCCGGAGCGCGGTCGAGAGGTTGTAGAACTCGCTCGAGTGGTGCACGACGTGGCTGGCCCAGAACACCCGGACCGTGTGGTGCGTGCGGTGGTACCAGTAGTAGACGACGTCGTCGGCGAGGAACAGCAGCACCCATACCCACCAGTCCCCGGCATCGAGGCGCAGCGGCGTGAGCGTGTACGCGGCGGCGTAGACCGCCACCACGACGAGCTTCCAGCCGATGTTGACCACGACGTTGCCCAGCCCCATCAGCAGGCTGGTGCGCGCGTCGCGCCCGTCGTAGCCGAGCTCGTCGTCGTCGGGCAGGAGGTGGAACGACACCGCCTCCAGGGCCAGGCAGATCGCGAACACGGGGATCGCGTGCAGGATCAGGTCGAACACGGTCAGGACCCCCCGGCCGGGCCGAGCAGGCGCCGGGCGACGGCGTGGGCGGCCTCGCCGTCCCGGTCCGCGATCCGTCCGGCGAGCTCCAGGTGTGCCGCGCGGTCGGCGTACTCGTCCAGGAGACCGGGCACGTTCTCGACCCCGATCCCGGCGATGCCGCTGACCAGCGTGTTCAGGCCGAGCCGGTAGGCCACGTTGTGGGCGCCGTCGAGCACCGCCGACCAGAACGCCAGATCGGTGTCCACCAGCTCGCCGATCCCGGCGGGCCCGGCCGGGTAGGCCCGTGCGGCGGCGGTCACGGCGCGGATCTCGGCGTCGCTCGCAGCCTCGGCGCACAGCCGGGCGGCGTCGGCGCCGACGGCGGCGCGCATCACCAGGATGTCGCGGACCAGATCGGAGGCCGGGACGGCCCCGCTGGTGGCGAGCGCGTGCAGCAGGTCGAGGCCGGCGTGCGTGCGCCAGTCCCGGGCCCGGGTCTTGCCGCCCTGGGCGATCCGGACCAGCCCGGCCTGCTGCACCCGCTTGAGCGCCTCGCGGACCGCGTGCCGGTTGACCCCGAACGCCTCGGCCAGGTCGCGTTCGGCGGGCAGGGCCTCCTCCACGGCGACGCGGCCACTGAGGATCTCCTCGACCAGCGCCGCGAAGACCTCGTCGGACACCGAGTGCCGGAGGACGGGGGCGATCTCCATGACCCCATCGTCACCCACCGGCGCTCAACATATCAACTGGTTGGACCAGTTGTGCGATGTGATCCGGGTCGCGCCCGGCGTCTCAGCTGACCAGGCCGGTCCGGAAGGCCAGCGCCACGGCCTGGACCCGGCCCCGGGACCCGGTCTTGGCCAGCACGTGCCCGATGTGGGTCTTCACCGTGGCCTCGGCCAGGACCAGCTCGGCGGCGATCTCGGAGTTCGTCAGTCCCGTGCCCATCAGGACGAGGACCTCCCGCTCGCGGGGCGTGAGCTCGGCCAGTGCCGCGCTCGGCGGCACGGTCGCCGACCGCGGGTCCGCGGCGACCGGATCGGCCAGCAGCGGCGCCGTGGCACGCAGCAGCCTGCGGGTGGAGACCGGGTCGACGACCGAGTCACCGCGGTACACCGTGCGCACCGCCTCGATCAGTGCCTGCGGGGCGACGTCCTTGAGCAGGAACCCGCTGGCCCCGGCCGCGATCGCGGCGGTCACCGACTCGTCGAGGTCGAACGTGGTGAGCACGACGACCCGCAGGCCCGGGTGCGCGGCGACCGCGCGCCGGGTCGCCTCGATGCCGTCGCAGCGCGGCATCCGCACGTCCATCAGCACGACGT
>CBIHNM010000094.1:0-14633 GCA_966211265.1 uncultured Pseudonocardia sp.
GTCATCTTGTCGGCCTTGACCAGGATGTCGCCGCGCAGCCAGGTGAACAGGTCCACGTGCTGCATCCGGGCCACGTCGTCCCAGTCGCGGGAGGCGAAGTAGTGCGGCGCGGTCACGTCGACGTGGCTGACCCGCGGGTCGTAGCCGCGCAGCACCTCGTGCAGCTGGTCGTCGCGGAAGATCCGGGCGTTGCCGTAGTAGCGCTGCTCCAGCGAGAGCGACCCGCGGCGCAGCAGGTCCTTGCCGCGCATGCCCTCGGGCATCTTGCGCGAGGCGCGGCGCATCAGCGGCCGCAGCGTGCCCGGGACCTTCTCGAACGGTGCGAGCGAGAGCGGCTCACGGTAGATCGAGTAGCCGCCGAACAGCTCGTCCGCGCCCTCGCCGGAGAGCACCACCTTGACGTGCTCGCGGGCCTCGCGGGCGATGAACCACAGCGGGACCAGCGCCGGGTCGGCGACCGGGTCGTCGAGGTACCAGACGATCTGGGGCAGGGCCTCCATCATCTCGTCCGGCTTGACCGTGCGGACCACGTGCCGGACGCCGATCGCGGCGGCGGACTCGGCGGCCACGTCGACCTCGGAGTAGCCCTCGCGCTCGAACCCGGTGGTGAACGTGATCAGGTTCGGGTTGTGCTCCTTGGCCAGGGCCGCGATCGCGGTGGAGTCGATGCCGCCGGAGAGGAAGGCGCCCACCGTGACGTCGGCGCGCATGTGCTTGGCCACCGAGTCGCGCAGCACGTCGGCGATCTCGCCGTGCACGATCGCCTCGGCCTGGGCGCTGGCCGGGGCGTGCGAGGGCAGCGAGAGGAACGTGGGCCGGAAGTAGCGCTGGTGCACCGGCTCCTCGCCGGGGGCCACCGTGACGTGCGTGCCGGACTCGACGCGCGCGATCATGCGGTGCAGCGACCAGGGCTCGGGCACGTACTGCAGCGTCAGGTACTGCTGCAGCGCGGCCGGCTCCAGGTCCAGCCCGATGCCCATGTTCTGGGCGAGGGCCAGGATCGACTTCTTCTCGCTGGCGAAGACCGTCCCGGCGGGCGTGGTGGCCAGGAACAGGGGCTTGATGCCGAACGGGTCGCGGGCCACGAACAGCTCGCGCTCGACCACGTCCCAGATCGCGAAGGCGAACATGCCGCGCAGGCGCTGCACCGCGTCCGGGCCCCAGTAGTGGAACGCCGCGACGATGACCTCACCGTCGCCCTCGGTGGCGAACGCCGCGTCGAAGGTCTCGATCAGCTCCTCGCGCAGCTCGAGGTAGTTGTAGATCTCGCCGTTGAACACGATGGTGTAGCGGGTGTCCTCGCCGGGCACCGGACCCCAGTGCAACGGCTGGTGCGAGTGGTCCACGTCGATGATCGAGAGCCGGTTGAACCCGAGGACGAGATCGTGGTCGTTCCACGTCGCGCTCTCGTCGGGTCCCCGGTGGCGCGCGCACCGCAGCGCGTCGGCGATCGGCTCCACCCGGGTGGCGGCATCCGCCCCGGCGGTCAGCAGTCCCAGCAGTCCGCACACGGGAATCAGTATGCGTCAGCCACCCGGACCGGTCGCGGACGCCCCGGGGTGTGACCCCGGGGAGCGCGTGGTGGGCCCTGTTCGTCTATTCTCTACGCGAGGTCGAAAGTCGCGCTTCGCGTGATCTTGCCGGCCGACCGGTGCAGGCGTCGTACGCAGGGCAGACCTGGGTGTGACGCGGAAGAACAGACATCAGGAAGGCGGCGCGCAGTGGGCCGAGCAGAACGCGCGACGGGGTCCGTCCGCTCCCGTTTCGTCCGGGTGGCGAAGCTGGGAGTGGTGGCCGCGCTGGCGGTGCCCGCGCTCACCGGGTGCTCCGTCGAGGAGGTCCTCCGGTTCGGTTGGCCGGTCGGGGTCACCCCCGAGGCCGAGTCGATGCGGTACCTGTGGACCTACTCCGCGATCGCCGCGCTGGTCGTCGGTGTCATCACCTGGGCCGCGATGTTCTGGGCGATCATCCTGCACCGTAAGAAGAAGGACGACGACGGCTCGCTGCCGCGGCAGACGCAGTACAACCTGCCGGTCGAGCTCGTGTTCACCGCGATCCCGACGGTCATCGTCGCGGTGCTGTTCGGGTTCACCGTCAACGTGCAGAACTACGTGGACAAGGCGGGCCCGACGAACGGGCGTCCGGCCGACGTCCAGGTCGGGATCACCGGGTTCCAGTGGAACTGGAAGTTCGACTACCCGAACCAGATCGCCGCCGACGGGCGTCCGGTCGAGACCCTGGGCACCAGCAGCACGATCCCGATCCTGGTGCTGCCGACGAACCGCAGCATCCAGTTCACCCAGGCCTCGAACGACGTCATCCACTCGTTCTACGTGCCGGAGTTCCTGTTCAAGCGGGACGTGTTCCCGATGCCGGACCGCAACGAGCAGGACAACACCTACATCATCGACAAGATCGAGCGTGAGGGTGCGTTCGTCGGCCGGTGCGCCGAGCTCTGCGGCTCCTACCACGCGCAGATGAACTTCGAGGTCCGCGCCGTGTCGCCGGAGCTCTACGAGCGCTACATGGGGCTGCGCAAGCAGGTCAACCCGCAGACCCGGCTGCCCTACACCGCCGGGGAGGCGCTGGCCGCCCTGAAGTGCGGTCCGCAGTGCGCCCCCGAGGCCGTCACCACCTACCCGTTCAGCACCGAGCGCGGACAGCTGGCCGCGCAGGCGAACGGCTGAGCGCCGCATGCGTCGCGAATATCCGTACCGAGGAGGGAGTCACCGATGAAGATCGAGTCCCGCATCTTCGAGCTCTGCACCGGGTTCTTCTTCCTGTGCGCGATCGTCTACACGATCCTGGCCCAGGAGCCCGTCGGCATCGCCGCGCTGTTCCTGACCGGCGGGCTGTCGCTGATCGTCGGCACCTACTTCCGGTTCGTCTCCCGCCGTCTCGACGAGCGTCCGGAGGACAACGCCGAGGCCGAGGTCTCCGACGGGGCCGGCGAGGTCGGCTTCTTCTCCCCGGGCAGCTACTGGCCGGTCATGATGGCCGCGGCGGCCGCCCTGGTCGGGGTCGGCCTCGCGTTCTTCTACGTGTGGCTGATCGTGATCGCCGGCATCCTGCTGCTCGGCGCGATCGGTGGCCTGGTGTTCGAGTACCACATCCGTCCCGCGGACCACTGAGTCCGGCTCCCGCACCCACGGCGCCCCGTCGGAGACTTCCGGCGGGGCGCCGTCGTGTGCGGGGGAGCGCGGCCGGGCGGCTCAGGCGCGGGCGGCCGTGCCGAGGGCGTCGCGGGCGATGATCACCTGCTGGATCTGGCTGGTGCCCTCGTAGATCCGGAACAGGCGGGCGTCGCGGAAGAAACGCTCCACGGTGACCCCGCGCATGTAGCCGGCGCCGCCGTGCACCTGCACCGCGCGGTCGGCGACCCGGCCGACCATCTCCGAGCAGAAGTACTTCGCCGCGGCCGGGCCGGAGACCCGGTCGGTGCCCTCGTCGAACGCCCTGGCGGCGTCGAGGACCAGGCCGCGTCCGGCGCGGTGGTCGGTGACCGAGTCCGCGATCAGGCCCTGCACCAGCTGGAACCGCGCGATCGGCTTGCCGCCCTGCTCCCGGGTCCTGGCGAACTCCACCGACTCGTGCACCAGCCGCTCGGCCATCCCCACGCACACCGCGGCGATGTGCAGGCGCCCGTGGGCCAGGCACTTGGCCGCGGTCACGAAGCCGGTGTCGACCCCGTCCGCCCCGCCGACCAGGGCGTCGGCCGGGACCCGGACGTCGTCGAGGTGCACGTCGGCGGTCCACGCCCCGAACTGGCCCATCTTGTGGTCCTTGGGCCCGATCGAGAGCCCGGGCGTGTCCTTCGGGACCAGGAAGGTGGAGATCCCGCGGTTGCCGGCCACGTCCGGGTTCGTCTTGGCGAACACCATGATGACGTCGGCGACCGGCGAGTTGGTGATGTAGCGCTTGGAGCCGTTGAGCACCCACTCCCCGCTGCCGGACCCGTCGCGCACGGCGCGGGTCGCCAGCGAGGACGGGTCGGACCCGGCGTCGGCCTCGGTCAGCCCGAACGACGCGGTCACCTCGCCGCTGGCCAGGCGCGGCAGCCACTGCTCCTTCTGCTCCTCGGTGCCGCCCTCCATCAGCACGTGTCCGGCGATGCCGTTGTTCGTGCCGAACAGCGAGCGCAGCGCCGGTGTGGTCCAGCCCAGCTCGAAGGCCAGGCGCACCTCCTCGCCGACGCTCAGCCCGAGGCCCCCGTACTGCTCGGGGATGGTGAAGCCGTAGAGGCCCATCGACTTGCACTGCGCGACGATCCGTTCCGGGACGGCGTCGTCGGCCTCGATCTGCTCCTCGGCCGGCACCACCTCGGTGCGGATGAAGTCGCGCACCGAGTCCAGCACGTCCTGCAGGTCGGAGGGATCCACGGCGGGCCTCGCTCTCGTCTCGTCCGGCGGCACCCGCCGCCGTGGTCGTTCGTACTCGTCGGTAGCCCACCATGCCCGCGGCCCCGGCGCGACCCCGCGCCGGGGCCGGTCACACCCGGGTGGATCACCCGGGCCGGCCGCCCTACGGTGCGCTCATGACCTCCGAGACCCCCGAGACCGACCGGTACGCCCCGTTCACCGCCCTGCGTGTCGAACGCCCGGAGGAGGCGATCCTGCAGATCGTCCTGGACGGGCCGAACCTCAACGCCGTCGGCGCCGACGCACACCAGCAGCTGGCCGACATCTGGCCGGTGATCGACCGCGACCCCACCGTCCGGGCGGTGCTGGTGCGCGGGGAGGGACGGGCGTTCTCCGCGGGCGGGGCGTTCGACATGATCGAGGAGATGGTGGCCGACCCGGTGGTGCGGACCCGGGTGCTGCGCGAGGCCCGGGACATGGTCTACAACGTGATCAACTGCTCCAAGCCGGTGGTCTCGGCGATCCACGGCCCGGCGGTCGGCGCGGGGCTGGCGATCGGCCTGCTCGCCGACGTCTCGGTGGCGGCGCGCACCGCGAAGATCGTCGACGGGCACACCCGCCTCGGCGTCGCCGCGGGCGACCACGCCGCGATCTGCTGGCCGCTGCTGTGCGGCATGGCCAAGGCCAAGTACTACCTGCTCACCTGCCGTCCGATCACCGGCGAGGAGGCGGAGCGGATCGGGCTGGTCTCGCTCTGCGTCGACGACGACCAGGTCCAGGACACCGCGCTGGAGGTCGCGCGCAGCCTGACCGCGGGCGCACCGAGCGCGATCAGCTGGACCAAGCAGGCCCTCAACAGCTGGTACCGGGTGGCCGGGCCGTCGTTCGACGCGTCACTGGCCCTGGAGTTCTACGGGTTCGGCCTGCCCGACGTGGCCGAGGGGGTGGCCGCGCACCGCGAGAAGCGCGCGCCGAACTTCAGCGGGCCCCCGGCCTAGGCCGCACCCGTCGCGGTCAGGTGTCGAACCGGGCCGGTCGCCGCTCCCGGAAGGCGGCGACCCCCTCGGCGAAGTCCGGCCCCGACATGAGCTCGAGCTGGTGACGGGTCTCCTCCTCGAGGACCCGGCGCAGGCCGGCCAGGTCGGCGCCCCCCAGCGTCGCCTTGTTCGCGGCCAGGGCCGGGCGTGACCGCCCGGCCAGCAGCGCGGCCCGCTCGAGCGCGACGTGGCGGGCGGTCCCGCTCGGCACCACCCGCTCGACCAGGCCGATCCGCTCGGCGCGGGCGGCGTCCACGACCTCGCCGAACATGATGATCTCGGCCGCCCTGCCCCGCCCGACGCGGCGCGGCAGCGACCAGCTCAGCCCGCCGTCGGTCCCGAGCCCGATCGCACCGAACGACGAGCACAGGCGGGCGTCGTCGGCGGCGACGACGTGGTCGCACAGGGCCATCAGCGACAGGCCCGCGCCGTAGGCGCCGCCCTCGACGGCCGCGAGCACCGGCTTCCCCAGCGTGACCAGCGCCTCGACCACCCGGCCCAGCAGGTGCAGCCGGTAGACCCCGGCCGGGCGGTCGTCGGTCATGCCGGCGATGTCGCCGCCGGCGCAGAAGAACCCGCCGGCCCCGGCGAGCACGACCGCGCGCACCGTGTCGTCGTCGCGGGCCTGCGCCAGCGCACGGAGCATCTGCTCGCGCATCCCGAACGAGAGCGGGTTGCGCCGCCGCGGGTCGTTGAGCGTGATGGTGGCGACCGACCCGGCCCGATCGACCTCGACGAGCTCCATCGGGCCAGCCAACCACCCGCTGCGCCGGAGCGGGCGCCCGCCCTGTGGTGATCGGTACACGCGGCGGCCCGCCGATGGCCCTACCCTCGCCGATGAGGCTCCCGGTACCGGGGGCACGACTCGGGTGAAGGTGGTCGCGTGCCGGAGGACACCGGGGACGGCGGGGCGTCGCGGCGCGCACGGTCGCGCACCGGCGTCGCCGACGAGGGGTACGCGGCCGCGCGGATCGACGAGGGACGCTTCGGGGACGGCGACGACGGGACCGGGCACGACCCGGGGCAGGCCCACCTGGTCCGCCCGGTCGGTGGCTGGCACCCCTACGGCGCGTTGCGCGACGGGATCATGCGCGACGGCGTGCTGCACGTCCCGGCGAACGCGCTCGGCTCGATGAGCTGGCCGGCGACCTGGCCCGGCCGCACCCGCCTGGGCGCCCAGATGGCCTACCTGCTGGCGGGGCTCCCGCTCGCCGCCGTGACGTTCGTGGTGGTGCTGGTCGGCCTGCTGCTCGGCGCGGGGACGGCGGTGGCCTGGATCGGGCTGCCGATCACGGTCGGCACGCTGGCCGCCGCCCGCGGGTTCGCGGGGCTGGAGCGGCGCGCGACCGAGGCCGCGACCGGCCGCCCGCTCCCGCCGCACCACTACCGCCCGACGAGGGGGAAGGGGATGGCCCGGCTGCTGCGCGGGCTGGCCGACCCCCAGTCGTGGCGGGACCTGGCGCACGCGATGGCCGGGTTCCCGCTACGGCTGGTGACCGCGCTGGTCGCGCTGGTCTGGGCGGTGGTCGGGCTGGGCGGGCTGTTCTACGTGTTCTGGCACTGGTCGCTTCCCCGCGGCGGGACCGCCTGGACGTTGTTCGGCAGCATCACCGGGGTCCAGTCCAAGCTCGGCGACATCGCGCTGAACACCGGTCTCGGGGTGCTGCTGCTGGCGACCCTGCCGATCGTGGTGCGCTGGCTGACCGACGTCCGGGCGCTGCTGGCCCGGGGTCTGCTGACGAACCAGACCGCGGCGCTGCGGGCGCGTGCCCAGCAGCTGGCGGCCGGTCGCCGGGCCGCCGTCGCCGCCGAGGCGCAGACGTTGCGCCGGCTCGAGCGCGACATCCACGACGGGCCGCAGCAGCGCCTGGTGCGTCTGGGCATGGACCTCGAGGCGGCCGTCCGGCGCCTCGACGACGATCCGGAACGGGTCCGCCCGCTGCTGGCCGAGGCGCTGGAACAGAGCCATGAGGCGCTGACCGAGCTGCGCGCGCTGTCGCGGGGGATCGCCCCGCCGATCCTCGCCGACCGCGGGCTGGGCCCGGCCCTGGCCGCGGCCGCGGCGCGCTGCCCGGTGCGGGTCTCGCTCGACGTCGCGCTGGCCGAGGGCACCCGGCTGCCCGCCCTGGTGGAGAACACGGCCTACTTCGTGGTCAGCGAGGCCCTGACGAACGTGGCCAAGCATGCGGACGCATCGCAGTGCACGGTCACCGTCACCGCGGACGCGGACCTGCTGCTCGTCTCGGTCTCCGACGACGGCGTCGGCGGCGCGCACCTGGGCAAGGGCCACGGCCTGGCCGGGCTGACCGACCGGCTGGAGATCGTCGAGGGCTCGCTGGAGGTCTCGAGCCCCGCGGGAGGTCCGACCGAGCTGGTCGCCGAGATCCCGGTGGCCGGGCTGGGCGAGGGCTGAGCGAGGGCGGTGCGGCCCGGTCGGCAAGGATGGTGCGATGGCGATGAAGGTGGTGCTGGCCGAGGACTCGCTGCTGCTGCGCGAGGGGCTGGTCCGGTTGCTCGACGAGGCCGGGGCGACGGTGGTGGCCGCGGTCGGGGACGGCGACGCGCTGGTCGAGGCCGTGCACGAGCACCGGCCGGAGGTCGCCGTCGTCGACGTCCGGATGCCGCCGACGTTCACCGACGAGGGCCTGCGGGCCGCACTGCAGATCCGCCGGAGCCTGCCCGAGACGAAGATCCTGGTGCTGTCGCAGTACGTCGAGGAGTCCTATGCGACCGACCTGCTCGAGGCCGGCGGCGGGATCGGCTACCTGCTCAAGGACCGGGTCTCGCGCCTGGCCGACCTGTCCGACGCGCTGACCCGGGTCGCCGACGGCGGCACCGTGCTCGACCCTGAGGTCGTCTCGGCGCTGCTGTCCAAGCGCCGCCGCAAGGACCCGATCTCCGAGCTCTCGCCGCGCGAGCGGGAGGTGCTCGGGCTGATGGCCGAGGGCCGGACGAACACCGCGATCGGCCGCATCATGGTGATCACCCAGGGCGCGGTGGAGAAGCACATCTCCTCGATCTTCACCAAGCTCGGTCTGCCGCCGTCCTCGGACGACCACCGTCGCGTGATGGCCGTCCTGGCCTGGCTCGGGCCCTGATCGGCTCAGACGGCCCGCAGGTCCAGGTCCAGCTCGGCCCCGGCGCCCGGGACCAGCCGGACCGGGATGCCCCAGTCCTGCTGGTAGCGGTGGCAGGCGGCGAACGTCCCGCCCTCGTCGTCGCAGGACGCGGCGGCGACCGCGACCTGCAGGACGCCCTCGGCGACGTCGGGGGACAGGCGCAGCGCGCGGGTCAGGCCGGTGCCGGTCCCGGCGCCCTCGACGAGCAGCTCCGGCGGTGCGGCCGCCACCGTCAGCGACGTCGGGTCGCCGTAGCGGTCGTCGAGATGCTGCCCGGCCGGCGGCGTGAACGCGATCCGCAGCGCGACCGGCCCCGGCGCGAGGTCGGTCGGGGAGCGCCGGACCCGGTGCGCGGCCCCGTCCACCCGGGCGCCGGCCGGGATCGGCAGCCGCACCAGCCGGTGCGCCGCGCTCTCCACGACGATCAGCTCGTCGCCGTCGACCAGCAGGTCCGACGGTTCGGCGAGCCCCTCGGCCAGTGTCGAGACCGTCGTCGTCGACGGGTCGAAGCGCCGGACGGCACCGTTGTAGGTGTCGGCCAGCGCCACCGAGCCGTCCGGGAGCACCGCGACCCCGAGCGGGTGCTGCAACAGCGCCCCGGCGCCGGGGCCGTCGCGGTGCCCGAACTCGAACAGCCCCTGCCCGACGGCGGTGCCCACCTCGGCCCCGACGGCCGGTGCGCGCTGCACCCGCCGCAGTGCCGAGGTCTCGGCGTCGGCCACCCAGAGCGTCCCGCCCTCCGCGGCGAGCCCGCTGGGCTGGGCGAAGAACGCCTCGCCGGGCGGGCCGTCGCGCAGGCCCTCGTTCGTCGTCCCGGCCAGCACCGCGGTCTCGCCGGTCGCCGGGTCGAACGACCACAGCTGGTGCGGCCCGGCCATCGCGACGGCCACCCGGCCGTCCCACCACGCCAGGTCCCACGGCGAGGAGAGCTGCGCCGAGGTCCCGCCCGGCAGGACGCGTTCGCGCAGCTGGGATCCGGTGCCGGCGACGGTGACGACGTCGCCGTCGGACAGGCGCACCGCGCGCAGCGCGTGGTTGACGGTGTCGGCGACCAGCACCTCGTGGCCGGCGGTGCCGGCGGGCAGGACCAGCAGACCCTGCGGCTCGCTGAACCGGGCGCTGCCGGGCGGGCCGTCGACGAACCCGCGCGCCCCCGACCCGACCCGGCGACGCTCGGTCACCAGGTCGGCCTCCAGCTCGACGAGCTGGTGGTGCGCGGTGTCGGAGACCAGGAACGTCCCGCCGGGGAGCGCGACCACCTTGCCCGGGAACCGCAACGCCGTCGTCGGCGCCGGTGGCGCCACGTAGGGCGCGTCCCCGCGGCGCAGCGTCCCGGCGGACCCGTGCTCGGCGACGAGCTCGCGCACCAGCGAGGCCAGCCCCGGGCCGTGCCCCTCGCCCGCCATCCGCGCCACCACCTGCCCGGCCGGGTCGATCACGGCCAGCGTCGGCCAGGCCCGCGCGGCGTAGGCGTCCCAGGTGCGCAGCTCGGGGTCGTCGAGCACCGGGTGCGTGACGCCGTGGCGCTCCACCGCGGCCTCGACCGCGGCCGGGTCGGCCTCGTGCAGGAACTTCGGCGAGTGCACCCCGATGATCACCAGGACGTCGCCGAACTCCTCCTCGACCGCGCGCAGCTCGTCGAGTGCGTGCAGGCAGTTGACGCAGCAGAACGTCCAGAAGTCCAGCACGACGATCTTCCCGCGCAGCCCGGCGAGGCTCAGCGGCGCACCGCCGGTGTTCAACCAGCGCCGTCCGCGCAGCTCCGGGGCCCGCACCCGCATCCGTTCGGTCGTCACGCCCCGGTCAACGACGATCACCGGGCGGCTGTTCCGGGGCCGATCTCGGGCGGCCGCGGGCGAACGCGGGGCGGGTCCTGCCGGGGCGCTCGACCGCCGGGATCACTCGATCGACGACCCACGGCACCGTCGCGGGCCGATCGAGGTGGCGGTGCGGCACCGGACGGTCCCGCCGAGGACGGCCCGCACCCCGCGCGGGCGCGGGTGCTCAGGGGACGGCGGCCGGGCGGGCCCGCCACCAGAGCAGCACCGCGGCACCGAGGCCGGCCCAGCCCAGGCCGAGCGTCCAGCCGGCGAGGACATCGCTGAACCAGTGCACGCCCAGGTAGATCCGGGTGGCCCCGACCGCGCCGACCCACAGCACGGCCGCGGCCACGGCCAGGGCGCGCCCGGGAACGGCCAGGTGCGGCCAGGCCAGGATCACGATCGCGGTGACCACGGTCGCCGACATGGTGGCGTGCCCGGAGGGCAGCGACTCGTTGGTCTCGCGCAGCACCTGCAGCTCCGCCGGCGGGCGCGGTCGGTCCAGCAGGTTCTTGACCAGTGTGAACACCAGGCTGGCCGTCGCCATCGTCGCGACCAGGTAGACCCCGTCGGCCCGTCGGCCGCGGACGAAGAGCACGCCTCCGACGACGATCGCGAGCACCGCCGTCGCGGCCGTGTTCCCGACCGTGGTCAGGACGACCGCCGCCGTGGTCAGCCCCGGGGAGCGCTCGGTCACCGCCGCGGTCAGCAGCCCGCGGTCGTCCCCGCGCAGCCCGCCGGTGACCGCCACCCCGATGAGCACGCCGCCGAGGACGAGCAGGACGGCGGCCACGACCGCGGCGCGGCGCCACCGGCGCACGGGATGATCCATCAGATCATTCTGCACGCACCGCACCCGTCACCCGCGCGTTCGGCCCCGTCCGCGCAGGGCCCGGTAGCGGTCGATCAGCGCGGCCGTCGAGGCGTCCAGACCGGCCTCTGTCGCCTCCGGCGGGTCGGCGGCGTAGAGCGCCGGGCCGAACCGGCCGGCCATCACCTTGCCGAGCTCGACGCCCCACTGGTCGAACGGGTCGATGCCCCAGATCATCGCCTCGACGAACGTCACGTGCTCGTAGAACGCGATCAGCTGCCCGAGCACCGAGGGCGTCAGCTTCGGCGCGAGGATCGTCGAGGTGGGCCGGTTGCCCGGCATCACCTTGTGCGCCACGACGTCCGCGGGTGTGCCCTCGTCGGCGATCTCCTCGGCGGTCTTGCCGAAGGCCAGCGCCGCGGTCTGGGCGAACAGGTTGGCCATGAACAGGTCGTGCATGTCGGCCTCGCCCTCGCCGGGCAGCGCGTGGTTCGGCTCGCCGAAGCCGATGAAGTCGGCCGGCACGAGCCGGGTGCCCTGGTGCAGGAGCTGGTAGAACGCGTGCTGGCCGTTCGTGCCCGGCTCGCCCCAGAAGATCTCCCCGGTGACAGTGGAGACCGGGGACCCGTCGCCGCGCACCGACTTGCCGTTGGACTCCATCGTCAGCTGCTGCAGGTAGGCCGGCAGCCGGTGCAGGTACTGGCTGTAGGGCAGCACGGCGCGGGTCTCGGTGCCGAAGAAGTTCGTGTACCAGATCCCGAGCAGCCCGGCCACGACCGGCAGGTTCTCCTCGAGCGGGGTGCGCCGGAAGTGGGTGTCCATCGCGTGCATGCCGGCCAGGAACTCCCCGAAGCGCTCCGCGCCGATCGCGCACATCAGCGACAGCCCGATCGCGGAGTCGAGGGAGTAGCGCCCGCCGACCCAGTCCCAGAACCCGAACATGGTGTCGGTGGAGATGCCGAACTCGGCGACCTTGCGCGCGTTGGTGGAGACGGCGACGAAGTGCTGCGCGACCACGGCGGTGTCGCCGTCGTCCGCGCCGAGGCCCTCCAGCAGCCAGGAGCGGGCGTTGCGGGCGTTGGTCAGCGTCTCCTGGGTGCCGAACGTCTTGGAGGAGACGATGAACAGCGTCGTGGCCGGGTCCAGGTCGCGGACGGTCTCGGCCAGGTCGGTCGGGTCGATGTTGGAGACGAACCGGCACTCCAGGTCGCGCCGCGCGTAGTCCTTGAGCGCCTCGTAGGCCATCACCGGGCCCAGGTCCGACCCGCCGATCCCGATGTTGACGATCGTGGCGATCGGCTGCCCGGTGCTGCCGGTCCACCGGCCGGAGCGGACGTCGTCGGTGAACGCCCGCATCCGGTCGAGCACCTCGTGCACGTCGGCGACGACGTCCTGGCCGTCCACGGTCAGGGAGGCCTCGCGGGGCAGGCGCAGTGCCGTGTGCAGGACGGCGCGGTCCTCGCTGGTGTTGATGTGCTCGCCGGTGAACATCGCCTCGATCCGCTCCGGGAGCCCGGCGCGGCGGGCCAGCGCGGTCAGCAACCCGACGGTCTCGCGGGTGATGCGGTGCTTGGAGAGGTCGGCGACGAGGTCGGCGCCGTGCAGTGTCAGCGCCTCGACGCGTCCCGGGTCGGCGTCGAACAGCGCGCGCAGGTGCCGGGGTTCGACCTCGGCGTGGTGCTCGGTCAGTGCCGTCCACTCGGGAGTGGCGGTGATGTCGATCGTGGGACGGGGCTCGGCAGACACGGCCGCCATCATGCTCTCCCGCTGCGGTGCCGTCGCGGTGAACACGCGGCCTCCGGACGGACCCGCGACGGGCACGGCGGCCGACGAGCGGTCTCCCTGCGGCGACGGGCTGTCCTCGCCGCTGGCCCACCGTGAACCGCTCCTGGGCGGGCCGGGGGAGCGCCTGCTGCATCACGGTGACGCGCCGCCGCCGACGATGACCCTTCGTGAAGGTGACGAGCATCGCACCCGGCCGCGCACGACCGGCTGACCGGTCGTGGACCGGAACCGCCCGGTCGCGGCGCTCCCCGTTCGGGGGACGCGGGAACGGGACGTCGGGCGGCGATCTGGTCGCATGTCGCGGTCGTCTCGCCGCTGCAGATCACCGGACCGGGTGGTAGGACGGCCGACGAACACTAGAATTCTCGCATTACGTGGTGAACTCGTCACCGAACGTAGCAAGGAGGAACCGTGTACCGCTCCCTGTCCGGCGCCCCGCGGGACGTCGCCCTGCTCGCCGCGCGCATCGTGCTCGTCGTCGTGATGGTGGCCCACGCGTGGCAGAAGCTCTCCCAGGGCCTGTCCGACACCGCCGTCGTGTTCTCCAAGTTCGGCATCCCGCTCGCCATCGCCGCCGCGGCGTTCACCATCGTGGTGGAGTTCGTCGCCTCGGCCGCGATCCTGCTGGGGCTGAAGATGACGGTCCCGGCCTCGTTCCTCGTGTTCGTGATGGCCGGCGCGATCTTCTTCGTGCACGGGCAGAACGGCATCTTCGTCTCGAACAAGGGCTGGGAGCTCGTCGGTGTGATCATCGTCGGGACGCTGGCGCTGATGTCGGCCGGGCCGGGACGGTTCAGCCTGGACCACGTGCTGGACGTGGCTCGGGAGAGGCGGATGGAGCAGATCATGCGCATCCGCCGGCCGATCTCGGTCTGACCGCGTTCCGCGGGGCCGTCGGGCCGTGCGCGGCGGCCGACCGCCCACCGCGGCCGGCGGTCGCGGGTAGCGTGCGGGCCCGGACGGTGGACGGGGGGACCGCACGTGCTGCGCGAGGTGAGAGCGACCCGCTACGTCACGCCGCTGCGTGAGGGCGGGTCGCTGCCCGGTCTGATGGAGGCCGACGACCAGGGCACCTACGCGGTGAAGTTCCGCGGTGCCGGGCAGGGACGCGCGGTCCTCGTCGCGGAGGTCGTGGCCGGGGAGCTGGCCCGCGCGCTGGGGCTGCCGGTGCCCGAGCTGTGCACCGTGCTCGTCGACCCCGAGCTGGGGCGCAGCGAACCCGACCAGGAGGTCCAGGAGCTGCTGCGCCACTCGCCCGGGCGCAACCTGGCGATCGACTTCCTCCCCGGTTCCCTCGACTTCGACCCGCTGGCCTTCGACCCGGGGCCCGGGCTCGCCGGGCGGGTGCTCTGGTTCGACGCGCTGGTCGGCAACGTCGACCGGTCCTGGCGGAACTCGAACATGCTGCTCTGGCACCGCAGCCCGTACCTGATCGACCACGGCGCGACGCTCACGTTCGCGCACTCCTGGGCATCGGCCGCGCAGTTCCCGCACCGCCCCTACGAGGCGGACGACCACGTCCTGCTCGGCTGCCGTCCCGACCTCGACGCCGCCGACGCCGAGCTCGCCCCGCTGGTGACGGCACGGGTCCTGGACGCGGTGACGGCGGCGGTCCCCGACGAGTGGCTCGAGGACGAGCCCGGGTTCGCCTCCGCACAGGAGGTCCGCGACGCCTACGCGGCGACGATCGCGGCCCGGTGCGC
>CBIHNM010000095.1:0-14601 GCA_966211265.1 uncultured Pseudonocardia sp.
CCGGGCCCGCCCCGCGCCACCACCCCGCCCCCCCCCCCCACCCCCCCCACCCCGTGTGCCCCCCCCCCCCCCCCCGCCGGCGGGCGCCCCCCGGGGGGGGCCCCCCCGCCGTTCGTCGTCTCGTGGGCGCGGGCCGGCTAGCGCCGGTGCCGCTCGATCCTGCTGGTGGTCACGGCCACCGTCGTACCGTCCGGGCCGGACTCGACGCTGACCGAGGCCTGCTCCAGCACCGCCGAGCGGATCTGGGAGCGCAACCGGTCCTTGAGCCCGTCCGGGGCCAGCTCGCCACCGCACTTGCGGGCCAGCAGCGCCTTGAGCTTCTCGTCGATCCCGTACTCGGACAGGCACGGCGCGCACTCGTCGAGGTGCTGCTCGAGGACGGCGCGACGGTGCTCGTCGCACTCCCGGTCCAGGAACAGCCACACCTCGGCCAGCACCTCCGAACAGCCGGTGTCGCCGGCCATCGGGTTGCGGGCCCCGGCCGCGGGCGACCCCGCCGAGCAGGGTCCGGTCTCGTCCCCCTCCCCTCGCTCGGGGGTCGGGGTCTCGTCGGTCGCGCTCACCTCGTCGTCACCTCCTGCTGGGCCGCACCAGCCCCGTCGGACCGCTCGTCCGCGGCCCCCTGCCCGCCACGGGCGAACCCGCGCTCGCGCGCGACGTCGGTCAGCATGTCGCGCAGCTGGCGCCGGCCACGGTGCAACCGGGACATCACGGTCCCGATAGGCGTGCCCATGATCTCGGCGATCTCCTTGTAGGCGAACCCCTCGACGTCGGCCAGGTAGACCGCCATCCGGAAGTCCTCCGGCAGCTGCTGCAGCGCGGCCTTCACATCGGTGTCCGGAAGGGCGTCCAGCGCCTCGACCTCGGCCGAGCGGAGCCCGGTGGAGCTGTGCTCCCCGGCCTGGGCCAGCTGGTAGTCGGTGATCTCGTCGGTCGGCGACTGCAGCGGCTGGCGCTGTTTCTTCCGGTACCCGTTGATGTAGGTGTTGGTCAGGATGCGGTACAGCCAGGCCTTGAGGTTGGTGCCCCGGCGAAACGTCCGGAACGCCGAGTAGGCCTTCAGGAACGTCTCCTGCACCAGGTCCTCGGCATCGGCCGGGTTGCGCGTCATGCGCAGCGCCGCACCGTAGAGCTGGTCGATCAGCGGCATGGCGTCGCGCTCGAACCGCGCGACGCGCTCGGACTCGGTCTCCTCGGCCTCCGCGCCCTGCTCGACCCCGGCCCCGGCGGTGTCGACGCGACCGGACTCCTCGGCGGTACCTGCCTGCTCCTTCTCCGGCACCGAACCCCTCTCCAGCGACGCGGGGTCGCTCGACGCGACGGCCCGCTCGGCGATCGGCGGCGTCACCGCCGTCCCGGACCGCTCAGAGGTTACGCGCACACGCCGCCGACGGCCGGTCGACGGCGCCTCCATCACAGCGTTGCTCACGCCCCGTACAACGGCGCGGGTCGCACCGGCATTCCCCGCGACGGGGGTCCGGCCAGGCCCTAGGTTCGTCCCGAGGCGAGGGGAGCACGATGGCGGGACGGGGCACACCGGCGACGGCGCTGCTGGCGAAACGGAAGATCACCCATCGGGTGCACACCTACCGCCACCGCGACGGTGCCGTGTACGGGGCCGAGGCGGCCGACGCGCTCGGCCAGGACCCGCGACGGGTGTTCAAGACCCTGGTCGCGCTGGTGGACGGCACGATGACGGTCGGGATCGTGCCGGTCGACTCGACCCTGGACCTCAAGGCGCTGGCGGCCGCCGTGGGTGGCAAGCGGGCCACCATGGCCGAGGTCGCCGACGCGGAGCGGAGCACCGGCTACGTCGCGGGCGGGATCTCCCCGCTCGGCCAGCGCAGGCGCCTGCCCACCGTGATCGACGCCTCGGCCCGCGACCTCGACACGCTCTACTGCAGCGGCGGTCGCCGGGGCCTGGAGATCGAGCTCTCACCCGACGACCTGATCGCCCTGACCACGGCCACGGTCGCCCCGATCGCCACCGGCGCCTGAGGCCGGGCGCGGGTCAGGGCAGGAGGTCGTCCAGCCAGGCCGTCACGGCGTCCCGCGTCCCGCCGGGGTCGGCCTTGAGGGAGTGGTCGCCGTCGAGCACGACCACGGCGCGGGACGCGGCGGGCTCCGGGCGGCCGAACGGGTCGCGGCGGCCCTGCACCACCAGGACCGGGACCTCGACGCCGTCCAGCTCGGGCATGCGGTTCTTGTCCGGCCTGCCCGGCGGGTGCACCGGGAACGCCAGGCACAGCACGCCGCGGGCGCCGGCCCCGGCCGCCGTCCGGCAGGCCACCCGGGCACCGGAGCTGCGTCCCCCGGCCAGCAGCGGCAACCGGCCCCGCCGGTCCACGCCCAGCTCGCCCGAGCGCGCCGCGCCGACCACGGCCAGCCACGCCGCGTCGAGCTGCCGCGCGGGGGCCGGTGCGCGACGGCCGGCGACCCGGTAGGGCTGCTCGACGAGCCCGACGTGCACGCCCCGCGCCGTCGCGGCCCCGGTGGCCACGACGAGGTCGGGCGCCGCCACGCCGCCGCCGGCGCCGTGGCCGAGCAGCAGCAGTGCCCTCGCCCGGCCCGTCGCGCGGTGCAGCGTGACCCGGGCCGGGCCGTGCGGGGTGTCGACCGCGATCGGCGGCCGGGCCCTGCTCATGGCGCCTCCCCGGTACGGAGCGCGGCGGCGGGGCTCACGAGAGCAGGTCGAGCTGCAGCGGCTCGCGCACCTCGCGCTCCGGCAGGCGCTCGAGCAGCTCGGGGCCGTTGTTGCGGACGCTGTTGACCTTCGTGGAGACCGGGCGGATCTCGAAGCGTGCCACCAGCTCCGGCGACGGCGGGGCCAGCAGCGCGGCGACCCGCTCGTCCGTGGCGTCGGCGTCGGGGTCCAGCCACGGCTCCCACGCCGACGGGTCGAGCACCAGCGGCATCCGGTCGTGCACCTGGGCCAGCGGGCCGACCGCCTCGGTGGTCAGCACGGACGCGGTGACCAGGCCGTCCGGGTACTTCTGCGCCAGGTCGCCGCCGGAGGGCCGCCAGAACTCCCAGATCCCGGCCATCGCCAGCGACGACCCGTCCGCGTAGTGGGTGAACCAGGGCTGCTTGGTGGGCGTGGACCTGTCCCCCCGCTCGGTGCCGACGGCGTCCCGGCGCTGCCACTCGTACCAGCCCTGCGCCGGGAACAGGCAGCGCCGCGACGCCAGCGCCCGCCGGAACGCCGGCTTCTCCGCCGCCGTCTCGGAGCGGGCGTTGACCATCCGCGCACCGGAGGACGGGTCCTTGGACCAGAACGGGACCAGCCCCCAGCGCACCGTGCGCAGGGTGCGCTCGGTGGTGTCCGGGTCGGGGGTGCCCGCCTCGTCGCGGGGATGGCGCTCGACCACGACGGTGATGTCCTTGGTCGGGGCGACGTTGTAGTCGGCGCGGGCCGAGGACTCCTCGGTGGCGTCGACGGCGTGGAACTCGTCGGCGAGATCGGTGGGCGCCTTGGTCGAGGCGTAGCGGCCGCACATACCGTCATCCTGGCACGACCGGGCGGCCCGGTGACCTGGCCCGATCCCGCGCGCCACCGATGGGCCATCATGACCGGGTGACCGTCCCCGCAGGTCCCCGCACCGACCGCACCGCCACCGGCTGGCCGGCCCCCACCGTCGAGGGGCCCGTGTCGGGCACCGTCTCGGCGCCCGGCTCGAAGTCGGTGACCAGCCGGGCGCTGCTGCTCGCCGCGCTCTCCGGCGGCGACTGCGTCGTCGACGGCGTCCCGGCCAGCCGCGACACCGCCCTGATGACCGGTGCGCTGGCCGCGCTCGGGGTGCCGGTCGAGGTCGAGGACGAACGGGTCCGGATCGGCGCGCACGGCGGGTTCCGCGGCGGCGGAGACGGTGCCCCGGCCACGGTCGACTGCGGGCTGGCCGGCACCGTCATGCGGTTCGTGCCGCCGGCGGCCGCCCTGGCCACCGGGGCCGTCCGGTTCGACGGCGACCCGCACGCCCGCGAGCGGCCGATGGCCACCGTGCTCGGCGCGCTGCGCGACCTCGGCGTCGCGGTCACCCCGGAGGGCGGGCGCGACGCGCTGCCGTTCCTGGTCGACGGCAGCGGCTCGGTGCGCGGCGGGACGGTGACGATCGACGCGTCGGCGTCGTCGCAGTTCGTCTCCGGGCTGCTGCTCTCCGGGGCGGGCTACGACCGGGGCGTCACCGTGCGCCACGAGGGCGCGCCCGTCCCCTCGCAGCCGCACATCGACATGACGGTCGCGATGCTGCGCAGCGCCGGTGTCACCGTCGAGGACGGCGCCACCGGCGCCGGGCCCGACCTCTGGCGGGTGCACCCCGGGCCGGTCGCGGTCCGGGACTGGACGATCGAGCCGGACCTGTCCAACGCCGCGGTCTTCCTGGCCGCCGCCACCGCGACCGCGGGCACCGTCACCGTCACCGGCTGGCCGGAGGAGACCACCCAGCCGGGCACCGGGATCCTGCCGGTGCTCGCCCGGTTCGGCGCCCGGGTCGAGACCGGCCCCGGCGGCGTCACCGTCACCGGGCCGGAGCACCTCGAGGGCGTCGACGTCGACCTGCACGAGGCCAGCGAGCTCGCCCCCACCGTGGCCGCGCTGGCGTCGCTGGCCCGCGGCCCGTCCCGGATCCGCGGGATCGCCCACATCCGGGGCCACGAGACCGACCGGATCGCCGCGCTGGCGACCGAGATCACCGAGCTGGGCGGCGCGGTGGCCGAGACCGAGGACGGTCTGGAGATCACCCCGCGGCGGCTCTCCGGCCGGCCGGACCGGGCCTGGCGCGCCTACGCCGACCACCGGATGGCGACCGCGGGCGCGATCGTCGGGCTCCGGGTGCCCGGCGTCGTCGTCGACGACATCGGGTGCACCGACAAGACGATCCCCGACTTCCCGGGGCGCTGGGCCGCCCTGCTCGCCGGATGAGACGGCGCGGATGAGCGCGGGAGGGCCGCGGTGAGGGGCAGGCCGCGCGAGTACGACGAGACCGACGTCCGGGTGCGTCCGGGACGGCGCGGCAGCCGCCCGCGCAGCAAGCGCCGTCCCGAGCACGCCGACGCCGCCCCGGCGATGGTCACCGCCGTCGACCGCGGCCGCTGGACCTGCGCGCCGGACGCGGACCCGTCGAGGCCGCCGGTGACCGCGATGCGGGCCCGCGAGCTGGGCCGCACCCCGATCGTCGTCGGCGACCGGGTGGAGGTCGTCGGGGACCTCTCCGGCGAGACCGACACCCTGGCCCGGATCGTGCGGGTCTCCGAGCGGCGCACGCTGCTGCGCCGCACCGCCGACGACACCGACGCCTACGAGCGGGTGATCGTCGCCAACGCCGACCGGCTGATCATCGTGACGGCGGTGGCCGACCCCGTGCCGCGGTCGGGCTTCGTCGACCGCTGCCTGGTCGCCGCCTACGCGGGCGGGCTCACCCCGGTGCTCTGCCTGACCAAGTCCGACCTGGCCGACCCGGCCCCGTTCGCCGCGCAGTACGCCGACCTGGACCTGCCGGTCGTGGTCACCGGGCGGGACCGGGCCGCCGAGGGGCTCGCCGCGCTCGGCGCGGAGATGTCGGGACGGGTGTGCGCCCTGGTCGGGCACTCCGGTGTGGGCAAGTCGACGCTGGTGAACGCGCTGGTCCCGGACGCCGACCAGAACACCGGTCGGGTGTCGGGGGTCGGCAAGGGACGCCACACCACGACCGGGGCGGTCGCGCTGCCGCTGGCGCACGGCTGGGTCGTCGACACCCCGGGCGTCCGGTCGTTCGGGCTCGCGCACGTCGGCGCCGACGACGTCGTCGCCGCGTTCGGTGACCTGGCCGCGGCGATCGAGGACTGCCCGCGCGGGTGCGGTCATCTCGGGCCGCCCGCCGATCCTGAGTGCTCGCTGGACGACATGGTCTCGGCCGGGACGCTGGCGCCCGGCAGACTCGGTGCACTGCGCCGGATCCTGGTGGCGCTGCGCTGATCCGCCCCCGGCGTGGGTCGGACCCTGTGACCGGTGGGAGGGCGGAGGTGCCAGCTCGGGCGACGGCGCGTCCCGGCAGGCCCCGGGCCCGGCTCGCCCGCACCGCCCGCGTGCTGGTCGCGCTGGCCCTGGCCCTGTCCGCGGTCACCGGGTGTGCCGCCTCGCCGCGGACGCCCCCGCAGGCGGCCGCGGGGTCGCCCCTGCCGAAGTACTACGACGCCGGCGCGCTGCTCGCGGCCGTCTCCGCCCGCGAACGGTCCGACGGGGGCGCCCTGATGACGTTCACGGGCACGCTCGACGGGCCGTCCGGCCGGCGGTCGGTGACCGGTGAGGGCGTCGTGCGGTTCGCCGCCGGGGCGGTCCCGGTCCGCTTCGACCAGCGGGTCGGGGCGCCGGGCGTCGTGCCGCGCACGACCGGGCTGGTCCGTACCGGCGGCCGGACCTGGGTGCGGGCGCCGGCCCGGGACCGCTGGCTGGAGCTGGGCGTCGACGACGTCCCGCCCGCCGACCGCGGCGACGCCACGCTGGCCACGAACCTCGCCGGGGCGGCGGACCCGCTGGCCGGGGTGTCCCGCTACGCCGACGCGAGCCTGGTCTCCGACGCCGTCGACGAGACCGCCGACGGCGTGCGCACCGTGCGCTACACGATCGTGGTGGACCTGGCCCGCGCCGCGGCCACGGAGACCGACCCCGCGCTGCGCACCCAGCTGGCGGACCAGGTCGCCGCCGGGCGGACCCGGATCAGCACCGTGGTGTGGGTCGACGCCGACCAGCGACCGGTGCGGGCCGGCGTCCGCCAGGAGCTGCCCGGCGCCGGGGCGCTGGACCTGCTGGTGGGCTACCGCGCCTGGGGCACCCCGGCCCGGGTGGACCCTCCCGCCGCGGCCGGCTGACCCTCGCTCAGCCGGAGAACGCCAGGTCCAGGCCCCGCTCGGGCCACCGGCACCGGTAGAGCAGACCGCGCCCGGACGAGGTGATCCAGGCGGTGTGCGACCCGGCCCCGGCGAAGCAGATGTTGGTGACGAACGGGTCCGGCTCGGGCGGTGCCACCCGGGCCAGCAACCGTCCGTCCGGGGCGATCATGCTGACCGCCCCGGTGACCAGCGTCGCGACGCAGACGTTGCCGGCGCCGTCGACGGCGAGCGAGTCCAGCGCCTGGTAGCCGCCGAAGCCGTGCAGCAGTCCGGCCCCGCCCGGCCCGGCCGGCCCGTCGATCCCGGCCGGCGGGGCGAGCGTCCCCGGCCCGGTGACGTCCCAGCACCAGACCCGCCCGGTCACCGTCTCGGCCACGTAGAGCCGGCCCCCGTCCGGGGAGAGCCCGACCCCGTTCGGCGTGGTCAGCGGATGCACCACCTCGGTGATCGAGGAGCCGTCGGCGCGGGCGTGGTAGAGCGCGCCGGTGTCGGACTCGCGCTCGCGGCGCTTGCCGAGGTCGGTGAACCAGAACCCGCCGTCGGTGTCGAAGACGATGTCGTTCGGGCCGCGCAGGGCCCGGCCGTCGCAGTCGGTGTAGAGGTCGGTGACGGCACCGGCGTCCGGGCCCGTCAGCTCGACGCGCTGGATCCGGCCGCCGATGTAGTCGTCCGGCTGCCGGCCGGGCACGGTGATCCCGTCCTCGCGGTCGATCCAGTCGAAGCCGCCGTTGTTGCAGACGTAGGCCGCGCCGTCCGGCCCGATCGCGGCTCCGTTCGGGCCGCCGCCGGTCCGGGCGACGACCTCGATCCGCCCGTCCGGCCACACCCTGGACAGGGTCCCGCGGCGGATCTCCACCAGCAGCACCGAGCCGTCGGCGAGCGCGACCGGCCCCTCCGGGAACCCCAGGCCCCGGGCGACCTCGTGCAGGACAGGTGTCTCGGTCATGCGGCGCTCCCTCGGGACGTCGGCGGCAGGTCGGTGCGCCCGTGCGGGGCTAGCATGCATCCGGTGATCGTCCCGGCGCACGCCGGGCGGCTCCGGCAACCCGGCCCGAGCAGCAGGAGGAGCCCGATGACCGGAACGGCCTTCCCCGACATCGACCCCTCCCGGGTCACGACCACGATCGCCGACGGCGTCGCCGACGTCCGCCTCTCGCGCCCGGACAAGCGCAACGCGCTCGACCCGGGCATGTTCGCGGCGATCGTGGGAACTGCCGCGGCCCTGCGGTCCGCGCCGGGTGTGCGGGTCGTGGTGCTCTCCGGGGACGGGCCGGACTTCTGCGCCGGGCTCGACTTCGCCGCGTTCGAGGCCATGCGTTCCGGCGAGCGGATGTCGGCGTCGGTGGCGCTCCCGCCCTCCGACGGCCCGGCCAGGGCCACCGGGCAGCGCGCCGCGCACGCCTGGGCGGCGCTACCGGTACCGGTGATCGCCGCGGTGCAGGGCCACGCGCTCGGCGGCGGGCTGCAGATCGCGCTCGGCGCCGACATCCGCCTCGTGCACCCCGACGCCGTGCTGTCGGTGCTGGAGATCCGGTGGGGCCTGATCCCGGACATGACCGGCTCGCAGCTGCTGCCCGAGCTCGTCGGTCGCGACGTGGCGAAGGAGCTCACGCTCACCGGTCGACCGGTGGGCGGCACCGAGGCCGTCGCGCTCGGCCTGGCCACCCGCGTCGAGGACGACCCGCGGGCCGCCGCGCTGGCCATGGCCACCGGGATCGCGGGATGCAACCCGCACGCCGTGCGCGCGGCCAAACGGCTGCTCGACGGCGCCGGGCGTCAGGACCTGGAGACCGGCTTCGCCGCCGAGCAGACCGAGATCGGCGCGCTGATCGGCAGCCCGAACCAGGCCGAGGCCGTCAGTGCCCGGTTCGAGCGGCGCGCCCCGGTGTTCACCGACCCGCAGTGAGCGGCGCGGCGGCGCCGGTCACCGCCGCTCAGCCGAGCTGGACCAGGAACGCGACCTCGCTCGGGGCGTACCAGGCCAGGTCGTGGTCCTCGGCCTCGCCGACCAGGAACTCCGCGTCCAGGTCGCCCAGGTCGGCCTTGTCGATCGCGCCCGCGGCCTCGCCCACGGCGTGCTCGGCCTCGGGCAGGTCGACGTGCACGGCCGCGATCTGCTCCATCCCGATCGCGCCGGTGACCCGCACCGCGCCGTCGTCGAGATCCGGACGCAGCGTGACGTCGTCGGTGTCGGCGGCCACGACCACCCGCCGGACGGGGGTGCCGGTCTCGCCGAGGCCGATCTCGACCGCCAGCAGCCGCAACGACGCCCGCGCGGCCTCGCTCATCGCCGCGTACTCGAGCTCCTCGTCGTCACCGGCGACGTAGGACTCGCGCAGCTTCGGGGTCAGCGCGAACGCGGTGCCGCCGAGCGGCTCGAACTTCCCGGTCGAGACCATCCGCTCGAGCATCGGCCAGGTGGCCGGAAGGTAGATCCTCAACGGGTACTCCAGGTTCGTCGGGGCGTGCGCTCAGGTACGGAGCGTGCCGAGCAGCTCGTCCAGGGACTCCTGCACCATCCCGGCCAGGACGTCGAGGTCCGGCATCGCGTCCCGGTCCCCGTTGAGACCGTAGTAGACACCGCCGTCGTAGCTGGTCAGGCCGATCGCGACGGCCTGACCCTTGGCCAGCGGCACGACCGGGAACATCTCCAGCATCTGCGCGCCGGCCGCGTAGAGCGGGAACTGCGGGCCCGGCACGTTCGTCACCACCAGGTTGAAGATGTGGCGCGACATCACGCTCGCCGCCCGCGCGCCGAGCGCGTGCAACGTGGGCGGGGCGAACCCGCCGATCCGCACCAGGGTGTCCGCACCGACCGAGCGCCCGGTGTCGGTGTGCTCGCGCATCGCGTGCGTGACCTGGTGCAGCCGCACCAGGGGGCTGGGCTCGCCGACGGGCAGGTCGACCAGGAACGAGGCCACCCGGTTGCCCAGCGACCCGCCGGCCGCGGAGCTGGGCACGTCACCCTCGCCGCGCACCGACAGCGGCACCATCGCCCGCACCGAGGACGACCCGATCACCGGCTCGCCGCGGGAGAGCAGCCAGTTCCGCAGCGCACCGGAGATCACGGCCAGCACCACGTCGTTGACGTCGCAGCCGTAGGCGGTGCGGACCTTGCGGTAGGCCTCCAGGTCGGTGCGCGCGACCGCGAAGCGGCGCTGGGTGGAGATCTCGGCGTTGAGCGGCAGGCCCGGTGCGCGACGGCTGGCGGTGCGCGCCATCGTGAGGACCTTCCCGGCCGCACCGACGATCTTGCCCGCGGTGGCCATCGCGTCCCCGGCCGCGGCGCGCACGTTGTCCACCACCTCGCCGGGACGGGTGACGGCCTCGCCGAGCGCGTCGAGCACGAGCTGGCCGTCCGAGGGCTCCGGGCGGGGCATCCACAGCTCGTCGGGCACGTCCCGGGGCTCGGCGGAGATGTCGAGGATGACCTGGCCGATGTCGATCGCCGAGATCCCGTCGACCATCGCCTGGTGGGTCTTGGTCAGCACCGCGATCCGGCCCTGCTTGCCGCGACCGTTACCTGACCCGCCCACCCCGAGGCCCTCGATCAGGTACATCTCCCACAGCGGGCGGGTGTGGTCGAGCGGGCGCGACATCAGGCGCGCGACCAGGTCGGTGAGCTGCTCCTCGCTGCCCGGCTGCGGCAGCGCGGAGCGCCGCACGTGGTAGGCGATGTCGAACTCGGAGTCGTCGACCCACACCGGACGGGCCAGGTTGCCGGGGACGCCACGGACCTTCTGCCGGTAGCGCGGCACGAGCGCGATGCGCTGCTCGATCAGCTCGACGAGACGGTCGTAGTCGAACCCGGACCTCGGGCGTCGGAAGATCGAGACCCCGCCGACGTGCATCGGGGTCGTGGACTCCTCCAGGTAGAGGAACGAGGCGTCGAGCGCGGAGAGCCGGGACGGCATGACCGTGATCCTACGTGCGGCGTCGGGGGCCGCCCGGGGGCGTGCGAGGCTGCTCGGCGTGGCAGAACCCTCCGGGCCTCCCCCGGCCTCGCCGAAGGACCGCTTCGTCACCGTCTACGGTCGCAAGCCGGTGCTCGAGGCGCTGGCCGACCCCGACCTGACGGTGGACAAGGTCGTCCTGGCCGACACCGTCCGCGGCGGGTCCGCCCGCGAGATCTCCGACGCCTGCCGGAGCCGGGGCGTGGAGCTGCAGCGGGCCAGCGCGCACCGGGTGAAGGTACTGGCCGGCAACGGGCGCCACGACCAGGGCGTGCTCGCCGACGTCGTCGCGCCGCGGATGGCGCCGCTGCCGGTGTTCCTGTCCGACCTCGGCGAGCGCCGCGGCGCGTCGGTGCTGGTGCTGGACGCGGTGACCAACCCCTCCAACGTCGGGATGCTGCTGCGCAGCGCCACCGCGGCCGGGCTGGACGGGGTGCTGCTGCCGCGCCACGGCGTGCCGGCGATCGACCCGCTGGTGGTGAAGGCCTCCGCCGGGGTCGCCTTCAGCGCCCCCGTGCTGCGCTCCGCGACCGCCGAGCAGGGGGTGGGCCTGCTGCGCGAGGCCGGGTTCGCCGTCTACGGGCTGGCCGCCGGGGGCGAGTCGCTGATGGAGGCCGAGCTGGGGCACCGGGTGGCCCTGGTGCTGGGCAACGAGACCGACGGCCTGACCGGGGCCGTCGCCGCGCAGTGCGACGGGATCCTGTCCATCCCGATGTTCGGCGGCGTCGAGTCGCTCAACGTCGCCAGCGCCGGCGCCGTCGCCGCCTACGAGCTGCTGCGACGGCGCTGAGGCCGGACGCCTCGACGGGTCCTGCACGGACCGGGCCCCGACCTAGGGTGGGGCCCATGGTGCAGCGCAGGTTCCCCCGCCCGTCCGAGCTGGCCCCGCTGCTGCGGCCGGCCCCGTTCCTGCGCGACGCCACGGAGCGCCGCCTCGCCCGGGCGACGAGCATCCACGACCTGCGCGCGATCGCCCGCCGCCGGACCCCGCGCGCGGTGTTCGACTACACCGACGGCGCGGCCGAGGACGAGCGCAGCCTCGACCGGGCCCGGCAGGTGTGGGGGTCGGTGGAGTTCACCCCGTCGGTGCTGCGCGACGTGTCCTCGGTGGAGCTGGGCCGCGACATCCTGGGGACGCGTTCCGCGCTGCCGTTCGCGCTGGCCCCGACCGGCTTCACCCGGATGATGGGGACCGGGGGCGAGCGCGCGGTGGCCCCGGTCGCCCGCGACGCCGGGATCCCGTACGCGCTGTCCACGATGGGCACCACGACGATCGAGGACACCGCCGCGGCCGCGCCGGACGGGCGGCACTGGTTCCAGCTCTATCTCTGGCGCGACCGCAGCGTGGCCACCGACCTGGTGGCCCGCGCCGAGGCGGCCGGCTACGACACGCTGATGCTCACCGTCGACACCCCGGTCGGCGGCAACCGCCGCCGCGACGTGCACAACGGCCTGTCCGTGCCGCCCGCGCTGAGCCTGCGCACGTTCCTGGACGGGGCGCGGCACCCGCACTGGTGGTTCGACCTGCTGACGACCGAGCCGTTGACCTTCGCCAGCCTCGCGTCCAGCGACGGCACCGTCGCCGACCTGATCAACCGGGTGTTCGACCCGGCGCTCACGATGGACGACGTGACCTGGCTGCGCGAGACGTGGCCGGGCAAGCTGGTCGTCAAGGGCGTCCAGAGCGTGGCCGACGCCCGCCGGGTCACCGACGCCGGCGCGGACGCGGTGCTGCTGTCCAACCACGGTGGCCGCCAGCTCGACCGGGCCCCGGTCCCCGCGGAGCTGATCGAGCCCGTCTGCCAGGAGCTCGGTGACGACGCCGAGGTGCTGGTCGACACCGGGATCATGCACGGCGGCGACGTGGTGGCCGCCGTCGCGCTGGGGGCCCGGGCGGCGCTGGTGGGCCGGGCCTACCTCTACGGGTTGATGGCCGGCGGGCAGCTCGGGGTGCGCCGCAGCGTCGAGATCCTCGCCGCCGAGATCGAGCGGACGATGCAGCTCATCGGCGTCACGCGGGTGGACGACCTGCGACCGCAGCACGCGCGCCTTCGACCGAACGGGGGAACGTCGCAACGTGCGGGACGTTGACAGGGGGTCCACTATGGCGGCATGGGATTCCTGGACAAGGCCAAGGAACTGCTCGGCCAGCACGACGACAAGGTCGATCAGGGCCTGAACAAGGCGGGTGACGCGGCGAAGCAGAAGTTCGCCGGTCACGACGAGCACATCGACAAGGTCACGGGTATGGCCCGGGACAAGACCGGCGAGGGCGACACCACCACGCCCGACGGGCCGCCGCCCGGGGAGGGCCAGGCACCGCCGCCCCCGCCGGGCCAGGCGCCGCCGCCCCCGCCGCAGTAGCCCCGCCGCGCCACAGCGGCGACAGACCACCGACGGCGCCGACCGCATCCCAGCGGGCGGCGTCGTCGTCGTGTCCGTGGGCCCGGCGCTGCGGCCCGGCTCCGTCTCAGCCGGCGCGGGCCGGGACCCCGAGCAGGGTCTCCAGCTCCGCGAGGGTCACCTCGGCGTCGCCGTCGTCGTGGTGGACCCCGATCGCGCCGGCCGCCGCGGCGGCACGGACGTGGAGCGCGATGTCGTCGACGACGACGCATCGCTGCGGGGCGAGGCCCAGCTCCGCGGCGGCGGCCGCGAACGCCTCCGGTGCGGGCTTGCGTGCCCCGCGCACGGCGCCGAGCAGCACCAGGTCGAACACCTCGTGGTACTCGTCGGGGACCTCGTGCCCACCGGAGAACACCGCCGTCCGGATCCCGGCGGACCGCGCCCGGCGGGCGTACTCCAGGAGCAGCGGCCCCTCGTCGAGCACGCCACCGTAGTCCAGGATCAACCCGATCGGACGGTTCTGTTCCGGCACCCGGCCTACGCTAGCGCAGTGCACGGGCCGCACCGGCGGGGCCGTCGGTGCGCGGGCGCTCGCCCCCGCCGGCACCCGGCCCGTCCGGCTCCCCGGCCGGGCGGTGGCCTCCCGTACCGGGCCCCGGGTCCCGGCCGACCGCGGACAGGACCGCGACCAGGTAGTCGCGGATGATCGGTTCGTGCTCGGCGGGCGGTCGCGGCAACCGTGCCCGCAACGCGGCCTCGACCTCGGTGGACACCGACCGCACGTACGCCCGTCCCGCGTCGGTGATCGTCAGGCGGACGATCCGGCGGTCCGAGGTGTCGCGCTCGCGGCCGATCCGGCCCTCGTGCTCGAGGGCGTCCAGGACCGGGGTCAGCGTGGCCGGGGTGAGCCCGACCCGACCCGCGAGCTCGCGCTGCGAGAGCCCGTCGGCGTGCGCGAGCACCCCGAGCACGCTGACCGCGGTGCCGGTCGCGCCGTGCCGGGCGACCGTGCGGCGGTAGTGGCCCTGCACCGCCCCACCGGCCCGGGACAGGAGCTGGTCCAGCGTCATGTGTTCGGCCCGGGACCCGGACAACGGCTCGCTCACGGGCACAACATATGGTCCCGAACGGTCAGGAGCAATATCGTATGGTGACGAACTGTCCCGTGCTCCCGGCCGCGCCCGCCCGGCGGGCGACGCTGGGCCGATGACCGCCGCACCCCCGACCCGTCGCCCGGCCGATCCCCGGCCGCTCCCGGACACGCCGCCCGGCCCGGCACCGGGGTGCGCGCCCCGACGGCGGCCGAGGCTGCGCGCGCCGGGTCACGAACCCGAGCCGCTGGCCACCGGGGCACCACACCCGCGCCGGCACGACTGGTCCGCCGCCCCCGCGGCGACCGGCCCCGCGGCCCCGGCGCCGGCGGGCGGGGTGGCGGGGCGCA
>CBIHNM010000096.1:0-14599 GCA_966211265.1 uncultured Pseudonocardia sp.
CGCGGCCGGGGCGCCGGGGCCGTCGATCACGGAGAACACGTGCCGGGCCGCGGCGACGCCCTCCATGCTGGAGTGGAAGCGGGCCCCGACCTCGCGCAGCGGCAGGTACGCCTCCGGCGCGAGGATCAGCACCAGCAGCGCGGTCTGCAGGTCGAGGTCGCCGTAGAGCAGGCGCAGGCCGACCTCGACCGCGACCAGCGCGACCGCCAGGGTGGCCAGCACCTCGAGCACGAACGCGGACAGGAACGCCACCCGCAGCGTGTCCATGGTGGCCCGCCGGTGCTCGTCGGTGGTCTCGGCGACCTTGCCGGCCACGGCCCGGGCCCGGCGGAACAGCGCCAGCGTCGGCAGCCCCTGCACGACGTCGAGGAAGTGCCCGCCCAGGCGCGAGAGCAGCTGCCACTGGCGGTCGGTCCGGGCCCGGGTGTGCATCCCGACCAGCGCCATGAACACCGGGATCAACGGCAGCGTCAGGCCGATCACCAGCGCCGAGGGCCAGTCCGCGTCGGCGATCACGATCAGGACGGCGACCGGCACGAGCACGGCCAGCACGAGCTGGGGCAGGTAGCGGGCGAAGTAGTCGTCGAGCGCGTCCAGGCCGCGGGTGGCCAGCGTGACGAGCTCGCCCGCGTTGCGCCCGGCCGGGTCCGGCGGACCGGTGCTCAGATGCCGGACGAGCCGGCGTCGCAGCTGGGACTTGGCCCGGGCGGCACTGCGGAGCGCGGCGGTCTCTGCCCCGTAGGCCAGTACCGCCCGGACCAAGGCCACCCCGGCGACGAGCGCGACCAGCGTCGTCAGGGTGGTCGTGTCCGCACCGTCGGTCGCGCCCGAGACGGTGCGGGCGACCAGCCATGCCTGCGCGAGGATCAGGCCGGTCAGGGCGAGGCCACACCCGGTGGCCACGAGCAGGTGGGTACGCACGGCGCCGGCGGTGCGCAGCAGGCGCGGGTCGACCGGCGGTCCGGGCCGCGAGGTCGGGGCCGCGCACGGGGCCGGTGCGTCCGCCCCCGCGGTGTGGCGGTCCGGCCCGAGGTCCGCGCGGATCGGGGGCCTCACGGGAGGCTCGCCGGGGCGCCGGCCGGGTCCGAGGGCCCGGTGCGCTCGCCGGCCAGGCGCGCGCGGAAGACCCAGTAGCTCCACCCCTGGTAGCCGAGCACCAGCGGCAGGAACACCACCGCGACCCAGCTCATCACGCCGAGGGTGTACGGCGCCGACGCGGCACCGGCGACGTCCAGGCTCAGCGCCGGGTCGGTCGTGGAGACCAGCAGCTGCGGGAACAGCGACCCGAAGATCACCACGGCGAGGCCGGCGACCGTCGCGGCGGTCGCGGCGAACGCCCGGCCCTCCCGGCCCCGGCGCAGCGCGACCGCGGCGAGCGCCAGCGCGCCGAGGCAGGCGAGCGCGACCCAGACCGTCCAGCCCCGCTCGCGCAGGGCCAGCGTCGCGCCCAGGAACCCGGCCAGCAGCAGCAGGACCGGGACCGAGGCCCGCAGGGCCAGCGCACGGGCCCGGTGGCGCACCGGGCCGTCGGTCTTGAGGGCCAGGAACACCGCGCCGTGCAGCACGAACAGCGCGACCGTGAGCACCCCGCCCAGGAGCGAGTAGCCGTCGACCAGGTCGGTGAACCCGGCGTCGACGACACCGACTCCCAGGCCGCCGGGCACCATCGGCAGCCCGCGGACCAGGTTCGCCAGCACCAGGCCCCACATGAACGCGGGTAGGAACGATCCGGCGGTGAGGGCGGCGTCCCAGCGGGCGCGCCACCGCGCGTCGTCGACCTTCTCCCGGTACTCCAGCGCCACCCCGCGCGCGATCAGGCCCAGCAGCACGGCGAGCACGGGCAGGTAGAAGCCGGAGAACATCGAGGCGTACCAGGCCGGGAACGCGGCGAACATGGCCCCGACGGCGGCGATCAGCCACACCTCGTTGCCGTCCCAGACCGGACCGATCGCCCCGAGCATCACCTTCCGGTCGTCCTCGCGGCGGCCCAGGACGCGCACCAGCATGCCGACGCCGAAGTCGAAGCCCTCCAGCACCAGGTAACCGGTCCAGAGGACCGCGACGGCCACGAACCAGACGACGGGCAGATCCATGATCGTGGCCTCCTAGTAGGTGAACACGGGCGCGGGCCCGTCGCGCCGCGGGGTCGGGTCGGTGGCGCCGGCGCCGTCCGGGTCGTCCGGCGGCCCGTCGAGGTAGGGCATGACGTGGCCGGGACCGGCCACGACGTAGCGCAGCAGCAGCCGGAACTCGACGACCGCGAGCACGCCGTAGAGCGCGGTGAACGCGGCCAGCGAGATCGCCACCTCGGTCAGGCTGACGCCGGGGGAGACGCTGGCCGCGGTCAGCAGCTCACCGTGCACCGTCCACGGCTGGCGGCCCATCTCGGTGAGCACCCAGCCGAAGATGTTCGCGGTCAGGGCCGCCGGCAGGGCCGCGATCGCGACCCGGTACATCCAGCGGTGCCCGGGCAGGCGCCCGCGACGGGTCAGCCACAGCCCCAGCACCGACACCGCGACGCCCGACATGCCCAGGCCCATCATCAGCCGGAACGACCAGTACAGGACCGCGATGTTCGGCCGGTAGTCGCCGGGGCCGTAGAGCTGCTCGTACCGGGCCTGCACGTCGTTGATGCCCTCCACGGTGCCGCCGAGGTCACCGGTGGCCAGGAAGCTGAGCACGGCCGGGACCTGCACGTTGAGGTGGTTGCGGCTGCCCTCGATGTCGCCGACGGCGAACAGCGAGAACCCGGCCGGGGTCTCGGTCTCCCACAGCGCCTCGGCCCCGGCGAGCTTCATCGGCTCGTAGGCCGCGGCCAGCTTGGCCTGGTGGTCGCCGGATACCGCGACCAGTGCGCCGGCCAGCGCGGTGACCACGAACCCGGCCCGCAGGGTGCGCCGGAACATGCCGTGCTCATCGGGGTGCGGGACGGCCGCGCCCGTGCGCGGCCACCGCTGCGTCATCAGCTTGTAGGCGCTGACCGCGACCACGAACAGCCCGGCGATGACGAACGCGGCCGAGACCACGTGCAGGTAGGTCGACCAGGCCTGGTCGTTGCCCAGCACGGCCCCGATGTCGGTGAGCCGGGCGCGGCCGGTCACCGGGTCGGTCTCGAAGCCGACCGGGTGCCGCATCCACGCGTTCGCGGCGAGGATGAAGTAGGCCGAGAGGTTGGACCCGATCGCCGCCGCCCAGATGCAGGCCAGGTGCACGCGCCTCCCGAGCCGGTCCCAGCCGAAGATCCACAGGCCGATGAACGTCGACTCCAGGAAGAACGCGACCAGCGCCTCCATCGCGAGCGGGGCGCCGAAGACGTCCCCGACGAACGTCGAGTAGGCGCTCCAGTTCATCCCGAACTGGAACTCCTGCACGATGCCGGTGACGACGCCCATCGCGAAGTTGATCAGGAACAGCTTGCCGAAGAACCTGGTGGCCCGCAGGTAGTCCTCGCGGCCGGTCCGGACCCACGCCGTCTGCAGCGCGGCCACGATGACCGAGAGCCCGATCGTGAGCGGGACGAACAGGAAGTGGTAGATCGTCGTGATGCCGAACTGCCATCGCGCGAGATCGAGCGGGTCCATCCCGGGTGTCCCTCCGCCGAACTTCTACTTCTCGTAGTAGTTCTACACCCTGTAGAAGTCGACGGCGACGTGCCCCGCGACACGTCGCCGCGCTCGGGCCGGGACGGCCACGGTGGCGCGTGCGTGGCGGGCGGCCCCTCAGGCGGCGGCGGTGACCGCCAGGGTCCGGGTCAGGAAGCCGACCTGGGCCGCGGCGGAGCGCTCGAACATCTCGCCGGAGTAGATGTCGAAGTGCCCGCAGGACAGCTCCAGCACCTCCGCGCCCGCCCCGGCCTTCGCCGCGACCGCCCGGACCGCGGCCGGCGGCGCGATGTTGTCCCGGTCGGCGACCACCAGGAAGATCGGCGCGCGCAGCTTCGGCGCGGCGGTGACCGGCCGGTTCAGCGGGATGATCACCGCGCGGGGGGCGCACATCTCATTGCGGAACGTCGGCCCCATGATCGACCGGTAGCCGGTCTCCGCGCCCTCGGCGGTGATCGCGGCCAGCGACCCGGGCGGCCCGACGACCGGGATCCGGTGCGGCTCGCGGCCCAGCAGCGCACCGGCGAGGTCGCGCAGCCCGTGCCCGGTGAGCCTGAGCAGCTGCCCGACCCCGGCGTAGCGGGCGATCTCGAGCAGCGCGGCGAGGCCGTCCATCGCCGCACCCTGGGAGATCACGGCCGCGACCTGCCCGTCACGCGCCGCGACCGGCACCACGTGCCCGCCGGAGTAGGAGCTCCCCCAGAGCACGATCCGCTCCCGGTCGACCCCGGGAAGGCCGCGGGCGTGCGCGATCGCGGCGTGGTAGTCCTGCCGGTGGCGCACGTGGTTGACGTCCTGGCGCAGGTCGCCGTCACTGGTGCCGTAGCCGCGGTAGTCGAAGACCAGCACGTCGGCCCCGGCCGCGGCGAACCGCTCGGCGAAGGGCAGCAGGCCGGCGTCGCGGGTCGCGCCGAACCCGTGGCCCATCACCACGCACGGACGCCCGCGCGGGCCGGTGAGTGCCTCGGACCCGGCCCGTAGGTGCCAGGCGGCGCAGCGGACGCCGTGGCTGTCGAAGGCGGTCTCGTCCGGGGTGGCGGTCATCGGCACTCCAAGGGTCGGTCGGCGTGGTCGGCGCCACATCCTCGCGGTCGGGCCGTCACCGGTCCACCACCGGGTCCGCACCCCGGTCGAGGATCAGCCGGTCGGGCCGAACTGCTCCACGCGGATCGACTCCGGCGGCACGCCGGCCTCGACCAGCAGCTCGGCCGCCGCGTCGGCGAAGACGGGGGATCCGCACACGTAGGCGGTCTCGCCGCCGCGCACCAGCGGGGCGAGATCGTCGAGCCGCAGGCGTCCGGCCGGGCGGGCGGCCCCGTCCGGGGCGACCCGGGTGTGCACGACCGAGAGCTGCGGCCCGGCGAGCTCGTCGGCGTAGAACAGGTCCCGCGGGGTGCGGACCGAGACCAGCATCCGCACCAGGTCGGGCCGGTCGAGCGCGCGGGCGTGGCGCAGCATCGCGGCCAGCGGCACCATCCCGGACCCGCCGCCCACGAGCAGGGCGGGGGACCGGCCCTCCCAGGCGAACCAGCCGCCGACCGGGCCACGGACCTCGAGGGTGTCGCCGGGGACGACGACGTCGTGCAGGAACTCCGAGACCTCGCCGTCGTCGAGGCGTTCGACGGTCAGCTCGATCGTCGCGGTGCCGTCGGGGGCGGAGGCGACCGAGTACGAGCGCTGCGCGGTGTAGCCGTCCTGCGCGGTCAGGCGCAGCACGTAGTACTGCCCCGGCAGGTGCGCGCTGACCTCCTGCAGCGCGAGCCGGAACGTCTTGACCTGCGGTGCCTCGTCCCGGATGTCGGTCACGGTGGCGAGCTGCCAGCGCAGCGTCCTGCGCGAGGTCGTCCCGGCGCTCATCAGTCGCCCTGGAAGCGCTGCTCGGACCAGGGGTCGCCGCGGTCGTGGTAGCCGTTGCGCTCCCAGAAGCCGGGCTCGTCGTGGTCGGCCAGGCGCAGCCCGGCGACCCACTTGACGCTCTTCCAGAAGTACAGGTGCGGCACCAGCAGGCGGGCCGGTCCACCGTGCTCGCGGGTCAGCGGCGTGCCCTCGGCGTCCCAGACGACCCAGGCCTTCCCGCCGGTGACGTCGGCCAGCGGGAGGTTGGTGGTGTAGCCGCTGTGCGAGTGGGCGACGACGTGGGTGGCCTCGGGGCGCGGCCGGGCCCGCGCCAGCAGCGTGTCGACCGAGACCCCGTCGAAGCGCATGCCGAACTTCGTCCAGGTGGTGACGCAGTGGATGTCGCCGTCCCAGCGCTGCGCGGGCAGGGCGCGGATCTCGTCCCACGTCCACTCGCTCGCGTGCTCGACCAGGCCCTCGATCGTGAACGTCCAGCGGCTCGTGTCCAGGTGCGGGGCGCGCTCCGCGGTGAGGACGGGCCACTGGTCGCCGACGTCGTACTGCCCGGGTGGCAGGCGCCCGTCGCGGGTGCGGCGTCCGACGAAGCCTCGCGTGACCGGTGGCATGCCCCCTTCAGCGCCGGACCGGCCCGCGCTGTTCCCGGCCCGGACCCCGGCGAGAAGTTGGTCACGGGTGAGATGACGTCGGTGGTGCTCCGCCGCTGGCACGCGGCGACGAGCAGCATCTCACCCGCGTGTCAGGCCGCCGGGACCGGCGCGGACAGCCAGGCGCGCCACGCCGCGGTCAGGGCGTCGGCATCGGCGCCGGTGTAGTCGTGGTGCGACACGGCGACCGGCATGCCGATCGCGGACCGCTCGTGGAAGCGGATCAGGGCGTCGGCGGTGCGCAGGCCCAGGAACCGTTCGGCGACGTAGTCGACCTCGCCGGTGATCGTCCGTCCGCCCAGCTCGATCGTGACGGTGCCACCGGGTGTCGCGGGCCGGCCGAACGTGTCCCGGATCCGCTCCCAGACCTCGCCGGTCGCCTCGGCCTCGGCGTAGGTGGCGGGCCGTCCGGGGAAGTGGGTGAGGTAGGCCGCCAGGGTCGCGAAGTACATGTCCCAGCCGGCGCGGTTCATCGCGTCGAACTCCTCGCCCCAGCCCGGCGGCGCGTCCGCGACGTCCATCACCCCGCTGTGCACGAACCGCAGGACCGCGGTGCCGCCGTCGCCGGCCTCGATCAGGTACTCGAAGGCCATCGTCGCGTCCGGCCGGATCAGCAGGTGGTGCGGTGGCTCCCAGACCTCGACGCCCGGCCCCGTCGACGGGTCCGCGCCGGGTTCGGCGGGCACCGCCATGAACCAGGTGGCCTGGCCCTCCGGCGTCGCGACGGCCTGCCAGACCTGCTCCGGGGTGGCCGGCAGTGCGACCGAGGTCCGGATCTCGAACTCGTGGCTCATGCGGTGTCCTCCGTGGTGGGGGCGCCCGGCGGGGCGACGGTGGCGTGCAGGCCCACGACCAGCCGGTGCGGGCGTCCGCCTTCGGCGTCCGCGTCGTGGTAGCGGGCGACCAGCCCGGCGACCGCGTCGCCGAGCTCGCGGGCGAACTCGGCCCGGCGCTCGGCGGAGGCGAAGCGGACCTCGCCGTCGATCGCGAACGTCGCGACCCGCCTGCCGGCCCGGTCGGCGCCGGTGATCAGGGTCCCGACGTCACGGATCAGCCGCGCGCCCAGGGCGAGCAGCCACTGCGCGGAGAGCCGGTCCGGGTTCCGGTCGGGATCGGGGGCCAGCAGGGCCCAGGCCTGCGGCGAGACGACGAACGCCCCGGCCACCGCCTGCATGACCCGCTCGGTCATGTTGCCGCGGCGGCGTGCCTCGACGAGCTCGACGAGCCCGTGCGACTCGAGCGCGCGCAGGTGGTGGTTGACGTTCTGCCTGCTCAGCCCCAGGACCGGCGCGAGCGTGCTGGCCGAGCCGGGTTCGGCCAGCGCCCGCAGCATCCGGGCCCGCACCGGGTCCAGCGCGACGGCCGCGACCGCGGGATCGGAGATGACCGCCGTCTGCTGCACGGGACGACGCTCCCACCGAAAGCGTCCACTGTCAAGAAAGTCATCCCTGTCGGTCCTTCGGGTGCACGAACGGAGCCGCCGTCCGGCCGGGCCGCGCGAACGGAGCTCTCGTGCAGGGCGGGTCAGGGCTCGCGCTGGGTGGCTGCCACGTCCCGCTTGCGGATCTTTCCCGACGGGGTGCGGGGAAGGGCGCCGCTGAACACGACCGAGCGCGGGACCTTGTAGCCGGCCAGGCGCTCGCGCAGGAACGCCAGCAACGCCTCCGGGTCCACCTGGGCCCCCGGCGACACCACCACGACCGCGCGCCCGACCTCGCCCCACCGCTCGTCGGGCATGCCCACGACCGCGCACTCGGCGACGCCGGGGAAGTCGTGGATCGCGCTCTCCACCTCGGCCGGGTACACGTTCTCCCCGCCCGAGATGATCATGTCCTTGAGGCGGTCGACGATCCGGACGTAGCCGTCGTCGTCGACCGTGGCCACGTCGCCGGAGTGGAACCAGCCCTGCCCGTCGAGCACCTCGGCGGTGGCCTCGGGACGCTGCCAGTAGCCCTCCATCACGTGCGGCCCGGCCACCAGGACCTCGCCGCGCTCGCCCGGGGAGACCGGCGACCCGTCCGGACCGGCGACGCGGACGTCGGTGAAGAAGTGCGGCACCCCGGCCGAGCCGGCCTTGCTCCGGGCGTGCGCGGCGTCGAGGAGCAGGACGCCGGGGGAGGCCTCGGTCATGCCGTATCCCTGCAGGAACACCAGGCCACGGGCCAGCCACGTGCGGATCGTCGCGGCCGGGACGGGCGCCCCGCCGCAGAGCAGGGTCCGCATGCCGGACAGGTCGGTCGCCTCGAACTCCGGGCGGGCGGCGACGGCGTCGTAGGTGGCGGGCACGCCGAACATCAGCGTGATGTGCTCGGAGGCGATCCGGCGCAGCACGGCCTCCGGGTCGAACGCCGAGCACAGGGCCAGCTCCCCGCCGCGCAGCAGCACCGGCAGCGCCACCATCCCGAGCGCCGCGGCGTGGAACAGCGGCGTGTAGACCAGGGCCTTCTCGTCGACGCGGATGTCGACGTCGAGCAGCACGTTGACCGCGTTCCAGGTCAGGTTGCCGTGGGTGAGCACCGCGCCCTTGGGCCGTCCGGTGGTACCGGAGGTGTAGAGGATCACCGCCGGGTCCTGCGGGGTGACCGGCTCGTCCACCGGCGGCTGCTCCGGCCCGGAGGCCGGCGCGGCGTGGCGGACCGGGTCGACGACCGTCTCCGGCGCCAGTTCCGCGGCGGCCTCGGCGAACCCGTCGGCGGCGACGACCACCCGGGCGCCGGAGTCCTGGACGAGGTGGGCCAGCTCCGCGGTGGTGAGCCGGACGTTCAGCGGCACGAACACCGCGCCGAGCGCCGCCGTCGCGAACAGCGTCTCCAGGAACGCCGGGTGGTTGGGGCCCAGGTAGGCGACCCGGTCGCCGCGTTGCACACCCAGCGCCCGCAGCCCGTGCGCGAGCCGGTCGCAGCGGGCCGCGGCCTCGGCGTAGGTGAACCGTCGCCCGTGCGCGCCGTCACCGGACCACGCCGGGCGGTCGGCGCAGGTCCGGGCCCGGCGGTGCAGCCACGATCCCAGTCCCCGGTCGCGCACGTCTCAGCTCCGCTCGTAGGCGCCCAGGCCGGGGCGCAGGGTCTTGTCGTCGAGGAACTGGCTCAGGCCCTGCTCCTTGCCCCGTTCCGGGTCGTGCCCGGTCGTGGCGTCGAGCTTGGCGTAGAGGTAGTCCTCGGCCTCGTCCCAGGACATGGACCGCGCCTTCTTGTACCCGACCTTCGCCGCACGCAGCACGTGCGTGTTCATCCCGGCGAGCCTGCGGGCCACCTCGACGGTCCGTTCCCGCAGCCGCCCGGCCGGGACGGACTCGTTGACCAGCCGCATCTGCGCTGCGCGGCGGCCGTCGAACGTCTCGCCGGTCATGATGAACCACAGCGCGTCGCGGGACGGGACGGTCTCGGCCAGCGCCCGGCTGACCAGCCCGCCGGGAGGGATCCCCCAGTTGACCTCGGACAGGCCGAACGTCGCGTCGTCGGCGGCGATCGCGAGGTCGCAGCAGACCAGCGGGGTGAACGCGCCGCCGAAGCACCAGCCGTTGACCATCGCGATCGTGGGCTTCGAGAAGTGGATCAGCCGGCGCCACTGCCACTCGGCCGAGTCCCGCCGCGCCGCGACCTCCACGTGCGGCGGCCCGGCGTCGACCTCGCGGAAGTACTCCTGCAGGTCCATCCCGGCCGACCAGGCGTCACCGTCCCCGGTGAGCACGACGGCGCGGGCCCCGTCGTCGGCCTCCAGCAGCTCCAGCGCGGCGATCATCTCCCGGTTCAGGGTCGGGCTCATCGCGTTGCGCTTGGCGGGACGGGCGAAGTACAGCCAGCCGATCCCGTCGTCGTCGATCTCGACGCGGACGGTGTCGAACTCGCCTGCGGTGCGGGGTGCGGTCATCGGGCGCCCTCTCTGGGTATCAGGATTCCTGATGATTACCCGGGTGGCCGCATCCCGCAACCCGCCCCTCACACGGAGGGCTCGGCGCTGCCCCGCGCCACCGGCGCGACGGCCCGGTGCGCGCGTTCGAGCCGGTCCCGGAACTCCTCCAGCTCGTCGGCGCCCATCACGCCCTCGACCAGACCCTCCAGCTCCGCGACGACCCCGGCGCACGCCCGCATCCGCTCCCGCCCCAGCGGCGTGAGGTGGATCAGCAGGATGCGCCGGTTGGTGACGTCCTTGTGCCGGGAGACCAGCCCCGCCCGTTCCAGGGTGATCACCTGCTCGTGCATCGTCTGGGGGGTGACGAACGAGCGACGGGCCAGCTGGGCCGAGGTCAGACCGTCGCGCGCCGCGAGCGCGGTGAGCGCGGTGTACTGCGGGGTGGTGATGCCGTGTGGACGCAGCACGTCGTCGAGCACCGCGCGGATCGCCAGCTCCAGCTGCTTGACCAGGTACAGGGTGGACGGCAGGTGGCTGAAGGTGGCGGGCTTCCGGGACACGGTGGGCAGCGTAGGGGCAGGGACGCGGGGATGAGGGTCGGGACGTTCCTGTTGCCGGGAGGATTCCCCGGACGTGACCACGCCTCCACCCTGAGCGCCTCGGTGGACGCCGCGGTCGCGGCCGAGGAGGCCGGCTTCGACGACGTGTGGGTCGCCGAGCACCACTTCATGACCTACGGCCTGTGCCCCTCGGCGGTCACCATGGCCGGCTACCTGCTCGGCGCCACCCGCCGGATCACGGTCGGGACCGCGGTCAGCGTGCTGCCCACCGCGCACCCGGTCGCCCTGGCCGAACAGGCGCTGCTGCTCGACCAGCTCTCCGGCGGGCGGTTCCGGCTGGGGGTCGGCCGCGGCGGGCCGTGGGTGGACCTGGAGGTGTTCGGGACCGGCGCCGACCGGCACGGCGAGGCCGGTTTCGCCGAGGCCCTGGACCTGCTGCTGGCCACCCTGCGCGGACCCGGGGTCGCCGCGGACGGGCCGCGGTTCCGGTTCCGCGAGGTCCCGGTGACGCCCGCGCCGCGGCCCGGCACGACCCACGGCGGGGTGGCCCCGACGCTGGCCGCCACGTCGCCGTCGGGAATCGCCACAGCCGCCGGGCGAGGGCTGCCGATGCTGCTCGGGATGCACGCCGACGACGCCGAGAAGGCCCGCTCCACCGCCGCCTACACCGTGGCGGGCGGGCCGCCCCGCACGCACATCGCGGCCGGGATCGCGCACGTCGAGGACTCCGCCGCCCGCGCCCGGAGGGTCGTGCGGGCCTCGCTGCCGCGCTGGCTGGAGCCCGGACTGGCCGGCTACGTGCGCCTCGACGGCGCCCCGCGGGAGCCGCGGGACCCGGGGGAGTACACCGAGCTCCTGTGCGACCTGCACCCGGTCGGCGACCCCGGCCATGCCGTCGCACGTCTGACCGAGACCGTCGAGACGACCGGTGTCGGGCACGTCGTGCTGCTGGTCGACTGCACCGGTGACCCGGTGCGCACCCGCGAGAACATCGCGCGCCTCGGCGCCGAGGTGCTCCCGTACCTGCCCGGACGCGCGGCCTCGACCGCGCCCGGGTCGGGGCGCGCGGAGCGGGCCGCTCCGGGCGGCGATCCGGTCGCCGGGACCGGGTCGGATGCGTCACACCGTGCGCGGCTCCGGCCACAGGCGCTGCCGGGTACGCGCGGTGCTCACTAGACTCCGGCGCAACTTCAGGGACGCGCGCCCCCGGGCGTCGTCCGCGCGGGCGCGGCACGGGCCCGCAACGGCAGGATCGGCCGCCCGTGGGCCGGTGAGGAGATGCGATGGCGACCACCCAGACCACCGGCACGTCCGAGGGCGGGGCCGATCCGGACGGTCCCGTCGAGCCCGAGAGCCTGGTGCTCGCCGGGGAGTTCGACGCCACCACCCGCGACCAGTGGCTCGACGCGGTCGACCAGATCGTGCGCAGGTCCGGCCGGATCCGCGAGGACGCGCTGCTCGGTACCGGGGTCCAGAAGCTCTCCCGGACCCGGCCGGACGGGATCCGGGTCGCACCGCTCTACGCCGCCGAGGACGTCGAGGGGCTCCCCGGGGCCGGGGTGCCGGGCGCGTGGCCGTTCACCCGCGGCGCCCGCGCCGCCGGCCACGTCGCCGAGGGCTGGGACGTCCGCCAGCGCCACGCCGGTAGCGACCCGGCCGCGCTGCGCGAGGCCGTGACGACCGACCTGGAGAACGGCGTCAACTCGGTCTGGCTCACCGCCGGTGCCGCCGGGGTGCCCGCCGAGAAGATCGGTGCGGTGCTCGCCGACGTCTACCTCGACCTCGCGCCGGTCGTGCTGGACGCGGGGGAGCAGGCCACCGAGGCGGCCGAGGCCTACCTGGCGCTGGCCGCCGAGCGCGGTATCGACGACGCGGCGTTGCTGGGCACGCTCGGGCTGGACCCGATCGGGCTGCGCGCCCGCACCGGCGACGGCCCGGGCCCCGACTCCGTGGTCGCCCTCGCCCGGCGGGTCGCCTCGCAGTTCCCGCTGGTCAAGGCGATCGTCGTGGACGCCACCCCGGTCCAGGAGGCCGGTGGCTCGGACGCCCAGGAGCTGGGCTTCTCGCTCGCCTCCGGGGTCGCCTACCTGCGCGCGCTGACCGGGGCCGGACTCGACGTGGCCGCGGCGGCGAACCTGCTGGAGTTCCGCTACGCCGCCACCCCGGAGCAGTTCCCGACGATCGCCAAGCTGCGCGCCGCGCGCCGCCTGTGGGCGCGGGTGCTCGAGGCCTCCGGGACGACCGAGGTCGCCCAGACCCAGCACGCGGTCGTCGCGCCGACGCTGTTCAGCCGCCGCGACCCGTGGGTGAACCTGCTGCGCGGCACGGTCGCCGGGTTCGCCGCCGGGGTCGGCGGCGCGGACGCGGTCACGGTCCCGCCGTTCGACGTCGAGCTCGGGGAGTCCGAGCCGTTCTCCCGGCGGATCGCGCGCAACACCCAGGCGCTGCTGATCGAGGAGTCGCACCTGGCGCAGGTGATCGACCCGGCCGGTGGCTCCTGGTACGTCGAGCACCTCACCGACGACCTCGCGCGGGTCGCGTGGGCGTTCTTCCAGGAGATCGAGGGAGAGGGCGGCGCGGTCGCGGCCCTGGACTCCGGGCTCGTCGCGCGCCGGACCGCCGAGGTGCGGGCCGGGCGCGAGGAGGCCGTCGCCACCCGGCGCGCCCCGCTCACCGGCGTCAGCGAGTTCCCGAACCTGGACGAGAAGCCCGTCGAGCGCACCCCGCTGCCGGACCCGGTCGAGCGCGGCGGTCTGCCGCTCTACCGGCCCTCGGAGGCCTACGAGGCCCACCGCGACCGCTCGGACGAGATCCTGGCGCGCACCGGCGCACGGCCGGCGGCGTTCCTGGCCACGCTGGGACCGCTGGCCGCCTACACCGCTCGCGCCGGGTTCGCCCGCAACCTGCTGCAGGCGGGCGGGCTCGACGCCCCCGAGGCCGGTGCGACCGAGTCCGCCGAGGACGTCGCGACGGCGTTCACCGCCTCGTCGAGCACGGTCGCGGTGCTGTGCTCGACCGACACCCTCTACGACGAGCGGGCCGCCGACACCGCCGCCGCGCTGCGCGCGGCCGGCGCCACCCGCATCCTGCTGGCCGGACGGCCGCCGGAGGAGGTCCCCGGCGTCGACGGGTACCTCTACGCCGGCTGCGACGCCCTGGCCGTCATCGACGACGTCTACGCCGCCCTGGAGACCTCATGAGCATCCCCGACTTCACCGGCGTCCCGCTCGCCTCGGACACCGGGCCGGGCACCGACTGGGCGGCCGCGCTGGGCGGCGCCGAGGCGCCGGCGACCTGGCAGGCGCCCGAGGGGATCGGCGTCAAGCCGCTCTACCTCCCCGGCGACGTCGCCGACCTGGACTTCCTGCGCACCTACCCGGGCATCACACCGTACCTGCGCGGGCCCTACCCGACGATGTACACCAACCAGCCGTGGACGGTGCGCCAGTACGCCGGGTTCTCCACCGCCGCCGAGTCCAACGCGTTCTACCGGCGCAACCTGGCGGCCGGGCAGAAGGGCCTGTCGATCGCGTTCGACCTGGCCACCCACCGCGGCTACGACTCCGACCACCCGCGGGTCGGCGGCGACGTCGGCATGGCGGGGGTCGCGATCGACTCGATCCTGGACATGCGCCAGCTCTTCGACGGCATCCCGCTGGACAAGATGTCGGTGTCGATGACCATGAACGGCGCCGTGCTGCCGGTGCTCGCGCTCTACATCGTCGCGGCCGAGGAGCAGGGGGTGAGCCCGGACAAGCTCACGGGGACGATCCAGAACGACATCCTCAAGGAGTTCATGGTCCGCAACACCTACATCTACCCGCCGCAGCCCTCGATGCAGATCATCTCCGACATCTTCGGCTACACCTCGCGGGAGATGCCGAAGTTCAACTCGATCTCCATCTCCGGCTACCACATCCAGGAGGCGGGGGCGACCAACGACCTCGAGCTCGCCTACACCCTGGCCGACGGCGTCGAGTACCTGCGGGCCGGCGTCGACGCCGGCATGGAGATCGACAAGTTCGCGCCGCGGCTGAGCTTCTTCTGGGCGATCGGCATGAACTTCTTCATGGAGGTCGCCAAG
>CBIHNM010000097.1:0-14437 GCA_966211265.1 uncultured Pseudonocardia sp.
CGACGGCGACCGTGTCGCCGGGGCGGACGTTGCCGGCCAGCACGCCGACCTCGTAACCGGTCGGCAGCGAGTCGGCCAGGAAGATCGCCTGCTCGTCGGTGACGTTCTCCGGCACCGCGTAGAGCGAGGTGTCGGCGTAGGGCACCCGGACCGACTCGGCCTGGGTGCCGTCGATCAGGTGCCCGAAGATCCAGCCGATGCCCCCGACGGTCTGGCAGTGCGAGGGCATGCCCTTGCCGCAGTACTCGCAGCGTCCGCACTTGGTGATCGCCGGGACCAGTACCCGGTCGCCGACGGCGAACCCGCGCACGGCGTCGCCGACCTCGGTGACGGTGCCGACGGCCTCGTGGCCGAGGATCCGGCCGTCGGTGACGGCGGGGACGTCGCCCTGCAGGATGTGCAGGTCGGTACCGCAGATCGTGGTGGTGTCCACCCGCACCACGACGTCGGTGGGTTCCTGGATCGCAGCGTCCGGGACGTCCTCCCACGCCTTGGAGCCCGGGCCGTGGTACACGAGAGCCTTCATCACTACCTCCGTTGGTCGCCGATGACCCCGGGACGTGCGCGGGACCCCGGAGACGCGCACCGACGGTAGTGGCGTGGCTCACATATCACTGTCTCACTATGGGACTCGAACCCCTGTTGATCAGGGAGAACGCGCTACGGGTGGTGCGGCAGGGTCACGTGCGACGGGTGGTCCGAGCCGTGCCGGATCTCGTAGCCGACCCGGCGTCCGGAGGTCGCCGTGGCCACCCGCTCGCCGGTGCCGTGGTTGCGCGCGAACCGCGGGAACGCCGCCGCCGCGACCTGCACCCGCAGCCGGTGCCCGGCCCGGACCCGGTACCCGGTCGGGCTCAGCGGGATCCGCACCGCGACCGTCCCGTCCGGGGCGACGGCCTCGGCCTCGGGCACCAGCCGGTGCATCCCGTCGGTGATGTTGAGCGAGCGGCCGTCGGGCTCGACGTCGCAGAGCCGGACGAACACGTCGCCGTGCCCGCCGTCGGTGCGCACGTAGATCACGGCGTTGACGTCGCCGAGCAGGTCGAGATCCTCGTCCAGGACCGGCCCGGTGTAGACGAGCACGTCCTCCCGGGCCTCGGTGCCGCGGTTGTCGTGCTGCTTGGAGGGCGGCTGCAGCATCGGCCCGCCGACGGCCGGGGTCGGGTCCGCGGGGTCGTAGACGAAACGGTCGATCCCGCCGGCGGCGCCGGGACCCTCACAGGAGAGCCGCCCGGTCGGGGCGAGGTGCCAGTCCGTGGCCTCCGCGTCGGGCGGCGGCCAGGACGGCAGGTCGGTCCAGCGGTCGGCGTGCTGGACGTAGACCCGGACCGGGGCGCGGCCGTCGTCCGGCCCGCCGTGCAGGTGCCGCCCCAACCAGTTGATCATCTCGTGCGCGGTGGTGGCGAGCGATCCGCGGTCGCCGTGGGTCCACGGGCCGATCGTGATCCGCGCCGTCGCACCGCCGCGCTGCAGCGCCGTGAAGTCGACGAGCTGGCGGTCCAGGAACAGGTCCCACCAACCGGTGACCATGCTGACCGGGGGCATCCGGGCCGGGTCGAAGCCGTCGTGCTCGGCCGGGCCCCAGAACTCGCCGGGTGCGTCCGCGTGCTCGATGAAGTCCCGCCAGAACACCACCGGTGCGCCGGCGATGGCGACGTCGGCGGCCTGCAGCGGCAGCGAGGTGATCGCGCGCTGCTTGCGCCGGCTCAGGATCGGGGTGGCCAGGTAGCCGGTCACCGCGCCGATCCGCTCCTGGCGCCCGATCTGGTTCACCCAGTTCGCCAGGTTGAGCAGGCCGGGGGCGCCGCCGGGGTAGAACGTGCTGGTGAACTCCGACGCCGTGATGTCGGCGTTCATCGAGGCCAGGCCCGGGTCGGCGTAGGGCGCGACCGCCCACTGGGTGTGCCCGACATAGCTCGGCCCGACCGTCGACACGCGACCGTCGCACCACTGCTGGGCCCGCAGCCAGGCCAGGGTGTCGAGCCCGTCGGAGCGCTCGTGCAGGAACGGGCGGAACTGCCCGCCGGAACCGAACGTGCCCCGGGTGCTCTGCACCAGGACCTGGAACCCGCGCCGGGCCAGCAGCGACCCGATGATCGAGCCCAGCCCGTCGCGGCCGTAGGGGGTGCGCATGAGCACGGTCGGGCGGGGGCGCAGCGGGCCCGGCGAGCGGTAGAGCGTGGCGAGCAGCTCGACCCCGTCGGCCATCGGGACCCGCAGGTTCGCGTCGGTGACATACGCCGCGGGCGGCTCGGTGAGCCCGAGCTGTCGATCGACCAGTCGTCCCGCGATGCCCACGCGCGCCACCTCTCGCCCCGGCCCACCCCCTGCGGACCACCCCTGATCGTAGGCAGGTGCCGCCCGGCAACCGGCGTGCCGTCCCCGGGTCCGGCTCGGTGTCCAGGTCCGGTGACCGACGCCCCGCCGCGCAGCCCGTCGCCGTCCCGGAGCCGGCCGACGGCGTGGTCAGGTTGCGAGCACATCGGACGTCCGATGCGGACGAGCTCGTCACCTGGGCGCGCGATCCGGAGACGGTCGGCTGGACCGGCGTCCGGACCCCGACCGCCACGACGGCGCCGCCACCGGAAGGCCCGTCCTTCCGCCGTGGATGACGACGGTCACGCTCGTGCGCGGCACGGCGGAAGTGTCGGGGCCCGGGCGTACCCTCCCGGGCGTGCAGCTGGTGCGGATGTCGTGTTGTGGCCGCGAATGGGTCGGTCCCGATCGGGCGCACTGCTGCGCCCGCACCGGAGGGTGCGGGCAGGTCTTCGACGACGCGGCGCTCTGGGACCGCCACCGCAGGTCCGGGAACTGCCTCGACCCGCGGACGCTCGACCTGGTCCAGACCCGCAACGGGATCTGGCTGCGCGCACTCGACCAGGCGGGCTGAGACCGCGGCCCGGTCACCCGCGCGGGGCGCGCCGGATCCCGCGGAACACCGCCGGCTCGTCGCCGGGGTTGTGCACCGAGGCCAGGTCGAGCCCGGTGAACCACAGGACCGCGCCCGCGCCGAAGCGCCGCCGCCCACCGGCCCGGCAGCACAGCTCGATCTCCCCCGACTCCACCACGATCAGCGTGCCCTGCCACTCGTCCTCGTCGTGCGGTCGCGAGCCGCCGGGCGCGACGGTGACGGTGCGTGCGGCGAACGACGTCGCGCCGTCCTCCGTCATGGTCGGTCCCCTCCGCCGTCGGCCCCGGTCGATCCCTTCACGGGTAGACGGCCGCGGCGGGCGAAAATCATCCCGGCCACGCACGGCACCGGCTCGTGGGCCGTCGCGGGCGGCCCTACCGGGCCAGCGACGTGCGGACGGCGTCGTGCCCGATCCGGGTCGCCTCGCGGACCCGCTCGGTGTCGGTGGTCAGCCCGCGTACCCCCGCCGAGCGCGGCGGGGCGATGGTGAGCAGGTGCGCGTCCTCGCGGTCCGGGTGCGCGGCGTCGGTGATCAGCGCGAGGCTCTCCCCGTGGCGGGCCACGTCCTGGGTCATCCGTCCCAGCCCGGGGGCGATCAGGTCGAGCGAGCGGGCCCACAGCGGGGTCCGGCCGGCCGGGTCGTGCCGGGTCAGCTCGGCCACGGTGCGGGTCATCAGGGCCAGCACGTGGGTGGCACCCTCGCGCAGGGCCCGGGCGACCGGCAGCGGATCGCCGACCGACCCGTCGATCCAGCCCTGACCGTCGATCTGCACCGGCGGCCCGGTGAGCAGCGGGATCGCCGCGGTCGCCCGCATCGCGCGCTTCCAGTCGTCACCGTGGGGCAGGCCGGTGAACACGTGCGGCTGCAGGTCCCCGGCGTGGGTGAGGATCACCCGCAGCGGCACCGGGCTCTCCACCAGCGACTGCCACTCGGTCGGCTTGGAGTGCACGAGGATGTGGTCGAGCAGGTGGTCCAGCGACACCACCGGGTTCCGGCTGCCGAACCGCCGGGGGTCGATGAAGTCGCGGCCCGCCATGTCGTCGACGAAGATGCCCGCCGCGTCGGCGCCGTGCCCGAGCACCAGCGCGGTGCCCACGTAGGCGCCGGCCGAGCTGCCGTAGACGACGTCGAACCCGTCGGCGAGCCCGGCGTCGGCCAGCGCGTGCACCATCCCGGCGGCGTAGGCGCCGCGCATCCCGCCGCCGCCCACGACCAGCGCGAGCGTGTGCGGGTCCGAGCGGGCACCGGGACGGCTGCCCTCCTCGCGACGCCGTCGGAGCAGATCGAGCACCTCGCCGTCGCCGTGGGCGGCATCTCTCTCACCGCCGTGGGCGGCGTTTGTCCCACCGCCGTGGGCGGCGTCGGTCCCGCCGCGGCGGGCGGCCGAGGGGCCGGCAGGGCTCGCTGCGGTCATGGTGGCCATCCTCCGGTGTCACCGGCGTCACCGCCGTGCCGGCCCCGCGGCGGGCCGTTCGTGGGCCGTGTACCGACGCCCCGGCGCCGCTGGCCGGTCCCCGCCAGGGGAGGGGCAGGACCGCCGCGGGCGCGCTGTTAGGTTCCGCCGGACGGGGGTGGGCGTGACGCGTAGACGGTCGTGGGATCTCGGCGTTCTGGAGCAGACGTCGTTGGCGCCGCTGCATGCCCGCGCGCACGACGCCCGTCGCCGGCGCCCTCTGGTGCCGGATCCGGTCGCGGTCGGTGTCGTTCAGGAGATCGGCCCGGAGATCGGGACCGGGGTGACCGGTCCGGCCGCCGCGCCCCGGCTCGACGACCTGGCCACCGTGCTGCGCGGGGCGATCCTCGACCACTGGGTCCGGGAGTTCCTCACCGAGCACCCCGCCGGCACCGTGGTCGAGCTCGGCGCGGGACTGAGCACCCGCGCGGAACGGCTCACCACCTCCGCGGGCGAGTCCTGGTCCGAGGTGAACTGGGTCGACGTCGACCTGCCCGGTGTCACCGCGCTGCGCCGGGAGGTCCTGCCGGACGCGGCCGGGCGCCGGTTCGTCGCCGGCTCGGTGCTCGACGAGGACTGGCTGGACGTCGTGCGCGAGCTGCCCGGCCCGTACCTGCTGGTGTCGGAGTCGGTGCTGACGCTGCTGCCCGAGCAGGGAGTCCAACGCATCGTGTTCACGGTCGGGTCGATGCTTCCCGGGGCGACGCTGCTGATGGACACCGTCGGCCGGTCGGTCGCCGACCGGCTCCAGCGCTGCGAGCCGCTGTGCTCGCGGGGGCTGATGTTCGACTGGACGTGCGAGCACCCGCGGGAGCTGGAGCCGTGGGGGCTGCGGCTGCGCGAGTCGCGGGGGACCGGTGAGCTCCCGGAGCCGGTGCAGCGCGGCCTGTCCCGCTCGGCGCGGGCGCTGGCCGCGCTCCTGCGTGCGGTGCCGCAGTGGCGCGGTCACCGGCTCGCGCGCTACGAGGTCGCGGAGATCTGAGCCCGTCGGACCCCGCCCGCGCCGGGAGCACCGGACCCCCGGTGCGCGTCGTGGGTAGGGTCGGCGCCGTGACCGATGTGAAGATCGAGGCCGAGCCGGGAGAGGTCGGTCTGGACCCCGAACGGCTGTCCCGGATCGACGCGCACTTCCGCCGCTACGTCGACGACGGCAAGCTCCCCGGCTGGACGATCGCGGTCGCCCGCCGCGGGAAGCTGGCGCACCTGAGCCACTACGGCCTGCGCGACGTCGACGCGGGCCTGCCGGTCGAGCCGGACACGCTGTTCCGGATCTACTCGATGACCAAGCCGATCACCTCGGTCGCGGCGCTGATGCTGTGGGAGTCCGGCGAGCTCGAGCTCACCGACCCGGTCTCCAGGTTCATCCCGGCCTTCGCCGAGCAGCGCGTCTACCGCGGCGGCTCCGCGCTCAACCCGGGCACCGACGCCGCCGTCGAGCCGATGCGGGTCTGGCACCTGCTCACCCACACCGCGGGCCTGACCTACGGCTTCCACCACGCGCACCCGGTGGACGAGATGTACCGCGGCAAGGGCTACGAGTTCGGCGCCCCGCGCGGGACCGACCTGGCCGGTGCGGTCGAGGCGTTCGCGGCGTTCCCGTTGCTGTTCCAGCCGGGTACCGAATGGAACTACTCGGTGGCCACCGACGTGCTCGGCCGGGTCGTCGAGGTCGCCTCCGGCCGCACGCTCGACGAGTTCTTCCGGGAGCGGATCCTCGGCCCGCTCGGCATGGAGGACACCACGTTCCACGTGCCCGCCGACGACCCGCGGCTGGCCGCGCTCTACAACGCCAAGCCCGGCGGCGGCCTCGTCCCGAACCGGGGGCTGGGTGAGTCGATCACCCGCGAGCCGACCTACCTCTCCGGCGGCGGCGGGCTGGCCTCCACCGTCGGCGACTACCACCGGTTCACCCAGATGCTGGCCCGCGGCGGCGAGCTGGACGGGGTGCGGCTGCTCGGCCCGCGCACGCTGGCCCACGCCACCCGCAACCACCTGCCCGGCGGCGGGGACCTGGACACGGTCGGCCGCCCGATCTTCGCCGAGTCCGCGTTCGCCGGTGTCGGCTTCGGGCTCGGGTTCTCGGTGGTGCTCGACAACGCCGCGACCCACCAGCTCGCGAGCGAGGGCACGTTCGCCTGGGGCGGGCTGGCGTCGACCGCGTTCTGGGTCGACCCGGCCGAGGACCTGACCGCGATGTTCTTCACCCAGCTCGTGCCCTCGAGCGCCTACCCCATCCGGCCCCAGCTCACGACGCTGGTCTACCAGGCGGTGATCGACTGATGCCCGTGTCCAACGCCCTCGCCTTCGCCGTCCGGGTGCTGGTGGTGGCCGCTTCGCTGTGGGTGGCCACCGTGCTCGTCGACGGCATCGAGCTCGGCGGCTCCTCGACCGGCACCCGGATCGGCACGCTGCTCGTCGTCGCGCTGATCTTCGGTGTGGTGAACGCGGTGGTGAAGCCGCTGATCAAGGTTGTCGGCTGCCCGCTCTACGTGCTCACCCTGGGCCTGATCGGCCTGGTCGTGAACGCGCTGCTGTTCTGGCTGGTCGGAGGCCTGGCCGGGGTGGTGGACCTGCCGTTCGTCGTCGACGGGTTCTGGCCCGGCTTCTGGGGCGCGATCATCGTCGCGATCGTGAGCTTCGTCCTGCACCTGGTCATCCCGGACAAGGTCGACGGCCGCTGACCCGCCACGGCGCGGCCGGGCGGATCAGACCGGCCAGGCCTCGCGGCGGTAGGCGCCGTCCCAGAACATCCACTCGTAGCGCGAGGTCGTGGTGAAGTGCTCGCGCATGAGAGCGAGTTCCCGCTCGGAGGCCTGCGCGCCGATCCGGTCGGTCGCCCCCAGCACGGCCTCGACGACGGCGCCGAACTCCTCGCCGCCGTACATCGCGATCCAGCGCTGGTAGAGCGGGTCCGGCGAGCCGGCCCCGAGCAGGTGCTCGCCGACCCGGCCGTAGATCCAGTAGCAGGGCAGCACCGCGGCCACGGCCTCGGCGTAGGAGCCCCCGTAGGCGGTGGCCAGCAGGTAGCTGACGTAGGCCCGGGTGGCCGGGGCGACCGGCATCGAGGCGGCCTGCTCGGAGGTCAGGCCCAGCCCGCCCAGCAGGTCGCCGTGCAGCTCCTGCTCGGCCGCGATCGCGCCGCCCGCGTGCTCGGCGAACATGGCCAGCTCGGTCTCGCCGGGCGCCTTCGCCGCGCACAGCGCCAGCGCCCGGGCGTAGCCCCGCAGGTAGTGCGCGTCCTGCACGATGTAGTGCCGGAACGTGTCGTGCGGCAGCGTGCCGTCGGTCAGCCCGGTGACGAACGGGTGGTCGAGTACGGCCTGGTAGATGCCGGAGACGTCGGACCACAACAGGTCGCGGGTACGGGTACCGGTGTCGGTCGACATGGGCTCCACGGTAACGACCGGTGAGCTGAGAGCCCGGCCACTTCGCCGGCTCTGAGGCGTCACCTCGCCCGTTCGTGAGTCACCATGAGGTCAGCGATGCGACTCAGTGCAGAGCGCACCGAGCACGTCCACACCTGACATCGCGGAGGTGGTGGGGATGATTCCCGCACCGATGGACCATCACGAGAAGATGCGGATGCGTGCGGCGGCGTTCCGTGCGACGCGCCTGTACCCGGGCCCGGTCGGGGAGCTCGTCTCGCGCGAGCTGCTCTCCTGGGAGGACTTCGGCTACCGCCTCGGCGGAAACCGGCTGATCATGGACCTGGTCGACCACGTCCTGAAGGACCCGGACTCGCGCTCGCCCGAAGCCGCGGCCTGACCCGGGGCTCAGCGCAGCGTCGTCGTGGCGACCTGCGCCGCCGGTCCGGTCGGCGCGGAGCCGTCGACCACGCCGGCGACCGCGGCCGACACGACGAGCAGGGCGGCCAGCGTGGCCAGGCTGCCGAGCCGGCCCGCGACCAGCAGTACCGTCGCCCCCCGCGACGTCCCGACGGCGCGGTGCCGGCCGGACCCGGCGGCCCGGCCCGGCCCGGCCGGTCGGGCGAGGTCCGAGGGCACGCGCGGCTGCGGGATCGAGATCTCCGGCCTCGCCTCGGCCCGGACGACCCGGTCCGAGGGCGGGCGGGGCGCCGGGATGTGGACCGGCCGGACCGCTGCGCCCGGACGGGCGGTGCCCGCGGCGGGAGGGGCGGCGACGGGGCGGGGCAGCGCGGGCACGGGAATCACCATGATCTCGTCGGGGCGGACGCGGGGAGACGGGCCCTCCGGCCCGGGCCGGGCGGGCGATGAAAGGTTCCGGTGCGCTGCCGGTACCGTCATGCCCCGAGTGTCGTACCCCGCTGCTCCGTCGTTAACCGTGTTCGACACGTTCCCCCTGTCGGGGAGGCCCGGATCACTCACCGGGACGACGCCCCGCGACGACGGTGACCGAGCGTCAGACGCCACTCACCCGGTTGCGAGCCCCTGTCGCAGTTCCCGCTTGAGGACCTTCCCGGCCGCGGAGACCGGGATCTGCTCGACCAGGCGCACCTCGCGGACGCGCTTGTAGTGCACCACCGCTTCGTTCACCGCCTCGACCACCGTCTCGGCCCCGGCCTGGTCCAGCCCGGGCGCCACCAGGAACGCCACCGGCAGCTCGCCCGCCGTCACGTCCGGTCGCCCGACCACCGCCGCCCCGAGGACGCCCTGCTGGGCGAGCAGCAGCTCCTCCAGCTCGCGCGGGTACACGTTGTAGCCCTTGTAGAGCAGCATGTCCTTCTGCCGGTCGACGATCCGCAGGAAGCCGTCGTCGTCGAGGACCCCGACGTCGCCGGTGCGCAGCCAGCCGTCGACGAGCGTGGCCTCGTTGTCCTCGGGACGGTCGGAGTAGCCCTCCATCACCTGGGGGCCGCGGATCTGCACCTCGCCCTCGGTGCCGGCCGGGACCTCGTTGCCGTACTCGTCGACGACCCGGACCGCGGTGTCCGCGACCGGCAGCCCGACGGTGCCGGTACGGCGCTCGGCCGAGCGTCCGGCCGGGCCGAGCGTGGCGGCCATCGTGACCTCGGTCAGCCCGTAGCCCTCGCTGATCACGATGTCCTCGCCCAGCCACGCCTGCAGGCCGGCGATCACCTCGCCGGGCAGCGGGGCGGCGCCGGAGGTCAGCGCGCGCACCGTGCCGAGGTCGCCGGCGGTGTCCCGACGGGCCAGCAGCGCGGCGAACACCGGGGGTGCGCCGCTCATCGAGGTGACGCCGAACCGGACCGCGTCGGCCAGGTAGGCGTCCGGGTCGAAGCGCGCGTGCACCACGGTCGTGGTGCCGGCCAGCAGGGGCAGGTTCAACCCGCCGATCGTGCCCATCGCGTGGAACCACGGGGCGATCCCGATCACACGGCCCTCGCCGAGACGGGTCGGGAACTCCGACTCCGGCCCCTGGTCGACCAGCACCACGCCACGCCCGTGCGGACCGTCGACCACGGCCGGGGTCGCGCCGGTGCCCCAGCAGCTCGCCTGCAGGGCGTTCACCAGGACGTTGCGGTGGGTGATCCGGACGCCCTTGGAACGCCCGGTGGTGCCACCGGTGTAGGCCAGGTGGGCCAGGTCGCGCGCGGGGTCGACCTCGACCTCGGGCGCGGTGGTCGCGGCGTCGGCGTGGAACGCCTCGAAGTCGGTGACGTCCGCTCCGGTGTCGTAGCGGTGCGCCGGGTCCACGATCTGCTCGGGCCCGGTGACCAGAACCGTGCGCAACGACGTCCGCTCCCGCACCGCGGCCACCGCGCGCAGCGCCGGCTGCCAGGTCAGTACGGCCACCGCGCGCGCGTCGACGAGCTGGGCGGCGAGCTCGTCCGGGGGCAGCAGCGGGTTCGCCGGGGTCACCACCGCCCCGGCGAGCAGCGTGCCGAAGTAGCCGATCGCGTACTGCGGGCAGTTCGGCAGGTGCAGCGCGACCACGTCGCCGCGGCGGACCCCGGCCCCGTGCAGCGCGTTCGCGAACGCGGCGGCACGGGCGAACAGGCCGGCGAAGCTGATCTCGCGGCCCTGCTGGTGCAGCATCGTCGCCTCGCCCCAGCGGGTCGCGGCGCCGCGCACCAGCGCGGTCGCGGGGCGGGCGGGGTAGTCGATGGACGGTGCGGGCGAGACCGAGACGGTCACCGGGAACCTCCGGGGGAGACGGAGACGGGCAGGTACTTGATGCCGTTGATGAACATCGACCGCAGCCGGCGGGGCTCGCCGGTGACCGCGATGTCCGGGGCACGGCGCAGCAGCTCGGAGAACATCACCGAGATCTCCCGGCGGGCGAGGTGCGCGCCGAGGCAGAAGTGCGGTCCGGGCCCGCCGAACCCGACGTGCGGGTTGGGCGAGCGGCGGACGTCGAACGCGTGCGGGTCGGCGAAGTGCCCGGGGTCCCGGTTCGCCGCCCAGTAGAACAGCGCGACCTTCGCCTCCGCCGGGAGCTCGGCGCCGCCGAGGACGGCCGGGCGGGCCAGCGTGCGCCGCATGTAGATCACCGGCGAGGACCAGCGGACGATCTCCTCGACCGCGGTCGGGGTGACCCCGGCCGGGTCGGCCAGCCACGCCGCGCGCTGCTGCGGGTTCTCGGTGAGCAGGTGCAGGCCCCAGCTGATCGCGTTGCGGGTGGTCTCGTTGCCGGCCACCACCAGCAGGATGAAGAAGCTGGCCAGCTCGTCCGGGGTCAGCCGCTCGCCGTCGATCTCGGCGTTGACCAGCGCGGAGGTCACGTCGTCGGTGGGGTCCTGGAGTCGCCGCTCGCCGAGGTCGCGCATCAGTGCGGCGAGCTCGGCCCCGGCCCCGAGCAGCGCCGCGACGATGTTGCCCGCGTCCGGCACGTACTCCGGGTCGGCGGCGCCGAGGATGACGTTGCTCTTGTCGTAGACGAACCGGTACTGGCTCTCCGGCACGCCCATCATGTCGCAGATGATCTTCAGTGGGAGGCGCGCCGAGATCTGCTCGACGGCGTCGCACTCGCCGGCGTCGAGGACGTCGTCGACGATCGCGGTCGCGGTGCGCCCGACGTCCTCGGACAGTGCGGCGAGGCGCTTCGGGGTGAAGCCCCGGGAGACGATCCGGCGCAGGCGGGCGTGCCGCGGGTCGTCGGTGTTGATCATCGAGCCGAAGAACTCGAGGAACTCGGCGGGCATGTCGGCCACCGACGTCGCGCCCGGCCCGGAGCGGAAGACACCCGGTGCGCGGCTGGCCTCGACGACGTCGTCGAGCCGGGTCAGCGCGTGGTAGCCGGGGCCGGGGTCGAGGAACGCCGACTCGGGCTGGTCGAAGAACGGGAGGCCGGGGGTGGCCCGCAGGCGGTCGAACCCCTCGGCGCGCTCGGCGATCGGGGCGGTCCAGAAGCCGTCGATGTCGGAGAGATCGGCCGTGTGGTGCGTCGGCATCGTCGCCGTCCTTCCCCACCGTGGTGCGCGGATCTCCCCACACTAGGCAGCGACCACCGGCCGGGCACCGGGCGCGCGGGACGGTGATGGTCCACGCGGGTCATTCCCGATGTCCGTGCGGGGCCGGGTGTCCCGGACGAGGCGCCGCAGGAGCCGGTGGGCCCGCAGGACGGAGCGGGCCCGGCCCGGGCCTCAGTCGCGCCCGGGCGGCGGGATCAGCCCGCGCCGGAAGGCGGGGACCAGGTGCTGTGGCACCAGGTGCCGGCGTCCGTCCAGCGTGACCGGCACCAGGTGCGGGGCCTCCGCCTTCCACTGCGAGCGCCGGCTGCGGGTGTTCGACCGTGACATCCGTCGCTTCGGGACCGCCATCAGAACTCTCCTTCTCGGTCGGTCGGCCCACCGGGCCGACGCTGGTCGTGCGGGCCGCCGTCCGGGCGGCTCGCGGTGGGTGAGGGCTCCTCGCACGGTTCGTCGTGCGCCCAGCCGAACGGGTCGGGCAGTGCCGCCCACGCCTGCTCGCCCGCGGCGAGCTCCACGTCGGTCAGCAGGGCCGAGCGCAGCGCGTCCTCGATCTCGTCCGGGTCCGCGCGGTGGCAGAGCACGACGAGGTCCTGCGCGCGGTCGCCCCAGCGCGGGTGCCAGGCCAGGGCGGCCAGCGCCCGGCGCTGGTCGTCGACCTCGTCCCAGGCCGCGGGCTGCTGCCCGTCCAGCCACTCGTCGGCGTGCCCGATCCGCAGCCCGCCGCCTGCGCTCTCCACCCACAGGACGGCCTCCGGGCGGGTGGCCAGCCAGATCCGCCCCCGGCTGCGGACGACGCCGTCGAGGAGGTGGTCGAGCGCGTCGTGCAGCCGGTCCGGGTGGAACGGGCGGCGCGCGGTGAACACCAGCGTGGCCACGCCCACCTCGGACCCCAGCGGGGGAGCCCCGCGCAGCAGCGGGTCGTGCACCCCGCCGGGGATCCCGCGCCGGGCGCCGTCGGGCAGGTCGTCGCAGAACACCCGCTCGTCGATCTCGGCCGGTCGCAGCCGCGGGGCGAGCGGGCAGAGGCGGTCCAGGACGGCCGCGGCGCGGGTGCGCTCCCACGCGTCGGCGTCGGCGCTCGCAGGTCCGGGCGGGGGCACGGTGACGATCAGGTCGGCGAACTCGGCCTGCCCGACCGCGACCTGGGCCACGGTGCGCTCGTCGTCGGGCAGCGAGCTCAGCCCGCGCTCGGGCAGGGTGTCGTCGCCGGTGGCGTCGTCGAGCCACCGCGCCGGGTCCAGGACGGTGACCACACCGCGCAGGTCCACCAGGTCGGTCACGGCCGGGCGGTGCGGCTCCCCGTCCGGGCCGAGCAGGATCGACCCGAGTGCCCAGCACACCGGTTCGGGCTCGAGGCCGGGGTCGAGGTGCAGCACGACGCGCCGGACCGTCCCGGCCAGCGCGGCCAGGGTGGGCAGCACGTCCTCGCGCACCGTGCAGCTGATGCATCCGTGCGCCAGCTCCAGGACCGAGGCCTCGTCGGAGTCGGCGTCGCGCAGCCGCCGGTGCACGCGGCCCCGGCGCAGGTCGCGCATGTCGTGGTGGAGCACCACCACCGACGGGTCGCATCGGCGGATCTGCCCGATCGTCGCCTCGACCCCGTCCGCATCCATCCCGCACAGCACGACGAGCTCGGTTCGCGTGCGCTCGTCGGGCCGGCCCATGGAGCCCGGTCGCGGGCTCTTCTCGGTCATCGCTGCCTCCGCGGAACGTGGTGGGGTACCGGTGTAGGCTAAACGAAAATGAATGTCGTGTTGAGAGGAGGGGTCACGTGGCACGCAGTACCGACGTCCGGCCGATCGTGAAGATGCGGTCGACCGCGGGCACCGGCACCACCTACGTCACCCGCAAGAACCGGCGCAACGACCCGGACCGGCTGGTCCTGCGCAAGTACGACGCCAAGGTGCGCAGGCACGTCGACTTCCGGGAGGAGAGGTAGATGGCGCCGAACCGCAGGGCGGAGCGCACCCCGCGGCGCAAGGCCAACCCGCTGCACACCCGCGGCATCACCGAGGTGGACTGGAAGGACACGGCGCTGCTGCGCACGTTCATCTCCGACCGCGGCAAGATCCGCGCCCGCCGCGTGACCGGGTTGACCGGTCAGCAGCAGCGACGGGTGGCCGTGGCGATCCGCAACGCCCGCGAGATGGCGTTGCTGCCCTACCCGCACTCCGGGCGGGGGTGAGCGCGTGTCGCGTCGATGCCAGCTGACCGGGCGCGAGCCCGGCTTCGGCAAGAACGTCTCGCACTCGCACCGCCGCACCTCCCGCCGGTTCGACCCGAACGTGCAGAGCAAGCGCTTCTGGCTGGCCGAGGAGAACCGGTGGGTGCGGCTGCGCCTGTCGGCGAAGGGGATCAGGACGGTGGACCGGATCGGGGTGCCGGCCGCGGTGGCCCGGATCCGCGCGGACGGAGGGAAGGTCTGATGGCGACCAAGGCCAAGATCGCGGCCAACGAGCGGCGCAAGGTCGTGGCGGCCCGCTACGCGCAGCGCCGGGCCGAGCTCAAGGCGGTGCACGCCGGCCCGTCGAGCACCGGGGAGCAGCGGGCGGCCCCGGCCGCCGAACAGCGCCGCCCCCCCCGCGACGCCGCGGCAGAGCGAGGGTGCGCTGCTTGCAAGCACGCGACGAAACCAGCGGCGGGGGGACATCGGAGCGAAATCTGGATATCCATTTCGTCATGTCAAGCGGGGCCGTGACATGCCCGGGGATTTCACGG
>CBIHNM010000098.1:0-14277 GCA_966211265.1 uncultured Pseudonocardia sp.
CTCACGGCCCTCACGGCGGTCTCGGCCGCCGCCCTGGCGCTCGCGCTGGTCGCGGCGGGCGTCCTGACCGTCCAGTCGCGGCGGCTGCACCGGCTGCGCGACGAGGTCGGTGCCCGCGGCCGCGACCTCGAGCGGATGCGCAGCGAGCTCGACTCCGTGCGTCGCCGGAGCCGGCCCGCGGACGCGGCGGGCACGGCGTCGCCCGAGGTGCCCCGGCCGCGGGCCGCCACGAGCCCGACGGCCTGGCGGCGGGCCCGTGCCGGCGGGCCCGTGCGGACCCGCCGGACACTCACCCGCTGAGCCCGCCGATCAGGGCAGCATCCAGCCCAGGACCGGTGTGGCCTGCAGCGCGATGACCGCCGAGAGCGCCACCAGCATTCCCAGGCTCCAGCCGAGCACCTTGCGCAGCAGCGTCCCCTCCTCGCCCTCCATCTTCACCGCGACCGCGGCGATGGTGAGGTTCTGCGGGGAGAGCATCTTGCCCAGCACGCCGCCGGAGGAGTTCGCCGCGGCGAGCAGGTCGGGCGGCAGCCCGGCGCCGTTCGCGGCCGTGACCTGCAGCGACCCGAACAGGGCGTTCGCCGAGGTGTCGGAGCCGGTGACCGCGACCGCGAACCAGCCCAGCACCGGCGACAGGAACGCCAGCGCCCCGCCCGCGCCGGCGATCAGCAGCCCGATCGCGGTGGTCTGGGCGGAGGCGTTCATCACGTAGGCCAGTGCCAGCACCGCGGTGACGGTGACGATCGCCCAGCGCAGCTCGACCACCGTGCGCCACCAGGTCGCCGCCGCCCGTCCGGCGCCCACCCGCAGCAGCAGCGCGACCAGGACCCCCGCGACGACCATCAGCGTCCCGGCGGTGGAGACCCAGGTCAGGGAGAAGCTCGTGGTGCTGCTCGGCTTGCCGGCGGCGTCCACGATGTCCATGCCCGGCCACGAGAACGCGATCTTCAGCGAGTCCAGCGCGTCCTTGATCCCGGGCACCTGGGCCAGCGCGAAGACGGCCACGATCACGACGTAGGGCGCGTAGGCCCGGCGGATCTCGGCGGGGGAGTCCTGCTCCGGCTCGGTGTCCACCGCGGCGGTCGGCGTCGCGCCGGTGGTGGCGCCGACGCGGCTGGTCGCCGGGCGGCGGGCCGCCCACACCGCGTCCGGACGCAGCCGGGCCAGCGCCACGATCGCGATCGCGCCGAGCAGCGAGGCGACGATGTCGGTCAGCTCCACCGAGACGAAGTTCGACGTGACGAACTGCCCGATCGCGAAGACCACGCCGCCGACCAGCGCCGGCGCCCAGGCCTCGCGCAGGCCCCGCCTGCCGTCGACGATGAACACCAGGATCAGCGGCACGAACACCGCGAGCAGCGGCGTCTGGCGACCGACGACGGAGGCGACCTGGTCCAGGGGCAGCCCGCTGACCCGGGCCAGGGTGATCACCGGGACACCCATCGCGCCGAAGGCGACCGGGGCGGTGTTCGCGACCAGCGCCACCACCGCGGCCTTGATCGGCTTGAAGCCGAGCGCCATCAGCATCACCGAGGTGATCGCCACCGGGGCGCCGAACCCGGCCAGGGCCTCGAGCAGCCCGCCGAAGCAGAACGCCACCAGGATCGCCTGGATGCGGGTGTCCGACGACAGCGCGCCGAAGCTGCGCCGCAACACGTCGAAGTGCCCGGTCGCGACGGTCATGTTGTAGACCCAGAGCGCGTTGACCACGATCCACAGGATCGGGAACAGGCCGAAGACGACGCCGTGCGAGGCGGCCAGCAGCGACTGCCCGACCGGCATCCCGAAGCCGGCCACGGCCACCACCAGGGCGACCGCCAGACCGGCCAGCGCGGCCCACTGCGCCTTGAGCCGGAACCCGCCGAGCAGGACGAACACCGTCACCAGCGGCAGGGCCGAGACCAGGGCGGAGAGCAGCAGCGACCCGCCCACCGCCTGCGGGTCCTGTTGGTAGGCGGCGAGGGGCACCGCGGTGGGGGGAGGCAGGGACATCATCGTCGACCACTCCGTCATGGCTCGAAAGTGTGACACCGGATCGGAGTAACCGATACCGGAAGGTAAGGGGGACAGGGGTTATTACGTATCCCGGGGGTACGACGGTGCCCGGCACCGACGGGCGGGTGACCCGCCCTCGGCGCCGGACACGTGCGGTGGTCAGCTCCGCGGTACCGGGGTGCCGCGGATGCTGGCGTCGAGCAGCTGTACCGGGTGCAGCAGCGGGACCGGGGCCGCGGCGGCCCCCGTCCCGCTCTCGGCCGCGGTCGGTTGCTCGCCCAGATACTTGCGGATCTGCAGCAGGCAGCCCGGGTTCGCGGTGACCACCACGTCCGGCCCGGCCTCGCGGATCTTGCCGGCCTTGCGCCGCCCCAGCTCGCCCGCGGCGTCCGGCATGATCATGTTGTAGATGCCGGCCGAGCCGCAGCACAGCGCCGCCTCGGCGATGTCGACCAGCTCGATCCCCGGGATCGTGCGCAGCACCGCACGGGGCTGGTCGCGCACGCCCTGGGCGTGCCCGAGGTGGCACGCGTCGTGGTAGGCCACGCGACCCTCGACCGGCGTGCGCGGCGCGCGGGGGCCGCCGCCCTCCTCGGAGAACAGCTCCGCCAGGACCTCGCTCACGTCGCGGACGCGGGCACTGAACGCGGCGGCCCGCTCGGCCCACTCGGGGTCGTCGGAGAGCAGGTGCCCGTAGTCCTTCATCGACGAGCCGCAGCCGGCGACGTTGGTGACGATCGCGTCCACGTCGAGGGTCTCGAAGCGGGCGATCGTCCTGCGCGCCCGGCCCAGCGCGTCCTCCGCCCGACCGGCGTGCACCTCCAGCGCGCCGCAGCACTGCTGCTCGCGGGGGACCAGCACGTCCGCGCCCTCGGCCGCGAGCACCCGCACGGTGGCCTCGTTGACCCGGTGGAAGAACACGTCCTGCACGCAGCCCGAGAGCAGCGCCACGCGGGCACGTCGCGGCCCGATCGCGGCGGTGTGCACGGGCAGCGTCGCGAACGCCTCGCGCACCGTCACCGGCGGCAGCAGCGACTCCATCGCGGCCAGTCGCCCGGGGAGCCGGTCGGCGAGCCTGCGGATCGCGGGCACGGCCGCGATCTTCTGGTACAGCGCACCGGGCAGGGCCGCGGCACGCAGACGCCTCCGGTACGGGAACAGCGCGAAGATCGCCTCGCGGAACAGCGCGTCGGCTTTCGACCGGGTCACGTTGCGCTCGATCTGCGGGCGCACCGACTCGAGCAGCTTGTCGTACTGGACCCCGGAGGGGCAGGCGGTCACGCACGCCATGCAGCCCAGGCAGTTGTCCATGTGTTCGGTGAACGGCCCGTCCAGGCCGATCTCGCCCTTCTCGGCCAGGTCCATCAGCAGGATCCGGCCGCGCGGGGAGTCCATCTCCTCGCCCCAGAGCTGGTAGGTCGGGCAGGTCGGCAGGCAGAAGCCGCAGTGCACGCAGTCGTCGAGCAGCTCGCGGTCCGGGGGACGGATCCCGTCGAACGCGCTGGGCGCCTGCTGCGGGATCTTCGATTCGGCAGAACCGGCGGGAGTCGTCACTCGTGCCTCACATCCAGGGGTCGAAACGGCCGGGGGAGAGCCGGCCGTCCGGGTCGAGCTGGTTCTTGATCGCCTTGAGAACGGGCAGGCCGGAGGGGGCCGGGCCCCAGGCGGGGGCGTCGAGGTCGGCGGCGCGCGAGCGCAGCGACGACGTGCCGTGCGCGGCCGCGACCGCGTCGTGCGTCTCGGCCACGGCGCCACCCGGGACGGTCACGGTCGCCACCCCGGTCCCCAGGCCGGCGGTCACCGCCGTCGTCGGCAGGCCGGCGATCAGCGGGGCCAGGCGGGTCGGTGCGGTACCGATCCGGACCACGGCGCCGCCGGGTGCGGGCTCCGCGGCCGCGCCGCCGCCGGGCCCGGCGAGGCCCGCGACCAGGGCGGCGTGGCCGTCCCACACCGAGTCGTCGACCTCGTGCGCGCCGTCGCCGAGCAGCTCCACGAGGCGGGCGACGCGCAGGTGCAGCGTCGACTCCCCGCCCTCGAGGCGGACCAGCAGCCGGCCCGGGTCACCGGAGACCCACTCGCAGGCGACCGGTTCCAGCGGGCTCGCCACGAGCCGCGCGGTGTGCGCGGCGGCGGTGTCCAGCGGGCCGTCGACGGCGACGGTCGCGGTCGCCTGGGGGACCGGGTGCAGCCGCAGCACGACCTCCACCACGACTCCGAGCGTGCCGTAGGAGCCGTGCAGCACCTTGGCCATGTCGTAGCCGGCCACGTTCTTGATCACGTGTCCGCCGCTGCGCACCATCGTGCCGTCGGCGAGCACCGTCGTCGTGCCGATCACCAGGTCCCGGATCGAGCCGTAGACCAGCGCGGACGGGCCGGCGTCGGCGGTGGCGAGCAGGCCGCCCGCGGTCGCGCCGCGCGGGACGCGGGCGGCGTCGAGGGCCACCCGCTGGCGGTGCCCCCCGATCTCGCCGGCGAGCTCGCGCAGCGGGGTGCCGGCGTGCACCGACACGGTCATGTCGCCCGGGTTGTGGGCGATCACGCCGCTCAGGCCGGTCGTGTCCAGCGTGGCGTCGACGTCGTGCAGGCGCCCGGCCCAGTCGGCGGCCGTGCCCGCGCCGGTGACCGCGAGTCGGCCGGGGGTGTCCAGGACGGCGTCGCGGACCTCCCTGGGCGTGGTGGGGCGCAGCGTGGTGGGTGCGGCGCGGGTCATCTCGGCGGCCCTTCGTCGGACGGGTGCGGGTCGGCGGTGCTCGGGGGCGTCACAGGCGTTCGATGGCGCCCTGTTCCTCCAGCGGGTGCGGGCGGTACTTGCCGGGCCGCTCGCCGCACAGCCGTGGGGTCGGGAACAGCTTGCCGGGGTTGCAGATGTTGCCCGGATCGAACGCGGCGCGGACCCGGTGGAAGGCCGCCAGGTCCTCCTCGCCGAACATCCTGGGCATCGAGCAGGCCTTGTCGGTGCCGATGCCGTGCTCGCCCGAGAGCGACCCGCCCATCTCCACGCACAGCTCGGCGATCGCGGCGGAGAGCTCCTCGGCGCGCTCGGCCTGGCCGTCGGCCTCGCTGTAGAGCACCAGCGGGTGCAGGTTCCCGTCGCCGGCGTGGAAGACGTTGGCGACCCGCAGGCCCGCCTCGTCGGCCATCGCGGCGATCGTGTCGAGCACCTCGGACAACCGGGTCCGCGGGACCACCCCGTCCTGGACGATGTAGTCGGGGCTGATCCGCCCGACCGCGGCGAAGGCGGCCTTGCGACCGCGCCAGATCGCCGCCCGTTCCTCGGGGGAACCGGCGATGTGCAGCCGCGTGCAGCCGTGCTCGTCGCAGATCGCCTTGACCTGCTCGAACTGGTCGTCGCACTCCTCGGCCGTGCCGTCGAGCTCGACGACCAGCGCGGCCGGGGTGTCGAGCGAGTAGCCCGCCCCGGTCGCGCCCTCGGCGGCCTCGATGGCCAGGGCGTCCATCATCTCCACTGCGGCCGGCACGATCCCGGCCGAGACGATGTCGGAGACCACCTGCCCGCCGGCGGCGACCGACGGGAAGTCGGCGAGCAGCGTGCGCATCGTCTCCGGCGTGCGCAGCAGCCGGACGGTGATCTTGGTGGTGATCCCGAGCGTGCCCTCGGAGCCGAGGAAGACCCCGCGCAGGTCCGGGCCCTGCTGTTCGGCGCTGTCCGAGCCGAGCGTGACCAGCGAACCGTCCGGTAGGACGACCTCGATCGAGAGGACGTGGTTGGTGGTGAAGCCGTACTTGAGGCAGTGCGCACCGCCGGAGTTCTCCGCGACGTTGCCGCCGATCGTGCAGACCTGCTGGCTCGACGGGTCCGGCGCGTAGTAGAGGCCGAACGGCGACGCCGCGGCGGTGATCTCCAGGTTGGTCACGCCCGGTTCCAGCACGGCGCGGCGGTTCTCCGGGTCGACCTCGAGCACCCGGTTCAGCCGGTTCAGGCCGATCACGACCCCGTCGGCGACCGGCAGCGCGCCGCCGGAGAGCCCGGTCCCGGCTCCGCGGGCGACGAACGGGACGCCGTAGCGCGCACACACCTTCACGCACCCGGCGACCGCCTCGGCGGTGCGCGGGAGCAGGACGAGCTCGGGTACGACCCGGAAACCGGTCAGCCCGTCGCACTCGTAGGTGCGGGTCCTGACCGGGTCGGACAGGACGTCGGCGGCACCCAGGACGCCCACCAACGCGACGACTCGCCGGCGGCCCTGTGGCAGGGGTGCACGCCTTGTCGGGGTGTTGGTGGGGCGGGGACGGCCGCGGGCACCCGCTCCCCGACCGGTCGAGCGGCGCCGCGCGGGTGTGTGTCGCGGCGGCTCTCTCGACCGGACGAGACTACGACGATCCGCCGACAGCCCGCCTGTCCGGAAGCGCACGACGTGATGTCGGAAACTTCCGTGATGCGAAAACATACTTCCACTGATAGACAGTGGTCCAGATCGAGCCCTGCACGATGCAGAGAGGATGGTCACAGTGGCTGACGCCGCCGGACTTCAGGTGGACGACGAGCTCCGCGCCTTCGTCGAGGGCGAGCTGCTCGCCGACGTGGACGTGAGCGCCGAGCATTTCTGGTCGGCCCTGGCCCGCCTGCAGGAGCGGTTCGCGCCCCGGATCGCCGACGCGCTCGCGCGGCGTGACGACCTGCAGGCCCGGATCGACGCCTGGCACGCCGAGCACGGCGCCGGGTCGCGCGAGGACTACGAGAAGTTCCTGACCGAGATCGGCTACCTGCAGCCCGAGCCGTCGTCGCCGCCCGCGATCGAGGTCGACCGGGTCGACCCGGAGATCGCCGAGGTCCCCGGCGCCCAGCTGGTCGTGCCCTCGACCGTCCCGCGCTACGCGCTCAACGCCGCCAACGCCCGCTGGGGCTCGCTGTTCGACGCGTTGTACGGCACCGACGTGCTCCCGCAGGACCACGAGCTCGCCGAGGGCTACGACCGGCAGCGCGGCGCCCAGGTCATCGCGGCCGCGGACGAGCTGCTCGACGAGCTGTTCGCGCTGGCGAAGGGCTCGCACGCCGACGTCACGGCCTACCGCGCCTCGGCCGAGGGCCTGGTCGCCGACACCGCCGACGGGACGGTCGGGCTCGCCGACCCCGGCGCGTTCGCCGGCTTCCGCGAGTCCGACGCCGACGGCCGGGCGGCGGTGCTGCTGGTCCGCAACGGCCTGCACGTCGAGCTGACGATCGACCCGACCACCCAGGTCGGGCGCCAGCACCACGCCGGTGTCTCCGACGTCGTGCTGGAGTCGGCCGTCACCACGATCGTCGATCTCGAGGACTCGGTCGCGACCGTCGACGGCCAGGACAAGGCGCTGGCCTACCGCACCTGGCTCGGGCTGATGACCGGCGACCTGACCTCGGAGTTCGAGCGGGGCGGGAGGACCGTCACCCGCCGGGCGAACCCGGACCGCTCCTACACCGGCGCCGGTGGGGCACCGCTCACGCTGCCCGGCCGCTCGCTGATGCTGGTCCGCACCTGCGGTCACCACATGACCACCGACGCCGTGCACACCGCCGAGGGCGCCGAGGTCAACGAGGGCGTGCTGGACGCGCTGGTCGCGGCCACCGCGGCGCTCTACGACCTGCAGGGCAAGGGCCCGCACACCAACTCCCGCGCCGGGAGCGTCTACATCGTCAAGCCCAAGCAGCACGGCGCCGACGAGGTCGCGCTGACCGTCGAGCTGTTCGCGGCCGTGGAGGAGGCGCTGGGCCTGCGGGCGAACACGCTCAAGATCGGCATCATGGACGAGGAGAAGCGCACGACGCTCAACCTCGCCGCCTGCGTCGAGGCCGCCCGCGAGCGCGTCATCTTCGTCAACACCGGTTTCCTCGACCGCACCGGCGACGAGATCCACACCTGTTTCGCCGCCGGCCCGGTGCTGCGCAAGGGCGACATGAAGTCGACGACCTGGTTGCAGACCTACGAGGACCGCAACGTCGACGTCGCACTGGCCGCCGGGTTCGCGCACTCCGCGCAGGTCGGCAAGGGCATGTGGGCCAAGCCCGCCGCGATGGCCGAGATGCTGGAGCAGAAGATCGGGCACCCGAAGGCCGGCGCGAACTGCGCCTGGGTGCCCTCGCCCACCGCGGCCACCGTGCACGCGCTGCACTACCTGCGTGTCGACGTGCACGCGGTGCAGGACGAGCTGGCCTCGCGGAAGACGGCCGACCGCCGCGACCTGCTGGAGCTGCCGCTCTCGGACCCCTCCACGCTCTCCGACGCCGACCGCACGCACGAGCTGGAGACCAACGCGCAGTCGATCCTGGGCTACGTCGTGCGCTGGGTCGGGCTGGGCATCGGCTGCTCGACGGTGCCCGACCTGGAGGGCGTCGGGCTGATGGAGGACCGGGCCACGCTGCGGATCTCCAGCCAGCTGATCGCGAACTGGCTCGCCCACGGCGTCGTGGAGGACAAGACGGTCCGGGACACCTTCGCCCGGATGGCCGCGCTGGTCGACGAGCAGAACGACGGTGAGCCCGGCTACCGTCCGATGGCCACCGACCTCGACGGCAGCGAGTCGTTCCAGGCCGCCCTGGAGCTGGTGTTCTCCGGCGCGCAGGAGCCCAACGGCTACACCGAGCGGACCCTGACCCGGTGGCGTCAGCGGGCCAAGGCCGACGCCAAGGCGAACGCCTGAGCCGACACACCCCCGAACGGCACGTCCCGGCGATCGCCCGGGCGTGCCGTTCGCGACGTCGAAGGAGGCCGGCGTGACCGGTGCACAGCGGGGTACCGCGCGGGCGTGGGCCCGTCCCGCGGTGGCGTTGTTCGGCGTCGCCTACGGCGCGAACCAGTTCAGCCCGCTGATGGTGATGTACCGGGAGCAGGGCCACTACCCGGCGACGGTGGTGGCCGCCTTCTTCGCCGTCTACGTCGCGGGCCTGGCGCCGGGCCTGCTGCTCGGCGGGCCCGCCTCGGACCGGTGGGGACGCCGGCGCGTGCTGCTCCCGGCCGCGGTCGTGTCGATCCCGGCCAGCGCGGTGATCGCCCTGGGCGCGTTCTCCGAGGTCCTGCTCTACGCCGGGCGGCTGTTGTTCGGGTTGTGCATCGGGATCGCGATGGCGGTGGCCACGACCTGGGTCAAGGAGCTCTCGGGGCCACCGCACGACCCCGGCGCGGACGCCGGTGCGGGTGCCCGCCGGGCCGCGCTGGCCCTGACCGGCGGTTTCGGTGTCGGGCCGCTGGTCGGCGGGCTGCTCGCGCAGTTCGCGCCGCTGCCGATGGAGCTGCCCTACCTCGTGCACATCGTGCTGATGGTGCCGGCCGTGTGGGCGCTGGTGCGCGCCCCGGAGACCTGCCCGTCGGGGCCCCGGTCCAGCCGCTCGCTGCTCGCCGACCTGAAGGTCCCGGCCGCGGCGCACCCACGGTTCGTGTGGCTGGTGCTGCCCGCGGCGCCGTGGGTGTTCGGCGCGGCGTCGCTGTCGTTCGCGGTGCAGCCCACGACGCTGGGCGGCGCCGTCGGGTCCTACGGGCTGCTGGTCGCCACGCTGCTCACCGCGGTGACGCTGACCGCCGGGTTCCTCGCCCAGTCGCTCGCGCGCCGGGTGGACGCGCGCTCGCGCTCGGCCGGGACGCGGATCGGTCTCGTCCTGGTGATCGCCGGGACGGCCGTGGCGGCACTGACCGCGGCGACGGCGTCGATCCCGGTCGCGGTGGCCGGTGCGGTGCTGCTCGGGGCCGGTTACGGGTTCACGCTGCTCTCGGGCCTGCAGGAGGTGCAGCGCATCGCCGCGCCGGACCACCTGGCCGGGCTGACGGCGGTGTTCTACACGCTGACCTACGTCGGCTTCCTGGCGCCGCTGGTGCTCTCCGCGTTGACGCCGGTGGCGGGCTACCCGGTGCTGCTCGCGATGGTCGCGGTGATCGAGCTGGCGTGCCTGGCGCTGGTCCTCGCCGGTGCCCGGCGCGCGTCGGTCCGCGAGGCGCCCGGACCTCCCCGGCAGGCTGCGGTGCGCGAACCGGCGTAGCGGACGACCACCACCGATCGCGCGCCTGCCGATCGCGGAGCCGGGTCACGAGGAGGCCAGGGCTCCCACCGGGTCGTACCGTCGTCCGCGTGACCGCCACCGACCTGCCACGGATGCCGTTCCCGCGTGACGACGTCCTGGACCTCGCGCCGCTCTACTCCTCCCTGCAGCGACAGTCGCCGATCACGCCGGTCCGCACACCGGCCGGTGACGTCGCGTGGCTGGTCACCGGCTACGCCGAGGCCAGGGAGCTGTTCGCCGACCCGCGTCTGGGCCGGTCGCACCCGAACCCGGAGAAGGCCGCGCGGATCTCCGGTGCGGCCGTGCTCGGCGGCCCGATGGGTGACGACCCGGAGGCCGAGCGCGAGAACCACACGGCGATGCGGCGGATGCTCGCCCCCGCGTTCTCGGCGCGGCGGATGGCCCGTCTGCGCGAGCACGTCGCGGAGCTGGTCGCGCAGAAGCTCGACGACCTGGAGGCGTGCGGACCGGGCGCCGACCTGCACGAGACGTTGTCGTTCCCGCTCCCGGTGCTGGTGATCTGCGAGCTGCTCGGCGTCCCGTTCGCCGACCGTGGGGAGTTCCGGGTCTGGTCGGAGGGGATGAGCCGGCTCGACGACCGGGCCTACGCCGAGCAGTCGCTCGGCGCGCTGCACGCCTACATCCGGCAGCTGCTGGCCGGCAAGCGGACCGGGAGCAGCGGTCGCGGAACGAGCACGGACACCGGGCCGGGCGAGGACGTGCTCTCCGACCTGGCCGCGCTCGTCCCGGACGGCCCGGGGGCGGACGCGGCGATGGACGGGCTGGCCGGGCTGGGGTCGGCGCTGCTGTTCGCCGGCCACGAGACGACGGTGAGCCGGATCGACGTCGGCACCCTGCTGCTGCTGGCGCACCCCGGCACCTGGGCGGCACTGGCCGCCGACCCCGCACGCGCGGACAACGCGGTCGAGGAGATCCTGCGCGTGGCCGTGCCCGGCGGGTCCGGGCTGCCCCGCTACGCCCACACCGACGTGGAGATCTCCGGGGTCCGGATCGGTGCTGGCGACGCGGTGCTGATCGCCGCGTCCGCGGCGAACCGGGATCCGGCCCGTTTCGACGACGCGGAGCGCTTCGACATCGACCGCGACGCCGGCGGGCACCTCGCGTTCGGGCACGGGCCGCACTTCTGCATCGGTGCCGGGCTGGCCCGGATCGAGCTGACCGAGGTGTTCCGGGCGCTGCCCGCCCGGTTCCCGTCGATGCGCCTGGCCCGCCCGCGCTCGGAGATCGGGCTGCGCTCGGACCTGCTCACCGGCGGGGTGCGGGAGCTGCCGGTCACCTGGTGAGCCGCGAGTCCGGCGCCACACCGGACCCGGCGGCACCGCGGGGCCGGGCCGCCTACCGTGGACCGCGTGATCGAGCTGCGGGTCGCCGGCCTGGACCACCCGGACGCGGTGGCGTTGAACGAGCAGGTCCAGAGCTACTACCGCAGGATCTACGGCAACGGCGACCTGACCTCGCTTCTGGCCGAGCAGTTCCGGGCACCGCGCGGGATCTACCTCGTCGGCTACGAGGGCGGGCGCCCGGTCGCCTCCGGCGCCTGGCGCGCGCTCGAGCCGGACCCGGCCGACGACGTCGTCCGCGACGGCGACGCCGAGATCAAGCGCATGTACGTGGTGCCGGAGATGCGCGGCCGGGGCCATGCCCGCGCGGTGCTGGCCGAGCTCGAACGCACGGCGCGACAGGCAGGCCGGGCACGGATGATCCTCGAGACCGGGACCGAGCAGCCCGACGCCGTGGCGCTCTACCGCAGTTCCGGGTACACCCCGGTCTCGACGTTCGGTGCGCACCGCGACGATCCGCGCTCGCGGTGCTTCGCCCGGGTGCTCGCCCGGGTGGCGCGCGTGCCCCGGGCCGGGTGAGCACCGCCTCGCGGACGGGCGTTCCGTCGGCGCCGGTCGATAGGATGGGTGAGGTCCCAGGTAGACACCCCGCCCTCCCTCTCCGGACCGCCGCCCCGTCGACGACGCGTGTTCGCCTCCCCTGGCCGCGCCGCTAGGAGCTCCACACCGTGCTCGTGCTCGTGCTCGCACACCTCGTGGTGGCCGCCGCGCTACCGGTGGTGGCGCGGCGCAGCCGGGCGCTCGGGTTCGGCGTCGCCGCCGTCCTGCCCGCGGTCACCCTGGTCTGGGCGCTGGCGCACGCCGGGGCCGCGCTCGGGGCCGGGGTCTCGGAGCGGATCGAGTGGGTCCCGAGCCTGGGGCTCGCGCTGAGCCTGCGCCTGGACGCGCTCGGTCTGACGATGGTGGTCCTGGTCAGCGGGCTGGGCGCCCTGATCCTGGCCTACAGCGCCCGCTACTTCGCTCCCGGCAGCCGCGACGCCCCGAGGACGGCGACGCTGCTGCTCGCGTTCGCCGGGTTCATGCTCGGGCTGGTCCTGGCCGACGACCTGCTCACGCTCTACGTGTTCTGGGAGCTCACCACGATCGCGTCGTTCCTGCTGGTCGGCCAGGGTGGGATGCACCGGGCGAACCGGCGTGCGGCGGTGCAGGCACTGCTCGTCACGGTGTCCGGCGGGCTGGCCATGCTGCTGGGCATCGTGATGCTCGGGCACGCGGCCGGCACCTACGTGATCTCCGAGATCGTCGCCGCGCCGCCGGGCGGGGCGGCCGCGGGCGCCGGGATCGCGCTGATCCTGCTCGGCGCGCTCACCAAGTCCGCGCAGCTGCCCTTCCACCCCTGGCTCCCGGCGGCGATGGCCGCACCGACACCGGTCAGCGCCTACCTGCACGCGGCGTCGATGGTGAAGGCCGGGGTGGTGCTGGTCGCCCGGCTCTCCCCGGCGTTCGCGGTCCGTCCGGAGTGGTGGGTGCCGGTCGTCGTGCTCGGGCTGGCCACGATGCTGCTCGGCGGGTGGCGCGCGCTCACCGAGCCCGACCTCAAGCGGCTGCTCGCGTTCGGCACGGTCAGCCAGCTCGGCTTCCTGATGGTGCTCTTCGGCGCAGGCGGGCGGATCACCGCGTTCGCCGGCATCGGGCTGCTGCTGGCGCACGGCCTGTTCAAAGCGCCGTTGTTCATGGTCGTCGGCGCCATCGACAAGATCACCGGGACCCGGCGCGTCGACGAGCTGTCCGGCCTCGGCCGCAACCGCCCGGCGCTGGCCTGGGTCGCGGGCCTGGCCGGGGCGTCGATGGCCGGGCTGCCGCCGCTGCTCGGGTTCGTCGGCAAGGAGGCCGCGTTCGAGGCGTTGCTGCACGAGGGCGGCCCGCGCGGCTGGGTCGTCGCGGTCGGGCTGCTGGCCGGTTCGGTGCTCACCGTCGCCTACACCGCCCGGTTCCTGTGGGGCGCGTTCGCCACCAAGGCGGGCCGGGACCCCACCGGGTCCTCGGCGCCCTCACCCGGCCTGACCGTGCCCGCCTGGGTCTGCGCGGTCGCCGGGCTCGCGCTCGGGGTGTTCCCCGGGGTCGCCGACGGGCCGGCCACGTCCTACGCCGCGGCCTACCCCGAGGCCGGCGACCCGGTCGCGGCTGGCTACCACCTCGCCCTGTGGCACGGCCTCGGCCTGCCGGTGCTGTTCTCGGCGCTCGCGGTCGCCGGAGGTCTGGCCCTGCACGGCGCGAACCACGCGGTCGTCGCGACCTCGGCACGGCTCGCCACGCCGCTGTCGGCGCAGCGCGGCTACGAGCTCCTCGTGAGCGGGCTGGAGCGTCTGGCCACGTTCGTCACCGGGCGCCTGCAGGCCGGTTCGCTGCCGGTCTACCTGAGCTCGGTGCTGATCACGATGCTGGCGTTGCCCGGGGTGGCGGTCGTGCGCGCGCTGGTCGCGGGCCTGCTGCCGCCGATGCCGCGCCTGGTCGACACGGTCCTGCAGCTGCCGCTCGGCGCCGCCGTGATCCTCTGCGCGCTGGGCCTGCTGCGGGCGCGCCGCCGGTTCACCGCGGTGCTGCTGGTCGGGGCCATCGGCTACGGCATCGGCGGGCTGTTCGTCGTCGACGGCGGCCCGGACCTCGCGCTGGCCCAGTTCCTGGTCGAGACGCTGACGCTGGTCGCGTTCGTGTTCGTGCTGCGCCGGCTGCCCGCGCACTTCGACGCCGTCGGCACGGCCCGGGCGACGCGGCGGGCGACGGTGACCAAGGCGGTCGTCGCGGGCGCCGCGGGGACCATGGTGGCGCTGACCGCGGTCCTGCTCGGCGGTGCCCGCACGGCCCCGGCCACCGCCAGCGCCGAGTACGTCGCGCAGTCCCGCGAGGGCACCGGGGCCGACAACGTGATCGCCGCGATCCTGGTCGACTTCCGCGCCCTGGACACCCTGGGCGAGATCAGCGTGCTGATGGTGG
>CBIHNM010000099.1:0-14227 GCA_966211265.1 uncultured Pseudonocardia sp.
AGCCACGCAGGGCGGTGTCCAGCTTCGGGGACACCCGCTGCACCGCGTACGGGACGTTGAGCACCGAGGGAAATGCCAGCGCGATCGAGATGTCCGGCCCCAGCGGCAGGTAGGAGCCCTGCTGCACGGCCGGGATCTTCTGGAACAGCGGCTGCTTCTCGAACTGGGCCTGCGAGCCGGGCCCCCCGAAGTGGGCCAGCATCAGCACGTCGGCGTCGAGCACGCCGATGCGCTCCGTGCTGACCTTCGCCCGGCCGGGGATCTCCGACTCGGGCAGCGCGGTGACCGCAGGTGCGAGCCGCAGGCCCAGCGCGGACAGCAGCGCCGCAGACGCGTCCGATGTCGAGCTCACCGTGTAGAGCTCCGAACCGGGGATCACCGGACCGAACGTGAACGTCCGCCCCTCCCACCGCGGGTGCCCGGCACGTGCCGAGGCCAGCACCCCCTCGGTGTCCTGGACCAGTTTGCGCGCCTGGTCCGCGCGCCCGACCGCCTCACCGACCCGGCTCGTGGTCGTCTGCCAGGTCTCCTTGTCGACGCCGCCGCCGGGCCCCAGCACCGGCGCGATCTGTTCCAGGCGTGCGCGCACCGGGTCCAGCTGGTAGTAGGTGGTGGCCACGATGAGGTCCGGCTTCAGCGCCGCGACCTGCTCGATGGGCACCGTGGTGGTGGTGTCGATCACCTCGACCGGCCGACCGTTCAGGGCCTGCGCCGTCCACGGGTAGATCGGCGACTGGTAGCCCTTGGACATGGCGACCGGGACGATGCCCAACGCGATCAGCGCGTCTGCGTCGGCGCCCTGCCCGAGCGCGACCACGCGAGACGGCGCCGCCCCGGCGGCGCCGGTGTCCGCGCCCTGCTCGCCGGCGCACCCGGCGAGCCCGAACAGCACCGCGCCCGCGACGGTTCCTCCGAGGAGTCGCCGTCGGCTCACCTGGTACGACCGGCGTCCGGGACCTGTCACCGTGGGCGGCGTCGGTGGTGCAGCGCTCATCAGGATCTCCCTGCCTCGTCGGTAGAGCGGCAAGGCTAAGCTATGTTAGTCGACCCTGATGATGTGAGATGACACACATTGTGCAGCCGGCGCCACCCGGCTCCCCGGTGACCGGGCGGCGGCCAGGTCAGGGCGGGCAGTTCCGGCGTGGACGCCGATCCGCAGGCGCCGAGTCCTGTCCGGGCCCGGTCACCACGTGACGTCGAGCCGCTCCAGGCCGCGGAAGAAGTAGCTGGCGATGTAGAGCGGCTCGTAGCCCTCGGCCAGGCGCACCCCGGGCAGCCGCGTGAACAGGTGCTCGAGCGCCACCCGGATCTCGGCCAGCGCCATCGGCTTGCCGGGGCAGACGTGGATCCCGCGCCCGAACGCCAGGTGCTCGCGCACGTTCGGCCGGTCCAGGTCCACCGCGTCCGGGTCGGGGAAGATCGTCTCGTCGCGGTTGCCGGAGCCGAACAGCAGCAGCAGCATGCTGCCCTGCTTCAGCGGGGTGCCGCCCAGCTCGGTGTCGCGCGTGGCGATCCGGAACAGGCCCCGGTGCGGGGCGTCGCGGCGCAGCACCTCCTCGGTCGCCCTCGGGATCATCTTCACCGGGTCGGCCAACACCCGCTCCCGGATCTGCGGGTTCTGCAGCACCGCCAGCACGGTGGAGGTGATCGCGTCGCGGGTGGTGTCGAAGCCGGCCACCCGGGCCGCGCCGCGCACGGCGGTGTGGGTGTACTCGTCCGGCACGCCGGGATGGCCGTGGGCGCCGTGCACCATGTCCGAGATCAGGTCGTCGCGCGGGGCGGCGCGCCGGTCGTCGATCAGGGCCTGCATGTACCTCGTGTACTCGACCATCCGCTCGGCCGCGGCGAGGTGGTCCTCGACCGGGGCGAGCACGTTCCAGAGCGTGTTCTGGTCGTCGGTCCACTGCTGGATCCGCGCGGTGTCCTCGCGCGGGAAGCCGATGATCTCGCTGATCACGCGCTGCACGAACGGGACCGCGTAGTCGGCGACGAGGTCGGCCCGCCCGGGCTCGAAGGCGTCGATCAGCTCCTCGGCCGTCGAGTGCATGGTCGGGAGCATCGCCCGCACCCGAGCACCGGTGAAGCCGGCGTCGAAGACCCGGCGCTTCGGCGTGTGCTCGGGCTCGTCGTCGTTGACGACGGCGTTGGTCTCCGGCACGCCGCCCCGGCGCAGGATCTCGACCACCTCGGGCGCGTTCGCGTAGATCTTCGGCACGGCCACGGCGGAGGAGAACGTGTCCGGGTCGTCGATCACCGCGACGAGGTCGGCGTAGCGGGTCACCATGTACGCGCCGAGCGTCGGGCTGAGCTGCAGCGGACGGGCCCGTGCGGCCCGGTAGAACAGGTGCGGGTCCTCCCGGTGCGGGGACACGGTCGGGTTGAAGTCGAACTCGGCGGTCACCGGGTCGGTCGCGGTCATGTGGGTCTCCCAGCGGTGGGTGCGGCGGTGCGCCAGCGGTGCGACCGACGCTAGGAGTGACGAGGGTCACGGTCGATCCGCTGCGCGCCCGCCGGCTGTCCGCGATGCGCAGTCCTCAGGGAGCGCGCAGGTCGTCCGAGGGGGAGCGGCCGTAGCGACGCCGGTACTCGACGGCGAACCGGCCCAGGTGCACGAACCCCCACCGCCCGGCCACGGCCGCGACGGTCTCCCGGGCCGGGTCGGCCGCGCGCAGCTCGTCGTGGGCGCGGGAGAGCCGGACGTGCCGGAGCTGGGCGGTCGGGGACCGGCCGACGTGGCGGGCGAAGCCGTGCTGGAGGCCGCGCACCGACAGTCCCACCCGCCCGGCGATCTCGGGCGCGGTCCACGGCCGGTGCGGCTCGGCCTCGATCAGCTCCACCGCCGCCTGGATCGTCGACGGCCGCGGGACCGGCGGGCGGGAGTGCACGAGGTCGCGGAAGGGATGGTCCGCGGCGTGCAGCAGCGCGCTCACCAGCGCGTCGGCCAGCGGGCGCGCGACGATCGGCCGGGACAGCGGGCCGTCCGGGTCGCTCGTCAGCTCGACCAACGCCCGAGCCAGGGCCCACCATTGGCGACCGGGGCCGTGTGCCAGATCCAGCGCCGCGCCGAACCGCACCGGGCCGCAGGCGCGGCCGTCGGTGAGCTCGCGCAGCCGCCCCTCCAGGGCCGCGCGCTCGATCTTCATCCCGAACAGGCCGCCACCGTCGGTCCAGCCGTGCAGCCGCGCGGGCCGGTCGGGTGGATAGAGCGCGGCCCGCGACGGCGTCGCGCACACCTCCTCGGAGCCGATCCAGGTGCGCAGGTGCCCGGTCAGCGGCACGTTGACCTGGTAGCCGGTCTCCAGCTCGCCGGTCTGCAGCACGACCGTGCCCGAGTACCCGAGCACGCCGGCCGACACCGGCCCGAGCGTCGCGGCCCGCAACGACATCCGGAACCGCGGCCGCGGGTGGCGGACGTCGAGCCGGTGCGGGAAGTAGACGTCGCCGCCGGCCGCGGCCGCCTCGTCCGGGTCGAGGGTGCTCATCGCCACTCCGGGCACGGGACCTCCACCGTCGAGGTGTGCGGTCCACTATCCCGGTACGGCGGCTCCCGTCAAGCCCTTCCTGCTGGTCAGGCGATCGCACCCGGCTCGTCGTGGGCCTCGGGAAGGATCACCCCGTCCTCCAGCACGTTCGCCCCGGGGACCTCGTGCAGGAACACGGCCACGCTCTCCTTGGGGTCCCCGGTGATCGCGCACCAGGCGTCGGCGAGGCCGTGCAGCAGCTCACCTCTGACCTTCGCCGAACGGCCCGAACGGATCAGGCCGACCATCCGCGCCCCGCTGACGGCCCGCCCCTCGACGAAGATGCTCTCCGGCGGGACCTCGACGAACGAGCAGTGCACGTACCTGCCGGGGGCGCCGGTCACCTCCGTGTGGACCTTGGTCATCGCCGCCGCCACCTCGGCCTTGTGGCGCAGTGTCGCGCCGCCGCTCGGCACGGTGAACCGGTAGTAGGGCACGGTCGTCCTCCCGTTGGTCGAACTCGAAACGAGTCTGACGGTAGCGCCGTCCGGTACCGGGGACAAGCTGCTCGGACTCGAAAGATGTCCTACTGTCTCCGGGCATGAAGCACGACGAGTTGCAGGACGTCTACTGCTCGGTCGCCCGGACCTGGGCGGTGATCGGCGAGCGGTGGACGATGATGATCCTGCGCGAGTGCTTCCGCGGCGAGCGCCGCTACGACCACTTCCGTTCCAAGCTGGGTCTGGCCAGCAACGTGCTCAACGACCGGCTGCGCCTGCTCGTGGCCAAGGGCGTGCTGGAACGCGTGCGGTACCAGGACGCCCCGCCCCGGCACGAGTACCGGCTGACGTCGAAGGGGGCCGACCTCTACCCGGTGCTGGTCGCCCTGATGGCGTGGGGCGACGAGCACGAGAACGAGGTCGCGCCGGTGCGGCTGGTGCACCGTGCGTGCGGCCACGCGGCCGAGCCGCGGACGACCTGCGCCCACTGCGGCGAGCCGCTGGCGTGGCGGGAGATGACCGCCGAGTTCGAGCCGGGGGCCTGGTAGCCGGCCGACCGGCGGTCGGGAGCCGGTGGGGGGCACGATCGGTGGATCGTGGTGCCGCTGGGGCGGGCCGAGGTCGGGGCTCGTCGTGGCTGGTCCTAGCATCGGTCGGGTGGCGATGTTCAGGATCTCCTACGCGGCGGAGCTGCTCGGCGTCAGCGACGACACGGTGCGCCGCTACGTGGACCAGGGGCATCTGTCGGTCCGTACCGACGCGTCGAACCGCAAGGTGATCGACGGCGTCGACCTGGCTGCGTTCAGCCGCGACCACGCCAGCCTGCCCGGCGAGAAGTCGGCGATCCGCTCGTCGGCCCGCAACCGGATGGTCGGCCTGGTGACCTCGGTCGTCTCGGACACGGTGATGGCGCAGGTCGAGATCCAGTGCGGGCCGCACCGGGTGGTGTCGCTGATGAGCACCGAGGCGGTCAACGAGCTCGGGCTCGCCCCGGGGGAGCTGGCGGTCGCCGTGATCAAGTCGACGAACGTCGTCGTGGAGACGCCCGGGCGCTGACCCCCCGGGGCGCGCCCGTCAGTCGCGGTAGCGGCCGGGCCGCTTCTGCGCGAACGCGGCCAGGGCCTCCTCCAGGTCGTCCGAGATCAGCATGCCGCCGTTCCAGGTCGCGATCTGCTCGAGGCCGTCGGCCACCGAGTGGTCGCGGGCGTAGGTGATGGCGTGCTTGGTGCCGCGCATCGCCAGCGGCGACTTCGCCGCGAGCTCCGCGGCCAGCTCCGCCACCCGCTCCGCCAGCGCGTCGGCGTCGGGGAGGACCTCGTTGACCAGGCGCAGCCCGGCGGCCTCGGCGCCGCCGACGGCGCGGCCGGTGTAGGCGAGCTCGCGCGCGACGCCCTCGCCGACGATGCGGGGCAGCCGCTGCAGCACGCCGACGTCGGCGGCCAGGCCCATGTCGACCTCCTTGAGCACGAACGTCGCGTCCTCCGAGGCGTAGCGCAGGTCGCAGGCCACCGCGAGGTCGAGCCCGGCGCCGATGCACACCCCGTGCACGGCGGCGATCACCGGCTTGCGGCAGCGCTCGATGCTGGTCAGGCAGTCCTGCAGGTCGAGGATGATCCGGCGCAGCTCCTCGGCGCCGTGCCCGCGGGAGTCGTCGCCGGCGGCCTCGCGCAGCCCGGCGAGCATCTCCAGGTCGATCCCGGCGCAGAAGTTGCGCCCGTTGCCGGAGATCACCACGACCCGCACCGACGGGTCCGCGTCCAGCGCACGCACGGTGTCGCGCAGCTCGAACCACATCGCGTGGTTCATCGCGTTGGCCGCGGCCGGGCGGTCCAGGCGCAGCTGCGCGACCCCGTCCGCCACCTCGACCGCGAGCGTCGTCGGCTCACCCATGATGTCCTCCTTCGGCGCGGCCCCGGCGACGGGCCGCCGGGCCTGTTCTGGCCCGCAGGTTAACCCGGGCCCGCGCGCCCTCGCGGTCGGCGCCGGTGCTCAGGCCCGCCCGACGCCGACGATCGTCAGGGCGAACTCGGTGTACTCCCGGGCGACCTGGTCCGGGCCCACCGGGCCGTCGTCACGGAACCAGCGGGCGATGCTCACGCACATCTCCCGGATCGCGAACGAGGCCAGCGCGGGGGAGTCGACGGCGAACCGGCCGGTGCGGACCCCGTCCGCGATGATCTCGCGCAGTCCGTGCTCGTGGGCGCGGCGCAGGTCCTGCATGGCGCTGCGGTGCGGCTCGTCGAGGCTGCCGGTGTCCCGGTTGACCACGAGCGCCTCGCGGCGGTGCGTGGCGTGGCGACGGGCGTAGACCAGGGTCGCGTGGTGCAGGCGGTCGATCGGGTCGGTGCGGCCGCCGACGGCGGTGTGGAAGTCGTCGAGCACGCCGGTGACCGTGCGCTCGACGAGCGTGCGCAGCAGGTCGTGCTTGGACCGCATGTGGTTGTAGAGGCTCGAGGTGCCGACGTCGAGCGCGGCCGCGATCTCGCTCAGCGCCGTGCCGTGGTAACCGCGTTCGGCGAACAGGGTCAGGGCGGCGTCGAGCACGGACTCCTCGGTCAGCGGCGCGCGGGTCACGGCCGGTACCGCACGATCCGCAGCGCGTACCCGGCGAACTCGTCGGCGACCTGCTCGGCCGTGCGCGGCCCGTCGTCGCGGAACCAGCGGGCGATGCTGACGCTCATCTCCAGGATCGCGAACGAGGCCAGTGCGGGGTCGCCGACCTGGAACGCGCCGGTGCCGACGCCGTCGATGATGATCCCCCGCACGGCCCGCTCGTGCTCCCGGCGCCGCTCGCGCAGACGGGTCCGGTCCGGCTCGTCGAGGCTGGTGGTGTCCCGGTTGACGACCAGCGCCGCGCGCCGGTGGGTGGCGTGGCGCAGCGCGTAGACGCGGGTGGCGGCGTGCAGCCGGTCGGCCGGGTGGCCGAGGTCGCCCACGGCCGCGGCGAAGTCGGCCAGGACGTCGTCGAGCGTGCGGGTCAGGATCGTCTCGAGCAGCTCGTGCTTGGAGCCCATGTGCTTGTAGAGGCTCGGTGTCCGGATGCCGAGCGCGGCGGCGATCTCGCTGAGCGGGGTGCCGTGGTACCCGCGTTCGGCGAACAGCGTCAGGGCGTGGTCGAGGACGGTCTCCCGGGTCACCGACGCCCGGTGGCTCCCGGCGGGTGCCGCGGCCGCGGGCGGGTCGGCGGCCGGGCGCATGGGGTCACCCTAGCCCGCACCGGTGCGGGCGCCCGGGCCCCGGAACCCGGCGACCGGTCGGGGCGGGCCGCCCGCCGGTGGTCCTTGCGCCCGGTGTCGGACCGCGGCTAGGTTCGGTACGAATGAGCGTTAGCTAGCCGACGCTCGCGGTCACGGTCGACCCGAGGAGGGGCAGGTGCTGCGTACCGGGTACATCCGGCCGGTCCAGGAGATCCTCGCCGGACACGCGGCCGCGCGGCCGGACCGGATCGCCTTCGTCGACGACGTCCGCACGGTCACCTACGCCGATCTGGACACCACGACGGCGCGGCTGGCCGGGCACCTGCGCGCGCTCGGCGTCGAGCCCGGCGACCGGGTGCTGCTGCACCTGGACAACCGGGTCGAGGTCGCCGAGTGCTACCTGGCGGTCCCGCGCTCGGGTGCGGTCGCGGTCTGCGTGAACCCGGCGTCGCCGGTGACCGAGGTCGCGCACGTGCTCGCCGACAGCGGCGCCCGGGTGGTCGTCACCGACGCCGCGCACCTGGCGGACGTGCGCGGGCTGGCGGCGGACGCGGGCCTGCTCGCGGTCGTGGTGGTCGGCGGGCAGGACGTGCCCGCCGACGGGGCGGCGCCGCCCGAGCTCGGGTACGCGTCGCTGCGGGCGACGACGCCGGCCCTGGGGCCGCGCGACTGCCTCGGCCTCGACGACACGGCGTGGATGCTCTACACCTCCGGCACCACCGGCCGTCCGAAGGGCGTGTACCTCACCCAGCGCGGCTGCCTCTGGGTGGTCGCGGCGTGCTGGGCGCCGATCGGGATCGGGCCCGACGACGTGCTGCTGTGCCCGCTGCCGCTGTTCCACTCCTACGCGCTGGTGCTGTGCGTGCTCGGTGTCGCCGCGGTCGGGGCGAGCGAGCGGATCCTGACCCGCTTCTCGGTCGACGACGTCGCGCACCGGTTCACCGGCGGGCCCGAGGGCGACGTGACGGTCTTCCCCGGCGTCCCGACGATGTTCCACTACCTGCTCGACCGGCTGGAGACCCTCGACGCCCCGGGACTGCGGATGTGCATCTCGGCCGGGGCGATCCTGCCCGCCGCGGTGAACGAGCGGTTCGAGACGGCCTTCTCGGTGCCGCTGCTCGACGGCTACGGCATCACCGAGACCTCGACGATGGTCACGATGAACTGGCCGACCGGGGAACGGGTGATGGGCTCGTGCGGCCTGCCGCTGCCGGGGCTGACCGTGCGCCTGGTCGACCCCGCCTCGCAGCGCGACGTGCTCCCCGGCGAGGAGGGCGAGATCTGGGTGCAGGGCCCGAACGTCACCCCCGGCTACCACGCCCTGCCGGAGGCGACGGCCGCCGCGATCGTCGAGGGCTGGTACCGCACCGGCGACCTGGCCCGCCGCGACGAGCACGGCTACCTGCGGATCAGCGGCCGCACCAAGGAACTGATCATCCGCGGCGGGGAGAACGTCTACCCCGCCGAGGTGGAGGACGCCCTGCTGGCGCTGGACGCGGTGGCCGACGCCGCCGTCGTCGGGGTGCCGCACGAGCACCTGGGCGAGGTGCCGGTCGCGTTCGTGGTGCCGCGCGGTGTCCTGGACCACGAGGCCGTGCTGGCCGGTGCCCGGGAGCGGCTGTCGTCGTTCAAGGTCCCGGCCCGGCTGGTCGAGGTGGAGACGATCCCGCGCACCGGGTCCGGGAAGATCCTCCGGTTCCGGCTGCGCGACCAGCTGACGGAACGGTCGGGCTCATGAGTGTCGGTGGAGGTGGGTCGGTGCGGGTCGGTGCGGTCGAGATCCTTCCCGTGCGGGACGGCACGGGACGCGAGGTGGCCTCGGAGGTCCTGAGCCGCCCGGGCGTCGAGCCGTCCGAGGCGTGGTCGTGCCACACCGACCAGCTCGACGGCGACGGCGCGCTGCACCTGCCGCTGGGCGGGTTCCTGGTCCGGACCGGGGACCGCACGGTGCTGGTCGACGTCGGCGTCGGCGGGATCGACAACGGCCGCTACGCCGGGGGCGGGTTCCTGGACTCGCTGCGCGGGCACGGCGTCGCGCCCTCCGACGTCACCGACGTGGTGTTCACCCACCTGCACTTCGACCACGTCGGCTGGGCGACCCGCAAGGGCGAGGTCGTGTTCGGAAACGCCACCTACCGGGTGCACGCCGACGACTGGGCGCACTTCGTGGAGGCCGCCGACGCCGACCCGGGCGCGGTCCGCAAGCTGACGCCGCTGCAGAGCCGGCTGGAGACGTTCACCGACGACGTCGCCCTGGCCCCGGGTCTGAGCACCCGGCACACCCCCGGGCACACACCCGGCTCCACGGTCTACGTGGTCTCCGACGGCGACGAGCGCGCGCTGCTGCTCGGCGACGTCGTGCACTCGGTGGTGGAGCTGGCCGAACGCGACTGGGAGGCCGTGTTCGACGTGGACCCGGTCGCCGCGAGCGCCGTGCGCAACGCGCTCGCCGACGAGGTCGCCGACACCTCCGACCTGGTGGTCGGCGCGCACTTCCCGGACCTGCGGTTCGGCCGGGTCGTGACGACCGGCGGCCACCGCAGGTTCGCGACGGTCTGAGGAGAGGAACGAGTATGGATCTGCAGCTGGCGGGCACGACGGTGCTGGTCACCGGTGCCGGGCAGGGCCTGGGCCGGGCGATCGGGCTGGCCTTCGCGGCCGAGGGCGCGCACGTCGGGTTCCACTTCCACTCCTCCGGCGAGGGGGCCGAGAAGGCCGCCGCCGAGGCCGCCGAGCTCGGGGTGCGGGCGATCGCGGTCGGGGGCGACACCCGCGACCCGGACGCGGTCGCGCAGATCGTGGAGCGCGTCGAGTCCGTGCTGGGGCCGATCGGGGTGCTGGTGAACAACTCCGCGGTGACCCGCAAGCAGCGCTTCCTGGAGTCCACCCCGCAGGACTGGGCGCCGCAGATCGACGTCACGGTGACCGGGACGTTGCAGCTCACGCACGCCGTCGCGACCAGGATGGCCGAACGCGGGGCCGGGTCGATCGTCAACCTGATGGGCGACTCCGGACGGGTCGGCGAGTCCGGGCTGCTGGTCACCGCGACCGCCCGCTCGACCACCGTCGGCCTGACCCGGTCGTTGGCCAAGGAGCTGGCCCGGTCCGGGATCCGGGCCAACGCGGTGTCGCTGGCGCTGGTCCGGACCGAGCACTTCGACGCCCACGCCGGCACCCCGGAGGCCGAGCAGATGCGCAAGGTCCTGGCGATGTACCCGCTGCGCCGTTTCGGGCACCCGGACGACGTGACGCCGATGGTGCTGATGCTGGCCTCGCCGCTCTCCTCCTGGACGACGGGCCAGGTCGTGTCCGTCAACGGCGGATACGCGATGCCGTGAGCGGCGGCGAGGGGTTCCTGGGGCGCAGCGTCCGGCGCAAGGAGGACCAGCGTCTGGTCACCGGACACGGCCGGTTCGTCAGCGACCTCGAGCTGCCGCGGATGCGCCACGTCGCGTTCGTGCGCAGCCCGATGGCGCACGCCCGGATCGCCGGTGTCGAGGTCTCGCCCGCACCGGACACGAGGGTGTTCACCGGGGCGGACTTCGCCGACGTCGCGCTGCGTGCCCGGTCCGCGCTGCCGTCCTACGTGGAGACCGCCCAGCCGGTCCTGGCGCACGGGACGGTGCGTTTCGCCGGGGAGCCGGTGGCCGCGGTCGTCGCGGCCGACCGCTACCGCGCCGAGGACGGGTGCGAGGGGGTCGTCCTCGACTACGACCCGCTGCCGCCGACCGTCTGCGCCTGGGAGCCGCCGGTCGTGCCGGTGCACCCGCAGGCGCCGGACAACGTGCTGCTGGAGCGCACGTTCGTCGCCGGCGAGGTGGACGAGGCGTTCGCCGGTGCGGCCGTGGTGGTGGAACGGGACCTGGTCACCAACCGGCACGCCGGCAACCCGATGGAGTGCCGCGCCGGCGTCGCGCTCTGGGACGCCGCCGACCGCAGGCTGACGTTCTGGAACGGCACCCAGGTGCCGCACCTGGTCCGGAACATGATCGCCGAGCTGATGGGCCTGCCGGAGGGCGACGTCCGGGTGATCGCCCCGGACGTCGGCGGCGGGTTCGGGGTCAAGGCCGTGCTCTATCCGGAGGACGTCGCGCTGTGCCTGATGGCGCGCGCGATGCCCGGGGTGCCGCTGAAGTGGACCGAGGACCGCGCCGAGCACCTGCTCGCCGCCACCCACGCCCGCGACCACCGCTACCGGATGCGCGCCGCGTTCGACGGCGAGGGCACGCTGCTGGCCGTCGACGCGGACGTGACCTGCAACGTCGGCGCCTACTCGGTGTACCCGTGGACGGCCGGGATCGAGCCGCTGATGGCCGGCGGGCTGCTCTCGGGGCCCTACAAGCTCGAGCACTACCGCGCCACGGTGCGCGGGGTCGCCACGAACACCGCGCCGTCCGGGCCCTACCGCGGCGTCGCGCGCCCGGCCAGCGTCTACGCGATGGAGGCGATGCTCGACGCGGGCGCCGCCCGGCTCGGCCTGGACGCGGTCGAGATCCGGCGCCGCAACGTGATCACACCCGAGGACGTCCCGTACCGGATGCCCTCGAAGCTGGTCGACGACTCCGGGCACTACGGGCAGTGCCTGGACCAGGCCCTGGAGCGGATCGACTACCGGGGGCTGCGCGCCGAGCAGGAACGGCGCCGCGCCGCCGGGGAGGCGCCGATCGGGATCGGGGTGGCGCTCTACAACGAGCTCACCGGGCTGGGCCGCGCCGCCAGCGCCGGGCCGCGGATGCCGTTCCGCACCGGGCACGACGCGTGCACCGTGCGGGTCAACCCGGACGGCCGGGTCACCGTGTTCTCCGGGGTCACCTCGCAGGGCCAGGGCCTGGAGACCACGGTCGCGCAGATCGTGGCCGACGGCCTCGGCGTCGGCTACGACGACGTCGAGGTCCGGATCGGCGACACCGACACCTCGCTGTGGGGGTTCGGCGCGTTCTCCTCCCGCCAGGCGGTGATCGGCGGCGGCGCCGCGCACCGGACCGCGGAGGCGGTGAAGGTGAAGCTCCTCGACCTCGCCGCCGGGCTGCTCGAGGCCTCCCCCGCGGACCTGCGGGTCGCCGGTGGCGCGATCTCGGTGGTCGGCGAGGCGGAGCCGCGGCTCTCGGTGGCCGAGGTCGCCCGGGTGGCCTACCTGGAGTCGAACCGGCTGCCCGAGGGCGTCGAGCCCGGCCTGGACGCGACGACGTTCTACGACCCGGTCCGCGGCGCGTTCGCCGCCGGTGCGCAGGTCGCGGCCGTCGAGGTGGACCCGGTGACCGGGGAGCTGCGGATCCTGGACTGGGTGTGCGTGGAGGACGCCGGTCGGGCGATGCACCCGCAGATCGTGGACGGCCAGATCGCCGGCGCGATCGCCCAGGGCATCGGCGGGGCGCTCTACGAGCACCTCGTCTACGACGCCGAGGGCAACCTGTCCACCGGCACGCTGCTGGACTACCTGATGCCCACCAGCGCCGAGATCCCGGAGATCGTGATCGGGCACGTCGAGCAGCCGGCGGCGAACCCGCTCGGGGTCCGCGGGGTCGGCGAGGGCGGCACGCTCGGACCGAACGCGGTGCTCGCCGGCGCCGTGCACGACGCGCTCGGGATCGAGATCGACACGCTGCCGGTCTCCCCGGCCAGGATCTGGGAGACGCTGCACGCGCGCGGCCCGACGGCGCCCGCGGCGACGGACGCGACGGAGGTCCGCCGGTGAAGTGCGCCCGGTTCGACTACGTCCGCGCCGGCAGCGTCGCCGAGGTCGTCACGACGCTGCGCCAGGCAGGCGGCGACGGGAAGATCCTGGCCGGCGGGCAGAGCCTGGTGCCGGTGATGGCGATGCGGATGGCACGCCCGTCGGTGCTGGTCGACGTCAACCGGCTGCCGGGGCTGTCCACGGTCGAGGCCGACGGGGACGCGGTCCGGGTCGGCGCGCTCGCCCGGCACGCGCTGCTGCAGGCCCAGGACGAGCACCCGCTGCTGGCCGAGGCGGCGAGCTGGATCGGGCACACCGCGATCCGCACCCGCGGTACCGCCGGCGGCAGCCTGGCCCACGCCGACCCGTCTGCGGAGCTGCCCGCGGTCGCCGTGGCGACCGGGGCGCGGGTCACCGTCGCCGGGCCGGACGGGGTCCGCGAGGTCGAGGCCGCGGACCTGTTCACCGGCACGATGACCACCTCGCTCGGCGACGACGAGATGATCACCTCGATCCGGTTCCCGCGGCCCGCGCGCTGGGGATTCGCCGAGTTCGCCCGCCGGCACGGCGACTTCGCCCTGGTCACGGCCGTGGTCACCGGGTTCGGCGACGAGCTGCGGGTGACCCTGGGCGGGGTGGCTCCGGCCCCGGTGCGGGCGCACGCCGCGGAGGCGGTGCTGGCCGGTGGCGGGTCGGCCGCCGACGCCGCACGGGCCGCGTCGCAGGAGATCGAACCGACCGCCGACCTGCACGGATCTGTGCCGTTCCGGCGCGCGATGGCCGCCGAGATGGTCCGCCGGGCGCTGGCCGCGGCGCAGCGCCGGCGGGACGGGGACCCGCACGACACCGGACCGGGGGACTGAGACGTGGACGTGGACCTGACCGTCAACGGCGAGCGCAGACGCCTCGACGTCGAGCCGCGCCGGACCCTGGCCGACGCGCTGCGCGAGGACTGCGGTCTCACCGGCACCCACCTGGGCTGCGAGCACGGTGTCTGCGGCGCGTGCACCGTGCTCGTCGACGGGGCGCCGGCGCGGGCCTGCCTGATGTTCGCCGTGCAGGCCGACGGCGCCGAGGTGACCACCGTGGAGGGCCTGCAGGGCGAGGACGGCGCGCTGCACCCGTTGCAGGAGGCGTTCGTCGAACACCACGGCCTGCAGTGCGGCTTCTGCACGCCGGGCATGCTGATGACCGCGACGCACCTGCTCGACACCCACCCCGGGGCGGATCGGGAGACGATCCGCGCCGAGATGGCGGGCAACATCTGCCGCTGCACCGGCTACCAGGGCGTCGTCGACGCGGTGCACGCCGCGGCGTGCGGGGAGGTCAGGTCCCGGCGCACGCCGGGGACAGGCACGCCGACCGCTTGCGGAACGTGACGGTGGTGCCCGACGG
>CBIHNM010000100.1:0-13992 GCA_966211265.1 uncultured Pseudonocardia sp.
CGCCGCCCGGCCCGCCGAGCTCCGCCCCTGCGGCTTGCCGCTCGCCCCCGAGCCCGCGGGGGAATGCACAGCCGCCCTGCGCCGGCGCTTCGACGCCGGCGTCCGGCAGGCCCGACGGCACCGGTGGACGGCCGCGCTGATGCTCGGCCACCACGACGCCGCCGTCGAGGAGGCGACCCGGACGCTCGCCCTCGACCCCCTCGACGAGCCCGCCTGCCGGGCACTGATGCAGGCGCACCTGCGGCTCGGGTCGACCGCCGCCGCCCTCGGGGCCTACGACCGGCTGCGCTCGGCACTGTCGGCACAGCTCGGTGTCGACCCGTCCGTCGAGACCGAGCAGACCCGGCTCGACGTGCTGCGCGGTGAGCCCGGCAGCCCGGACGGCCTCGCCCCGGCGCAGCGGGCTCCGACCGGGCCCATCCCCGCGGGCGGGGCGCCGGTCGGGCGCGAGGCCGAGTTCGCACGGCTGACCCGGATCTGGGCGGACGCGACGCGGGGCCGTGGCGCGGTCGTGCTGCTGCAGGGTGAGTCCGGGATCGGCAAGAGCACGCTGACCCGCGCGCTGTGGGGCGAGGCCGACGCCGCGGGCGGCATCGTCGTGACCGTGCAGTGTTCGGAGGCGGAACGGTCGCTGTACCTGCAGCCCCTCGCCGAGTGCGTCCGCGAGGTCGTCGTCCGGCACGTCCCCGGCGCCGCGGACCTGCTCACCGCCACCGAACGGCGCGCGCTCGCCGCGCTGGTCCCGGAGCTGGACCCCGCCGCCGACCCGTCGAACCGCTCCGAGCTGCGTCGGCGGCGCACGATCGAGGCGCTGGCCGCGTTCCTCGGCCGGGTCGCCGAGACGCGGCCGCTGCTGCTGTGCATGGAGGACCTCGAGCACGCCGGCGAGTCGACGATCGAGGCCGTGCACCACCTCGCCGGGCGCATCGCCGACCGCCCGGTCCTGCTCGTGGCCACCGAGAACACCTCCGAGGCCCGGCACCGGACGGTGGAGCTGCTCGACGTCGCGACGGCGATCGAGGTCGGGCCCCTGTCGCACGACGCCGTGGCACGGCTGCTGAGCGAGGCCGGTTCCGAGCACGACCTGGACCAGTTCTTCGCCTGGACCGGCGGCTCGCCGTTGCTGGTCAGCGAACTGCTCCGACACCCCGGTACGTCGACCCCCGGGAACCCGGCGATCCCCGACTCGCTGCACGACGCGCTGACCCGTCGCCTGGCCGGCACCGCCGAGGACGTCCGGGAGCTGCTCTCGCAGGCTGCGGTGTTCGGCCGCTCGTTCACCGTGGACGACGTCGCGTCCCTGGCACGGCTCCCGGTCGAGGAGTGCGCGCTGCGCTCCGAGCGCGCGCTCCGGGCCGGGCTCGTCGTGGTCCAGGGCGAGAGCTTCCGGTTCGCCAACGACATCCTGCGGGAGATCGTCTACCTCGAGTCCTCGCCCCCGGTCCGGGCCAGCCGCCACCGCCGCGCGGCCCGGCTGTTCCTCCACCGTCCGGAGTCGGCCGCACGCCACCACGCCGCCGCCGGTGATCACTCCGACGCGGCGCGGGCGTGGAGCGACGCGGCCGAGTCGGCCCATCTGGTCTTCGCCCACGCCGAGGCGGAACGGCTGCTGACCTGCGCCGTCGAGGAGGCCGACCGCAGCGGCGACCGGGCCCTGGTCGCGACCGTCCACCTCCGCCGGGGCACGGTGCGCTGCGACCTCGCCCGGCACGAGGACGCGCGCGACGACCACGAGCACGCGCTGCGCCTCGCCCGCGAGCTCGGCGACGAGGGACTCGAGGCCCGCACGCTCGAGGCCCTGGGCTGGACGGCGCTGCACGCGCGCGACGCGATGGCCGCCGTGGACCTCGCCGAGCGTGCCGGGCACCTCGCCGAGTCCGCGGCCGCCGCGCCCGGTGCCCGGCGGAGCTCGTTGCTGCTGCTCGGCCGCGTGCGGCACTGGGACGGCGACTACGACGGCGCCGCCAGCGCCTACGACGAGGTGCTCGAGGTCGGCGCCCGGGACGTGCTCTCGGCCACCGCCGCGGCCTACCGCGGCGCGCTGCTGCAGCACATGGACCGGTTCGCCGAGGCACGCGCGGTCCTGGAGAAGGCGGTGGTGCTCTGCGCCCGCACCGGAGAGTTCCGCACCCTGCTGCAGAGCCTGTTCTTCTGCGGCCTGGCCCGCGGCGACGTCGGCGACTTCGCGGGGGCGCTGCGGGCGCTGTCGCGGGCCCGCAGGCTCATCGACGAGGCCGGCGTCAGCTACTACCGGGCGGGCATCGAGACGACGACCTCGTGGCTGTGGCAGGAGCTCGGCCAGGTCGGCCGGGCCAGGGAGCACGCCGAGCTGGCCGTCGAGCTGGCCCGACGCGGTGGCGGAGCGCTCGAGCTGGAGCAGGAGCTGCACGCGCTGCTCGCCCTGGCCGACTGCGACCTGCTCGAGGGCAAGGACGACGACGCCGGCGCGGGCGTCGAAGCGGCCGCCCCCCTGCTCGGCGTCTCGCTACCGTTCCGGCCCCGCGCCGAGATGCGGCTGCTGGAGATGCAGGCCCGCTGGGACGGCCGGCGGGCCGAGCAGCTCCTCGCGCACGCGCGCAGCTTCCGCTCGGCCAAGTACGAGGCCCTCGCGCTGACCCATCTCGGGCGCGACCGGGAGGCCGCCGCGGCGGCCGCCCGGACCGGGTCCGACCTGGTGATCGCCTCGACCGGTGCGCGGCCGGACCGGGCGGCGGCCCGGGACCGGATCCGTGCCGCGCTGCCGACCGAGATGCGGGCCGACTTCGCCGAGCACGGGCGGCTGGCGCTGCCCCCGCCGGTGCTGCGGTGAGCTAACCGAGCCCGATGCTCATCGCCACGTGCGGGCGCCCGGCGTAGACCTCGGTCTCCCCCGCCGTCCAACCCAGGCGTTCGAAGAACCGCCGGTTGGGCAGCTGCACGTGCGCGAGCATCCGGCGCCCGCCCGCGCGACCCGCGGTCGAGACCGCGAACCGGACCAGCGGCCCGCCCGCACCGACCGCGCGCGAGGACCGCAGCACCGCCAGCCGGTCCCCCTGCCACAGCCCGGTGGCGGGGACGAGCGGGTACAGCCGGACCGTGCCGACCGCCTCGGACCCGCACCACGCCAGGACGTGCACCACGTCGTCGCGGGCGTCGTGGGCGTCGACGTCGGAACCGGCGAACACCGCCTGCTCCCCGACGAACACCGCGTGCCGGATCCGGTGGTGCTCGGCGAGTTCGGCCGGGCCGGCGACCGCCCGGCAGACGATCGCCGGTCGTTCGGCCCGCGACCGCTCGGCCGCCGGTGTGGTCATGTCAGGGCCGTGGGGCGTGGGCCGATCTGCAGCAGCGGGGGCTGCTGCTGGACCGCGTTGATCGCGGAACAGGCCTGGCACCGCGCGCAGCCCGCGACCGCGTCGTCGGCGCTCATCCCGCGTTCGGTCATGTGCGCCGCGACGCGGTTGTAGATGCCCGCGCTGTACTCGCCCGACGGCGGCCGGCTGTCCTGCATCAGGCTGCCCGCCACCGGACGCAGCGGGACGACGAACGGGTAGACCCCCATGTCGACGGCACGCCGGCACCCCTCGACCGTGAGCTCGGGGTCCTCGCCCATGCCGAGGATGACGTAGGTGGAGACCCGGTTGCGCCCCCAGAGCTCGACGGCGCGCTCCCAGGTCCGGAAGTAGGTCTCCACTCCGGTGCGGGCCTTGCCCGGGGCGACCTCGGCCAGCACGTCCGGGTCGAACGTCTCGATGTGGATGCCCACGGCGTCCGCGCCACCCATCGCGTACACCTCGTCGAGGATCGCGAGATCGCGCGGCGGCTCGAACTGGATCTCGACGGGCAGTCCGCTCGCGTCCTTGACCGCCCTCCCGCACCGGGCGACGTAGCGGGCGCCCCGGTCCGGGGCGTTCGAGCTGCCGGTGGTCAGCGTGACGTCGACCGCCCCGTCCAGGTCGCGGGCCGCGACGGCCACCTCCGCCAACTGCTCCGGGGTCTTCTTGACGATCGTGGCGCCGGAGTCGAGCGAGAGCCCGATCCCGCAGAACCCGCACTGGTCCGCGGTGTTCCAGTAGTTGCAGGTCTGCACGACGGTGCTGGCCAGCGAGTCCAGGTGCAGGAGCGCGATCTTCGAGTACGGGACGCCGTCGGCCGTGGCCAGGTCGTAGAAGCGTGGACGGCGCGACTGCGAGACACCGGCCAGCCGGTGCCCGTCACGGTAGACGCCGCTGCCGCCGCCGTCCTCGGGCTTGAGCACGTACGGCGATCGTGCCGCCTGCTCGCCGCGGGTCGGCACGGTGACCGGCCGGCCCTCCAGCCAGATCATGCCGGAGTCGGTCGGCCCGGCGCCGCCGGTGCGGGTCTCGACCGGGGTCTCGACGCGCAGGCCGTGGCTCTGCAGGGCCACGATCAGCTCGGCCACGTCGGTCGTCGCCGGACTCGTGCAGCCGGAACCACGTACGCCCGTCATGTGCTCTCCATCGGATCGGCCTGAGGCGGTCGTCTACTTTCGGTCACGATCGTCATCTATCGGAACCGGCTCCGTTCGAGCTGTCAAGTCGCGTCCCGATATCGGCACGCAGGTCGCTCCAGGCGGCCGTCCAGTCCGCGTGGGTCGCGTAGGTGGCGCCGTCGCCGGCCGGAGCTGCGAGCGGCTCACCGGTGACGGCGTCGAGCACCGTCTCCCCGAGCCGGAACGGGTCGCCCCCGAGGTAGGGGTCGGCGGTCGCGACGATCGCTCGGCCGGTCCGCACGTGCATCTCCACGGTCCGGGTCGGCGACTCGTCCAGCACGACCCAGGCACGACCCGCGGCCCGGGCGTCGGCGATCCACAACGAGCGCCGCACCCGCTCGCCCGAGGCGGCGAGCTCGTCGGCCCGCACCGCGCAGGCCGCGGCGAGCAGCTCCGCCTGCCCCAGTGCCCGACGCCCGGCCTCGCCGGCCCGCCCGAGGAACGCCGACGGCTCCGCCTCCAGGGCGACCAGCTCCGCCAGCGTGCCCGTCTCCGCACGGAGCGCGTCGACCAGCTGCCCGACCGCCTCGACGGTCTGCCGGTAGGCCGCACCGTCGGACATCGCCACCGGCCAGATCCGGTCACCCGCCGCGCGCCATCGCCGCCGGGCGGCCGCGACCTGCGGACCCGGGTACTCGCCCATCCTCGAACCCCCTCGTCGGGACCCGCGCCGGTTCCACGGATCGGATGCGTCCACTATAGTTGATGAAACACCGGATCGTGGACGTCATCACCGCGGGAGTTGAGTAGGTCCAGATGCCCAAGACCGCAGTGGTCGCCCTCGGCGGCAACGCCATCACCCGGAGCGGACAGGCCGGGACCTACGCCGAACAGGCGGCCAACGCCCGGGCCATGGCCGCCGCCGTGTGCAGCCTGCGCGACGCGGGCTGGAACGTGGTGCTCGTGCACGGCAACGGCCCCCAGGTCGGCAACCTGGCCATCCAGCAGGACGAGGCCGCCGACGTCGTGCCGGCCCTGCCGCTGTTCTGCGTCAACTCGATGACCCAGGGCCAGCTCGGCAGCCTGCTGAGCCTGGCCCTGCTGGCCGAGGGCCACGGGCGGCTCCCCGGGGTCGTCTCGGTGGTGACGCACGTGATCGTCGATCCGGACGACCCGGCCTTCGACCGGCCGACGAAGCCGGTCGGGCCGTTCTTCAGCGAGGAGCAGGCGCGCACCCTGGCCGACGAGCGCGGCTGGGAGATCGTCCGCGACGGCGACCGGGGGCACCGTCGGGTCGTCCCCTCGCCGCGGCCGGTGGGCATCGTCGAGGTCGACGCCGTGCGCGCGCTGATCGACCAGCACATGATCGTCGTGGCCGGCGGCGGCGGGGGCATCCCGGTCGTCGCCGGCGACCGCGGCCTGGAGGGGATCGACGCGGTGATCGACAAGGACTTCACCGCGCAACGCCTGGCCACCTCCGTCAACGCCGAGGCGCTGGTCCTGATCACCGACACCGAGAAGGTCCAGCTCGACTTCGGCACCCCGCACCAGCGCCCGATCACCGACATGAGCGTCGACGAGGCGATCAAACATCTCGACGACGGACAGTTCCCGGACGGGAGCATGGGCCCCAAGGTCCGGGCCGCCGTGCGCTTCGTGCGCGAGGGCGGCACCACCGCAGTGATCACCACGGCCGAACGCGCCGGTGCCTCGCTCGACGCCGGGGAGATGCCCGGCGACGACTTCGTCGGCACCCGGATCGTGGCGGCCCGCCGATGAGCGCGCTGGTCCGCCTGGTCCCCGACACCTACCTCGACTCGGTCGTCGCCCTCTCCGGAACCCGGGCCATGCGGGCCGTCGAGGGCGTCGAGTGGGCGAGCGCCGCGATGGCCACCGAGGCCAACCTCGCGGCCCTCGAGGGCGAGGGTTTCGACCCGCAGCAGTGGTCCGGGGCCACCGCCGGTGACCTGGTCCTGGCCGTGCGCGCGGGCAGCGACGACGTCCTCGCCGAGGCCGAGCAGGCCGGTCGGGACGCGATGTTCTCCGCTCGCCCCGACCCCGGCGGCGGGGCGGCCGAGGTCGCGCCGCGGACGCTGCAGGAGGCGCTCGACCGGCAACCCGGCAGCTCGGTCGCGGTGATCTCGGTACCCGGCGGGTACGCGACCCTGGAGACGCACAAGGCGCTCGGCGCGGGCCTGGACGTGCTCCTGTTCAGCGACAACGTCCCGGTCGCCGACGAGGTGGAGCTCAAGGAACGGGCCGCCGGGCTGGGCAGGCTGGTGATGGGCCCCGGAGCCGGGACCGCGATGCTCGGCGGGATCTGCCTCGGGTTCGCCAACGTCGTCGGGGACCCCGGACGGCGTCGCGGCTCGGTCGCCGTCGTCGCGGCGGCCGGGACCGGCGCGCAGGAGGCCGCGGCCCTGCTCGACCGCTTCGGCGTGGGCGTCGCGCAGGTGATCGGCCTGGGCGGCCGTGACCTGAGCGCCGCCGTCGGCGGCCCGATGGGCCGGCTCGCGGTGCGCTCGCTGGCCGCCGACCCGTCGATCGACGCGGTGCTGCTGGTGTCCAAGCCACCGGACCCGGACGTCGCGGCCACGGTGCTGGCCGAGGCCGGGGGGACACCGCTGGTGGCCGCCCTGATCGGCCTCGACGAGACCGGCCCGCCGCACGGCGACCCGCCCGGCGTCACGCGGGCCTCCACGCTGGAGGGCGGGGTGCTCGCCACGCTGCGCGGCCTCGGGCACCCGGTCCCGGACACCGCACGCGGCCTGTCCGCGCAGGTCGGGAACGCCGTCGTGGGTCTCGCCGACGAGCGCCGGCTGGTCCGCGGCCTGTTCTCCGGCGGGACCCTGTGCTACGAGTCCCTCGTCCTGCTCGGACGGGTACTGGGCCCGGTCCACTCGAACACCCCGATCGACGAGCACCACGGCCTGCCCGCGCCGGAGGGCTCGCACGTGTGCCTCGACCTCGGCGAGGAGGAGTACACGAAGGGACGGCCGCACCCGATGATCGACCCGGAGGCACGGGTCGAGCACCTGCGCGAACAGGGCGCGGCCGCCGACGTCGCCGTGATCCTGCTCGACGTCGTCCTGGGCCACGGTGCGCACCCCGACCCGGCCGCCGAGCTCGGGCCGGTCTGCGCCGAGATCATCGAGCGGGGCGGGCCCCGGATCGTGGTCTACGTGCTGGGCACCGAGCAGGACCCGCAGGGCTTCGCACGTCAGCGCCGGGCGTTCGCCGACGCCGGCTGCGTGGTCACCGAGACCGCGGCCCGCGCCTCCCTGGCCGCGGCGGCGATCGCCCTGCGCACACCCTCGATCGTGGACGTGTCGCTGTGAGCGGCGGGCTCGCGCTGGTCACCCACTCCACGTCGCCGCGCGGCGGGATGGTGCACACGATGGCGCTGGCCGAGGCGCTGCAGGCCGCGGGCAGGCCGGTGCACCTGCTGACCCAGGGCGAGGGACTGTTCCGGCCGACGACGGTGCCGCACACGGTGCTGCCCGCCCCGGACCGTTCCGGCTCGCTGAGCGACCGGGTCTTCGCCTCCATCGACGCGCTCGCGGCCGCGCTGGAGGGCCTCGCCGGCGACTACGACGTCCTGCACGCCCAGGACTGCATCGCCGCCCGGGCCGCGGCCCGGGTACGGGACGCGGGCGCCCCGGTCTCGGTGGTGCGCACCGTGCACCACGTGGACGACTTCACGACCCCGGCGCTCATCCGGTGCCAGCGGGAGGCGATCGTCGAGCCGGACCGTGTGCTGGTCGTCAGCGAGCAGTGGCGGCGGATCCTGGCCGAGGACTACGGCGTCACCGCCACCGTCGTCCCGAACGGCGTCGACCTCGACCGCTTCGGGCCGGTCGCGCGGTCCCGCCGGGACGAGCTGCGCGCATCGATCGGCGCGCAGGACCGGTTCCTGTTCCTCTCGGTCGGCGGCATCGAGCCCCGCAAGGGCACGCGACACACCTTCGCCGCGCTCGCCGAGCTCCGGCAGACCATGTCGCCGGCACCGATGCTGGCGATCGTCGGCGGGCACTCGTTCCAGGACTACGCCGCCTACCGGGAGGAGGCACTCGCGGCCCTGCCCGGGATGGGCCTGACCCTGGGCCGCGACGTGGTGCTGCTCGGCACGCTGACCGAGCAGGACCTGGGCGCCTGGTACCGCAGCGCGGACGCTCTCGCGTTCCCCTCGGTCAAGGAGGGCTGGGGCCTGGCGGTCCTGGAGGCGATGGCCGCCGACCTGCCGGTGATCGCCTCGGACCTGCCGGTCTTCCACGAGTACCTCGTCCACCGGGAGAACGCGTTGATGCCGGCGGTCGCGGACCCGGCCGCGCTCGCGGAGGCCATGCGCGAGCTGGCCGGCGACGCCGCGCTGCGCGACCGCCTGCGCACCGGCGGCCGGTCGACGCTGCCGCGCTTCACCTGGGCGCACAGTGCCGAACGGCACCGGTCGGTCTACGACGAGCTGCCGCTCCGGGCCCGCCCGCGCCGGTGAGCCCGCCCTGCGCGCTCCGCACCGGGCGGGCACCCCCGCGCGAGGTCAGTGCGGGTGGCCGTGGCCGTGGTCGTCGTGGCCGTCGCCGTGGTCGTGGCCCGCGGGCCGCTCGGCCAGTGCCGACGATCGGGTCAGCACGTCGTCGGAGGTGACGGCCCCGGACTCGACCAGCACGTCCTCGAGCGCCCCGAGCCAGCACAGGTAGTAGCGGAACGACGGGTCGGCCACACCGTGCTCGGCCTCCCACCGCGTGATCCGGGCGACCAGACGGTCGCGGAAGGCGTTCCAGGTGAACGCCCCGGCGTCGGCGAGCGTGACGGCCATGCCGAAGGCCCGGCTCTCCCACGGCTCGCCGAACACCAGCTCGCCGTTGTCCCGTGGCGGCGACGCCGTCCCCTCCACGTCGAGGGCCACGGTCGCGGTGGCGGCGCTCACGGCGCGCCGACCTCGGCGACGCCGACCATGGCGTCCCGGGTGACGATCCCGGCGAGGGCCTCGGCGTCCCAGGACGCGGTGCCGGCGGGGCGCTGCGGAAGCACCAGGTAGCGCACCTCGGCGCTGGAGTCCCAGACCTCGATCCGCCGCTGCGCCGGCACGTCGAGGCCCATCTCGGCCAGCACGGCGCGCGGTTCACGCACCACCCGGGCCCGGTAGGCCGGATCCTTGTACCACGCCGGAGGAAGCCCCAGCACCGGCCACGGATAGCAGGAACACAGCGTGCAGACCACCACGTGGTGCACGTCGTCGGTCTGTTCGAGCACCACGATGTGTTCGCCCTGCGGCCCGGAGAAGCCCATCTCCTTGATCGCCGCGGTGCCGTCGCGCAGCAGCGCGGCACGGTAGTCCGGGTCGGTCCAGGCCCGGGCCACGACCTTGGCGCCGTTGAGCGGGCCGACGTCACGCTCGTAGGTCGCGATGAACTTGTCCATCACCGCCGGGTCGACGAGCTCGCGCTCCACGAGCAGCTGTTCCAACGCCTCGGTGCGCAGCGCCGGCGGGATCCGGTTCGTCGCGGTCTCGCTCATGTCTCGGGCTCCAGGTAGCTCTCGAACAGCTCGGCGTGCAGGGTGAACTCCTCGGCGTCGCGGCCCCAGAGCTCGGTCGAGGAGAACGCGACGGTGTAGACGTGCTGGGCGTTCTCACCCTCGAACACCGCATGGGTGTCGGGAAGGACGTGCGGTGGGCGGATCGCGGTGACGACCCCGGAGCGACGTCGCAGGTAGCCGGGGAGCTTGGTCGGCCCGGCCGGGTGCAGGTCGAGCGTGCGCACGCCCGCGCCCACGGCGAAGGCCGGTGCCTGCTCCACCTCGCGCAGGGACCCGGCGGCCGTCGGCTTGTAGTCGGGCTTGGCCGGCTCGGGGACGGCGGGCTCGGTGACCGTCTCGCCGAGGTTGCGCCGCGCCCGGGCGTCGACCGCGCCCGGTTCGAGGATCCTGCTGTCGGTGAGCATCAGCTCCGCGGCGTGGAGCCAGCGCCCGTAGTAGCCGTCCACGAGGTAGTCGACCGGGTGCAGCCGACCGAGTGCGTGCCGGAACGCATCCAGGTTCCGGCCGGAGATCCGGCCCATCGTCAGCAGCGTCAGGGCGAACGCACGGCCCTCCCACGGCTCGGCGAACGGTGGCTCGCCTGCGACCGGGGCCGGCACCGGCCCCCACCCCTGCATCCCGCCCAGGTCGGCGATCGAGTCCACGGGCGACCACATCCTCTCGAAGCGTGAACGAACCGGCCCACGGCCGGGCAGAACGTGTTCGGTCGGCGGTCTGCCCGGCCGCGGAGGGAACTCTGGTCAGACCGTCCAGGTCTGCATGACCAGGGCACCCTCGCGACGGGCCGTGAGCTGGGCGTCGAGCACGTCGAGCGGATTGATCGGCTTGACGCCCTCCATCATGTCGACCTCCCGCATGCCATAGAGCATGGCCGCGGAGAACCGGCAGGCGTAGACCTTCCCGCCCTCGTTCATGAACGTCTGCAGCTGCTTGTTGTAGCCCAGCGCACCCGGGAAGGCCTCGTCGCCGACCGTCGGGAACCCCCGCGACGCCGAGGCCATCAACGACCCCGGTCCGAACAGGACGATGCTGGTGTCGAAGCCCTTCCGTCCGATCCGGGTCGCGGTCAGCATGTTCACCAGCCCGACCGAGCCCTCGAACGGCACGGTGTGCATGAAGATGTAGGCCTTCTCGCCGGCCTCTGCCTGGATGTCCTCGAAGACCTTGTCCTCGTAGTCGACGATGGCATCGCCCTTGTTGACCCGCTCGCCCACGATCTGAACCACCGGACGCTCCTTCTGCTCATGTCCCCGGGGACGTCGGCCCCGGGGACGACAACACTGTCTGCGGTGAGCGGGTGCCCACCGGGTCCTCTAGACCGCCGGGCCGGACGAACGCGGTGGCTCCGCCCAGGTCCGGCGGTGGCTTCCGGGCATCGCCCGGAGGATGCGGTGGCGCAGCGGCCACGGCAGGGCGCGGTAGATCGGCGCGAAGCCGCGCAGCCACAACAGCTCCACCGGCCCGTGCGGCCGGCGCGGGGCGCGCGTGCCCGGGTAGCGCTTCGCGAGCTGCTCGTGCGCGCCCACCATCAGGTAGTGCTGGGAGTTCTCGCGCAGCCACCGGGAGAATCCCATCTCAGAGCTTCCCCGCCGTGCGGAGCTCGTCGAGCCCGTTGGTCGCGGCCACCACGATCGGTTCGTTCAGTGCCCCGATCGCCGGGGAGTAGACGTTCTCCATCGTGGACAGGTCGTGCAGGGTCATCCCGAACTTCACGGCCATCGCCAGGAAGTCGGCCCGCTCCTTGATCCCCTCGCCGCCGACGATCTGGGCGCCGATCAGCTTCAGCGATCCCGGCTCGGCGAGCAGCTTGACCTTCACCGGCTTCACGCCCGGGTAGTACCGGGCCCGCGAGATGCCCTGGGCCTGGCCGAGCACGTACGGGATGCCCAGCGCGGTCGCGGTGGTCTCGCCGAACGACGCGCCGCCGATGATCCACTTCCCGGCCGGGGTGCCCCACGGGATGTAGACGGCCTTGTAGGTCCGCGAGCCGCCACCGGCGTTGTTGCCGGCGACCTTGCCCTGGGCGTAGGCGTGGCTGCCGGTCAGCCCCTGCAGCGGGACGCGGGTCAGGCCGTGCGGGATCTCGGTGCAGTCGCCCGCGGCGAACACCCCGGGGACCGAGGTCGCCATCCGCTCGTCGACGACCACGCCGCCGGTGGAGCCGATCTCCAGGCCACCGGCCGCGGCGAGCCGGGCGTTGGGCACCTTGTGCGTCGCGACGACCACCAGGTCGCACGCGATCTCCCCGTCGGAGGTCGAGACGCCCGAGACGTGGCCCTGGCCCAGGAACCCCTTGAGCGTGGTGTTGAAGTGCGCGTGCACGCCCAGCTCGCGCCAGGACTCCTCCACCGGGGCCATGATGTCCGGGTCGGCCATCTCGGCCAGCGGCCACGGGTTCGGGTCGACCAGGTGGGTCTCGATCCCGCGGTGGGCGAGCGAGGTCGTCATCTCCACGCCCAGCGGGCTCGCCTCGACGACCACGGCCTTCCGGACCGAGTCGAGGACCTTGTCCCACTCCATCGCCCGGCGGATGTTCTTGACGTAGTAGAGACCCTCGAGGTCACCCCCCGGGACCCCCGGGTCCGCGTAGTCGAAGCCGGTGGCCAGGATCAACGTGTCGTAGGAGACCGTGCCCTGGCCCTCGACCGTCACGGTGCGGGCGCCGGTGTCGATCGCGGTCACCGCGGTCTCGTAGTGCACGTCGATACCGGCCTGCACGTACTGCTCCTTGGTCGCCAGGAACAGCTTCTCGAAGTCGGAGATCTCACCGCCGTGGACGTAGGGGATCCCGCACGGGCTGTAGGCGACGTCCTCGAACTCGGTGTAGACCACCACGTCGGCGTCCGGGTTCGCGGCCTTGACCCCGCCGGCACTGCCGAGCCCCGCGGCTCCGCCTCCCACGATGACCGTCTTGTGCGGCACGGAGACCCCTTCGTCGCGATGTCTACGATGAGCCGGCCGTCGGCGGTCGATGCGGTGTCCGCGGCCTGCCCGTCGGGACTACTCACCATAGGTGATGGTCATTTACCATACTAATCGACATTGCCCTGTCAAGGAGATCCAGTGGGTCGACCCGTGACCGCTTCGGACGACGCGCCCGACGAGGGCGCGCGCCGCGACCAGGAGTCGATCGTGCGCGCGATCGGGCCCAAGGTCCGGCAGCTGCGCCAGGACGGTGGCCTGTCGCTGCAGCAGCTCGCCCGTCGCGCGGAGGTCTCGGCGGCGGCCATCCACAAGGTGGAGCGCGGCGACATGGTCCCGACGGTGACCACGCTGCTCAAGCTCGCCGCCGCCCTCGACCGCCCGGTGGGGCATTTCGTCGACGGTGACGGGGAGCCGGTGCCGGTCGCGCACCTGACCCGCGCCGCCGAGCGCCCGGCGGAGCCCGCGCTGCCCGGGGTGGCGCGCTCGGCCCTGTCCGGGCCGTCCGAGCGCTTCGCACTCGGGGCGACGGTCACCGTCGTCGAGCCCGGGGTCGAGATCGTCGCGGAGCCGCATCCGGGCGAGGATCTGGTCGTCCTGCTGGAGGGCTCGCTGACCCTGTCGGTCCAGGACGAGCAGTACTCCCTCGATGCGGGCGACTCGCTGCACTTCCCCGCCGACCGCCCGGCGCGCGCTCACAACCCCGGCCCGGTCCCGGCCCGCGCGGTCTGGGTCGCGAGCCGGGGCAGCTGAGCCAGCCCGGCCCGCATCCCCGCGACCAGGCACCGGCCGGAACTGGCGCCGAACGCGCCCAACCGCCGCTCCGCCTCCCGGGCCGTCCCGGCGTCCCCGCCGGCCGCGGCGCAGAGCCAGTCGTGCGCGGGAGCCACGCTCTGCCCGCGGGCGGCCCAGCGCAGGAACGCCTCGGCGGGTGCGGTGGTCGGCACGGACGAGGCGACCGCGACCAGGCCCGCCTCGCAGCCCGGACCCCACAACGCGCGCGCCGCCATCAGGAGACCGGCGAGCACGTCGTCCCCGGCCGGGGTCAGGCCGGGCCCGCGCCCGCCCAGGGCCGACGCCGCGTCCTGCAGGTCCCCGGC
>CBIHNM010000101.1:0-13982 GCA_966211265.1 uncultured Pseudonocardia sp.
GGGTCGACGGATCACATGGGGCGGGACCGCCACCCCTGACCTCCGTAGGAAGATCGACACGATCTTATGGGAGGCCAAGCAGGCTGCCTGATCCAGGCGCTGAAAAGCGGCGCTGACCAGCGGGAACCCACTCTCGTCGGTCAGCGCCGTTTCGCGTCTGCGGAGCGGAATGCGGTCGGGGCGGGCGGCCTCCCGCGCCGACCCTTGCATAGTCTATCGACTATCGATAGATTTCCATCGTCACTCGATGGAGGAGCACGCCGTGGGAACGTTGACCGTGCGGGCGCTGCGCGCCGTGCTCGTGGTGGTGCTGGCCGGCACCGTGTTCGTACAGGCCGGGATGGTCTGGGCACTGGCCACCGACCCGGAGGCGGGGTCGCTCCCGCTGACCCCGCTGCGCGTGATCACGATCCTGGGCATGGTGTCGGTCCAGGTCGCCCTGTACGGCGTGTGGCGGCTGGTGACGATGGTGCGACGCGGCACCGTGTTCTCCCACGCCGCCTTCCGGTACGTCGACATCGTGATCGGGGCGATCGTGGCGGCCGCCCTCGTCTGGTTCGCGGTCACGGCCCTCAACGCGCCGGGTCAGCGGGACGACCCGGGCGTCACCCTCATCATGGGCGGGGTCGGCGTGGCCGTCCTCGGGGTCGCGCTCCTCGTGCTCGTCCTGCGGACGCTGCTCGCCCAGGCCGTCGCGCGCGACGTCGAGGCGTCGCAGCTGCGGTCCGACCTGGACGGAGTCATCTGATGCCGATCGCCGTCGACATCGACGTGATGCTGGCCAGCCGGAAGATGTCGGTGGGCGAGCTCGCGGACCGCGTCGGGATCACCCCGGCCAACCTGGCGGTGCTCAAGAACGGCCGCGCCAAGGCGGTGCGCTTCACGACGCTCGCCGCGCTCTGCCAGGTGCTCGAGTGCCAGCCGGGCGACCTGCTGCGCTGGGAGGCCGAGGACGCCGCGGGCGGCTGACCTGCCCCGATCCCCCTGCCCGGACGGCGCGGCGCCGCCTCCCGGACCCACCCGGACGACGGCGCCGTGCCGCGTTGTCGGCCCGGACGTCGAGCTGCCAGAACGATCACCGGTACCCGGCTGCCGCAGCTTTACTGCAAGCAACTTGCATCAGCTTACGGTATGCGTTCTGCACCGTCCATGCGTGAGATCCGACTGTCGCGGGTAAGCAGCAGTTGCGACATAGTGGCGAGTGAGTCCACGTCCCCGAACCCAGGAGGTCCCCTCCCGATGGCCGAGTACACGCTCCCGGACCTGCCCTACGACTACGGCGCGCTCGCGCCGCACATCGACGGCCAGATCATGGAGCTGCACCACTCCAAGCACCACCAGACCTACGTCAACGGCCTCAACGGCACGCTCGACAAGCTGGCCGAGGCCCGGGCGAACAACAACTTCGACGCGATCGTCGGGCTCGAGAAGACCCTCGCGTTCAACCTCGGCGGCCACGTCAACCACTCGCTGTTCTGGAAGAACCTGTCTCCCGACGGCGGCGACAAGCCGACCGGTGAGCTCTCCGCCGCGATCGACGAGAACTTCGGCTCGTTCGACGCGTTCCAGGCCCACTTCACCGCCGCGGCCACCACGATCCAGGGCTCCGGCTGGGCGATCCTGGGCTGGGACGCCCTCGGCTCCCGTCTGCTGATCCACCAGCTCTACGACCAGCAGTCGCAGCTGCCGGCCGGGCAGACCCCGATCGTCCTGCTCGACATGTGGGAGCACGCCTTCTACCTGCAGTACAAGAACGTGAAGCCGGACTACGTCAAGGCCTGGTGGAACGTCGTCAACTGGGCCGACGCCGAGCAGCGCCTCGCCGCCGCGCGCCAGAGCGTCTGAGCGCACGCACCCGACGCGCACGGGAGCCCCGCCCGGACTCCGGACGGGGCTCCCGTCGTGTCCGGGCCCGGCTCAGCTGCGGGACGAGCCGCCCGCGGCGCGCAGCAACAGGTGCATGCCCAGGTCCACCGATCGTTCGCGGACGTCCGAGCGGCCGCCGGGGAGCTGCGGGTCGCGGGCCAGCACGCCGCCCTCGCGGGTCGTCACGCAGAAGCAGACGTAGCCGACCGGCTTCGCCTCGGTGCCGCCGTCCGGACCGGCGACGCCGGTGATCCCGATCCCGATGTCGGCGCCGAACCGCTCGCGGGCCCCGTCGGCCAGGGCCCGGGCGACCTCCGGGGACACCGCGCCGTGGGTCTCGATCATCTCGGCGGGGACGCCGAGCAGCGAGGTCTTGGCCTCGTCGGAGTAGGCCACCACTCCCCCGGCGACGTAGGACGAGGAGCCCGGGCGGTCCACCAGCCGCCCGGCCAGCAGGCCACCGGTGCAGGACTCCCCGGTGGCCACGGTCAGTCCCTGCTCGCCCAGGACTCGGGCCAGCAGCTCGTCGGTGGTCGTGCCGTCCGCGCTGACCAGCCTGCGCCGGTGGACGTCCACGATCCGCTCGGCCACCGCCGACGCGGTGGCCTCGGCGCCCGGCAGCGGGTGCAGGTCCACCTCCAGCTCGGAGCGGCGCAGGCAGGTCGTGACCTCCACCCGGGCCAGCTCCGGGAACTGCCCGGAGGCCTCGATCTCGCGCAGGGTCGCCGCGATCTCGGACTCGGGCAGGCCGAAGAACCGCAGCAGCCGCGGCTCGGCGTGCGGGACGCCGGCGAGCAGCGCCGCCATCGGTGGCGAGGTCAGGGCGGCGGGCCACATCCCCTGCAGCTCCCGCGGCGGACCGGGCAGCACGACCACCAACGGCCCGCTGCGCCCGCGCAGCACGAGGCCGGGCGCGGTCCCGACCGGGTCCAGCACCGACGCGCCCTCGGGCACCATCGCCTGCTTGCGGGTGGCCTCGTCCAGCGCGGCCCCGTCGAAGCCGCTGCGCGCGGCCCAACGCGCGATCTTGGCGTCGATCACGGCCCGGACCTGCTCGTCGAGCCGGGACTCCACGCCGCAGAACCCGGCCACCACCTCGGCGGTCAGATCGTCCGCGGTCGGGCCGAGGCCACCGCTGGTGATCACCAGCTCGGCGCCGTTGCCGGAGACGAACTCCAGCGCGGAGCGCAGGTCCTCGGGACGGTCCCCCACCAGCATCAGCTCGGAGACCTCGAACCCGAGGCCGCCGAGCTCGCGGGCCAGGAACGGGCCGTTGGCGTCGCGCACCAGGCCGGTCAGCAGCTCGCTGCCGGTGACCAGCACGGCGGCCTTGGGGCGGGTGGCTGCGGGACCGGCGGCCGTGCTCTCGGCGGCCGTGGTGTCGGACATGGGCCGGAATCTACCCGCGTGATCGACTCGTCGCCGCGGGTCCACGCGGCGGGCGCCCGGTCACCGATGCGGGAGCGCGTCCGGCTCGAGGGCGGCCAGCACCGACTCCCGGCCCACCCGCACGGCCGCGCCCACCCGGACCGGGTCGATCGTCAGCGCGCCCGTCCCGGTGCCGGTGTGCGGCTCGAGCGCAGCCACCCGCGCGCCGCGCAGGTCGGGGTGCGACGGGTCGGCGACCAGGGCGAGATCGGCGCCGTAGCGGCTCTCACCCTGGGTCAGCGTGCCCAGCCCGGGCGTGAACCGGTCCAGCGCGCGGGCCCACCAGGGCAGCCGGACCTCGCGGTCGAGGCGCAGGTCGGCGGTCGGACGCGAGAGCAGCACCAGGACGTGCGTCGCGCCGGCGCGGACGGCCCGCACCAGCGCCAGCGGCTCGCCGATCGACCCGTCGACCCACCGGCGCCCCTCGTGCTCCACCGCCGGGCCCGCGATCAGCGGGATCGCGGCGCTGGCCCGCAGGCCCCGACGCCAGGACGTCTCGTCGGTGAGCCCGCCGAGCACCCGCGAGCGCAGGTCGTCCACCGCCGTCGCGACGAGGTGGACACGCAGCGGCGCGGCCAGCAGCGCCGGCCACGGCATCGGCTTCGTCCCGCCGAGGACGTCGTCGAGCAGGTGGTCGAGCGAGAGCACCGGGCGAGGGCTCGCGAACCGCCGCAGGTCCACGAACGCGCGGGAGGCCAGGTCCTCGGGGAACGCCGCCGCCGCGCCGCCCGCGTGACCCGCCGCGAAGCAGGCGGCGAGGAAGGAACCGGAGGACGCGCCGTAGATCTCGTCGACCGCGTCGCGCAGCCCGGCCGCGTCGAGCGCGTCCAGCATCCCGGCCGGGTAGGCGCCGCGCAGCCCCCCGCCACCGACCACCAGCGCCACCCGGTAGGGGTCCCGGCGCGCGAGCGCGCGGCTGCCCTCGGCGTGTCGCCTCCGCAGCAGTGCCATCACCTCGGGGTCACCGAGCAGGGTCCGGGCCCGGGGAGGGTCGCTCACGTGCCCAGACTAGGTCGCTGAGCTGCGCGGACGCTGCCCGGCCCGGCGCGCGGCGCGGCAGCCGGGAGTCTCACGCAGCGCGACGTGGAGCACGTTCCCGGCGACTCTCAGTGTCGTCACAGCGATCATGCGGAGACTGGGTCCCATGGCTCCGAACGAACCGACCTGGGTGGGCGAGCTCGACCGGCTCGCTCCGCCGCACGATCTCCAGGTCGGACCGGGTTACCGCGCGGCCCGCCTGCTGGTGACCGTCGCCGGGACCCCGCAGGGGCAGGTGACCGTCCCGCTGCGGGCCGGTCGGGCCACCGCCGCCGAGCTCGCCGCGGCCCTCGCCCCGCTCGGTCCGCCGGCCGCGGTCCGGGCCGCGCCGGTGTCCGCCGAGCCGATCACCGTCGTGATCGCCACCCGCAACCGTCCGGAGAGCCTGGGCCGCTGCCTGCGCAGCGTGCTGGCCGGTGATCACCCGTCGCTGCAGGTGGTGGTCGTCGACAACGACCCGGACGACGAGCGCACCGCACGGATCGTGGACACCTTCGCCAGCCCGCGGGTGCGCTACGTGCGCGAGTCGCGCCGCGGCGCCTCGGTCGGGCGCAACCGCGGACTCGCCGAGGCCCGCACCGACGTCGTCGCCTTCACCGACGACGACACCGAGGTCGACCGCGGCTGGGCCTCGCGGATCTCCGGCGCCTTCGCCACCGACCCGGCGCTGACCTGCCTGTCCGGGCCCGTCCTGGCCGCACGGCTGGGCACCCCGGAGGAGCGGGCCGCCGACGTCGCGCTGGCCTGGAACAAGGGGTTCACGCCACGCCGGTTCTCGATGGCGGCGCCGCCGGCGGACTCCCCGATCTTCCCGTTCTCCCCCGGCCTGTTCGGGATCGGCGCGAACCTGGCCGTGCGTGCCCCGCAGGCGCGCGCCGTCGGCGCCTTCGACGAGGCGATGGGCCCGGGCACCCCGACGCACGGCGGCGAGGACTGCGAGTTCATGGTCCGGATGGTGCTCGCCGGGCACACGCTGGGCTACGTCCCCGGCGCCTACGTCTGGCACCACCACCGGGTCGACCAGGCCGCGCTGCGCTCCCAGCTCGAGGGGTACGCGGTCGGGCTGGGCAGCTTCCTGGCCAAGGTCGCGATGAGCCCGCAGGGCCGCTCCGCGGCGCTGCGCCGGCTGCCGGCCGCGATCGCGCGGCTGCGCCACATCTCCGACCGCGAGGCCGGCGCCGGCGAGGCCATGCCGGCCGACGCCGACCAGACGCGTACCCGCGGCCTGCTCGCCGGTCCGGGCGCCTACCTGCGCTCGCGCCGCGCGGTGCGCCGGGCGGGCGGCACCGTGCCGGCGCTGATGCCCGCGCACAGCGACGCGCCGACCCGGGCCCTGTCCCCGGACCGGGTCCTCACGCCGTGACCGGCCGCGCCCCGTCGTGCGGGCCGGGCAGCACGTCGGGACGGGTCGCGGCCCGCGCGAGCAGCTCGCGCGGGCCGGTCACCAGGCGCCGACCGCTCAGGTCCATCAGGCCCAGCGTGCACTCGACGTCGGCGGCGAGCGCCGGGTCGGTGGGCGCGCCGTCCACGTCGTGATCACGCACGATCCGGTGACTCATGGTGAACGAGCGTCCCTCGCCGAAGGCGATGTCGGAGTCCACCTCGATCTCCTCCCCGGCCCGGAGCTCGGAGCGGAAGTGCACGGTCGTGGCGAGCAGCACGACGGTCACGCCGTGCCGGCCGAGCGCGGCCTGCGACAGGCCCGCGTGACGGAAGTGCTCCATCCGGGCGTGCTCGGCGTACTGGTGGTAGACCGCATGGTTGACGTGGCCGTTCACGTCGACCTCGTAGCTGCGGACACCGATCCGGACCCGGAACCGGGCGGGCGTGGGGGGCGTCATGCGCACCAGGATTGCAGGCGGCGCGCCGTGGTGGATCACCCGTCCGCCCCGCCCGGGTGGTGTTGTTGTGCGTCACCCGCCGCGCCCCTAGGCTTGATCCGGGACCCGACTAGGCTGTGGGACGGACGGCACGGAACATCGTTTCAGCCTGCGAGGCGGTGTGTCACCGAGAGTGATGATCTGCCTGACCGGTCCGACCGTCCCGGATCCGGCGAGGTGTCGAGGGAGCACGGTGCACATGAGTAGTGAGACGCCCACCGGTGTGGGGGACGGGACGACGACCCCCGACGTCGGCGAGGTCGTCCGCTTCGAGGTCGTCGCGCACGGGAAGGACGCAATCGTCGTCCACGTGCACGGGGAGCTCGACACGATGACGGCGCCGGTGCTGCACGAGCAGCTCTCCGGCCAGATGCCCTCGGCAGACCTGCTGGTGGTCGACCTGTCCCGGGTGACCTTCCTCGGTTCCGCCGGGCTCGCCGCGCTGGTCGCGGTGAAGGACGAGGCCGACAACTCCGGGCACCGGCTGCGCCTGGTCTGCGGTTCGCACACGGTGACCCGCGCGCTGGAGGCCACCGGGCTGCTGTCCATGTTCGACGTCGCCGACGGCGTTCCGGAGGCCCTGCACAAGGCGGGCTGACGCGGGGCGTGGAGGCGTATGGGTGCCTGGTGGCCCCCGCGGTCTTCAAAACCGACGTGGCCGAGCATCTCGGCCAGGCGGGTTCGATTCCCGTCCGCCTCCGCCACGCCCGTGTCCGGCGGGGTGTTCCCCTTCCGGGACCATGACCTGCCACGATGTGCCGATGACGGTTGCCGAGCAGGGGGTGGGCACGCCCGCGGAACCAGCCGGGATCGCCGGGGCGGTCCGCGGCGGCCGGTGCACCGCGACCGAGGTCGCCGAGGAGTTCCTGGCCCGCATCGACGCGGCGCCGGCCCGCTCGGCCGGTCTGGTCACCGGCGTGCACCCGGAGAGGCTGCGGTCCGAGGCCACGGCCCTGGACGTGCGCGCCGACCGTTTCGCGCTGCCCCTGGCCGGTGTCCCGGTCGCCGTCGAGAACGGCATCGACGTGGCCGGGCGCGCCACCCGGCACGGTTGCGCGGCCACCACCGAGGAACCGGCCCGCCGTGACGACGTGCTGGTCCGGCGGCTGCGCGCGGCCGGCGCGCTGGTCGTCGCCACGACCGCGGCGCCCGAGCTGGGACTGGGCCGCGACGGCGCGCCGGGCGGCCGCGCCACGGCCGCGGCGCTGGCCGACGGGCTGGCCGCGCTCGGCATCGGCCTCGACGGTGACGGCACGCTGCGGGCCGCCGCGGCGGCGCACGGCCTGCTCGCGCTCACTCCCGGCCGCAGGGTGCTGCCGCTGCCCGGAGGCGCGGCGCGGGTGTGGTCGGGCCTGGCCGCGACGACCGTGCTGGCCGCGGACGTGGACGGTGCGCGGATGGGGTTCGAGGTGCTGGGCACCTCGCGGAGCCCCGCCTCCGCGGTGCCGCGCCAGGGCGGCACGCCCGGGTGGGCCCGTCCCGGCCCGGGGTCGCGCCCGGTGAGCGTCCCGGACACGGTGGAGGACCTGCCGGTGCCACGGGCGGTGGCCTGTTCGCTGCGTTCCGGGCGCGGGCTGTGGGCCGATCCGCATGCCTGCACCGCGGTGCACGCGGCGGCGCGCAGGCTCGCCGAGTCCGACGTCGCGGTGACCGCCGACGACCCGCCCTACCGGGCCTGGCTCCCGTCCCAGGTGTCGCGCCGGCGCGACGCCGGGATCGCGCGGCACGTCGAGCAGCTCGGCCTCGATCCCGACCTGCTCGGCCCGGACGCCCGGGCGGCGCTGCGCCGGGACCGGCAGGTGCGCCGGCTCGGCGGCCCGCGCCCGGCCAGCCCCAGCCGGTGGCGGCAGCGGGCGGTGGCCCTGTTCGACGACGGCGGCTACGACGTGCTGCTGCTGCCGGCCCCCGCCACCCCGGAGATGCCGCCGGCCTGTCTGAGCGCGTGGAACCTGGCCGGGCTGCCGTCGCTGGTGGCACCGCTGCGGTGGGGCAGCGGACGGCACGCGGTGCAGCTGGTCGGCCGGGCCGGGTCCGAGCGGCTGCTGCTGGGCACGGCGGCGCTGTTCGAGGACCGCTGAGCCGGTCGGCTCACCCCGGCGGTTCCCAGCGGCCCGAGGCGAGGAACGTGTCCAGGGTCGCGCGGTAGGGCGCGAGGTCCATGCCCTGCGCGGCGACCCACTCGTCGTCGTAGTAGCTGTGCCGGTAGCGCTCGCCGCCGTCGCAGATCAGCGTGACCACGCTGCCGGAGCGCCCGTCGCGCAGCATCCGGGCCACCAGCTGCCAGACCCCCCACAGGTTCGTGCCGGTGGAGCCGCCGGCCCAGCGCCCGGTGACCTCGTGCAGGTGCCGGGCCGCGGCGACGCTGGCCGCGTCGGGCACCGGGAACATCGCGTCGATCACGCTCGGGACGAAGCTGGGCTCCATCCGCGGCCGGCCGATGCCCTCGATCCGCGACGACGTCCCGGTCCGGTACTCGCGCGCGCCGCCGGCCCAGCCCGGGAAGAACGCCGAGCCCTCCGGGTCGACGACGGCCAGCCGGGTGGGCAGTCGCCGGTAGCGCAGGTAGCGGCCGATCGTCGCCGACGTGCCGCCGGTGCCGGCGCCGACCACGACCCACTCCGGCACCGGGTAGGGCTCGTGCGACATCTGCGCGAGCATCGACTCGGCGATGTTGTTGTTGCCGCGCCAGTCGGTGGCCCGCTCGGCGTAGGTGAACTGGTCCAGGTAGTGCCCGCCGGCCTCGCGGGCCAGCTGCTCGGCCTCGGCGTAGACCGCGCCGGCGTCGTCGACGAAGTGGCAGCGCCCGCCCTCGCGCTCGATCAGCGCGACCTTCTGCGGGCTGGTCGAGCGCGGCATCACCGCCACGAACGGGACGCCGATCAGCCGGGCGAAGTAGGCCTCGGACACCGCGGTGGACCCGGAGCTGGCCTCCACCACCGTCGTGCCCTCGACGATCCAGCCGTTGGCCAGGCCGTAGAGGAACAGCGAGCGCGCCAGCCGGTGTTTGAGGCTGCCGGTGGGGTGCACCGACTCGTCCTTGAGGTAGACCTGCACGCCCCATTCCGGCGGCAGCCCGAACACGTGCAGGTGGGTGTCGGCGGACCGGTTGGCGTCGGCCTGCACCCGTCGCATCGCCTCGTCGGTCCAGGCCCGGGTGCGGGCGCAGGAGCGGTCCACCGGCAGCTTCCCCTCGATGCCCGTGACCCTATCCCCGTGAGTGGCGAACGGTCGCCATGGCGACCATTCCCACTCACGGGTCAGTGCAAGTGGATGGTCCCGCGGCCGGGCTCGACGGTGCCGACCCTGGCCGCCGTGTGGCCCTGCGCGCGCAGGGCGGCGACCGCCTCGTCCGCGCGGGCCGGGTCGGCGCCGAACAGCAGCCCGCCGGAGGTCTGGGCGTCGGCGAGCAGCAGTGCCCGGTCCTCGCCGTGCCCCCCGAGCTGGACCCGGTCGGCCACCCACTCCCGGTTGCGGCGGGTGCCGCCGGGCACGACGCCCGCGGCGATCAGCTCGCGGACCCCGTCGAGGACCGGGACCGCGGCGACGTCGAGGTGGGCGTCCACGCCGGAGGCGACGACCATCTTGGTCAGGTGCCCGAGCAGCCCGTACCCGGTGACGTCGGTGCAGCCGGTCGCGCCGGAGTCCACCGCGGCCCGCGAGGCGTCGGCGTTGGGGGTGGTCATCAGCGTGATCGCCTGCGTGACCAGGTCCGGGTCGGCCCGGCCGGTCTTGATCGCGGTCGAGACGACGCCGACGCCGAGGGGCTTGGTCAGCACCAGCGCGTCGCCCGGGCGCAGGCCCGCGTTGGTCAGCACCCGGTCCGGGTGCACCTCACCGACCACGGCCAGGCCGTACTTGGGCTCCGGGTCGTCCACGGTGTGCCCGCCGACGACGGCGAACCCGCACCTGCGGCCCACGTCCGCGCCGCCGTCGAGCACCTCGGCCAGGACCGATCCCGGCAGCTCCTCGGACGGCCAGCAGACCAGGTTCAGCGCGAACAGCGGCGTACCGCCCATCGCGTAGACGTCGGAGACCGCGTTCGTCGCGGCGATCGCGCCCCAGGTGCGCGGGTCGTCGACGATCGGGGTGAAGAAGTCGGTCGTGGCCACCAGTGCGCGGTCCGCCGACAGGCGCCAGACGGCCGCGTCGTCGCCGGTCTCGGTGCCGACGATCAGGTCGGGGTGGGTCACCGGGGTCAGCCCGGCGAGCACCTCGGCCAGCCGGCCGGGACCGAGCTTGCAGCCGCATCCGGCACCGTGGCTGAACTCCGTCAACCGGCGGGTCGGCGGACGGGTGGTTGTGTTGCCGCTCACGGCCACGACGCTACCCCGGGCCTGCGACACGCCGCCGGTCGCGACCGCACGGCCGTCCGACGACCCGGACTACTCCATCACCCCATCGTGGACGCATGCTTCCCGGCGTGAGAGGAACGAACCGCTCCGCGCGCGACGAGCACGACCCCGATACTCCGATCGAGGACACGGTCCCGGAATTCGAGACCGTCCGTAAGGGCTACCGCCAGGAGCAGGTCGACACCGCCGTCCGCGAGCTGCAGTGGCGCCTGGAGATGGCCGAACGCGCGCAGTACGAGGCCGAGGCCCGCGTCGCCTCGCTCACCGTGTCGCTGGAGGCGGCCAGCGCGTCCACCCCGGACACGTTCGGCATGCGCGCCGACAAGGTCCTCCGGATGGCCGAGCACGACGCGGCCCAGCGCCGCGACCGGGCCGTCTACGACGCCGACCGGATCATCGACGCCGCCCACGACGAGGCCGAGCGGTTGGTCGAGGCGGCCCGGGCCGAGGCCGATCAGGTCCGCACCGACGCCGTCGCCTCCGTCGCGCAGGCGCACGCGGACGCGGCCGCCGCACGCCGGGACACCGACCTGTGCGCCGATGCCGCCGCCGCCATGCACGAGCACGTGCTGGGCCTGCGCGGGGCCGTGCGCGGCGAGCTCGCCCGGCTGCACGCCGCGGTGGGGGCCGAGCTGCACGCGCTCGACGAGATGGTCGCGACGGCTCCGCCGGCCGTGCCGAGCGCGCCCGCGACGATGTCGGTCGCGCTGCCCGTCCAGCGACCGGGACTCTCGCGGGTGCCGGACCCGGCGGGCCGGAAGGCCGAGGCCGGCACCCGGACCGAACCGGCCGGGGCGTGATCGGCCGGACTACCGTGCGGGCATGACCGCCGACGCACTCGCTCCCGCGGAGGCGGCGTCATGACCGCCGACGCACTCCCCTCCGCGGAGGCGGCGTCGTGACCGCCGACGCACTCCCCTCCGCGAAGGCGGCGTCGTGACCGCCGACGCACTCGCTCCCGCGGAGGCGGCGTCGTGACCGCCGACCCGCGCCGACGGGTGCCGCGCACCGATCACCTGCTCGCCCAGCCCGCGCTGGCCGCCGCCGCCCTGCGCTTCGGCCGCGAGCGGGTCAAGCAGGCGGTGACCGGCGCCCAGCACCGCGCAAGGACCGGCGAGATCGCCCCGGAGGCGGTCGGCGACGCCGCCCTGGCCGCGCTGCCCCGCTCCCCCACCGGCCTGCGCCGGGTGCTCAACGCCAGCGGCGTCGTCGTGCACACCAACATCGGCCGGGCCCCGTTCTCCGACGCCGCGCGGGAGGCGGTCGCGCTCGCGACCGGTACCTGCGACGTCGAGCTGGACCTGGCCACCGGTGCCCGCGGCCGGCGCGGCACCGGCGCGCTGGCGGCCCTGCGCGCCGCGGTCCCCGGCGCCGGTGACGTGCACGTGGCCAACAACGGGGCGGCCGCGCTCGCGCTGGTCGCGAGCGCGCTGGCGTTCGGCCGGGAGATCGTGGTCTCGCGCGGCGAGCTGGTGGAGATCGGCGACGGCTTCCGGATCCCGGAGCTGATCGAGTCCACCGGGGCGCGGCTGCGGCCGGTCGGCGCGACGAACCGGACCCACCCGCGCGACTACGCCGAGGCGATCGGACCGGACACCGGGTTCGTGCTGAAGGTGCACCCGTCGAACTTCGTGGTCACCGGCTTCACCCGGTCGGTGAGCGTCGCCGAGCTCGGCGGCCTGACCCGGCCGGACGGCAGCCCGGTGCCGATCGTCGACGACGTCGGCTCCGGGTTGCTCGCGCCGCACCCGCGGCTGCCGGGCGAGCCGGACGTGGCGAGCACGCTGGCCGCCGGCGCCACGCTCGTCACCGCCTCCGGGGACAAGCTGCTCGGCGGCCCGCAGGCCGGTCTGGTCTTCGGCGGGCCGGGGCCCGGCGCCGAGCTGGTCGAGCGGGTCCGCCGGCACCCGCTGGCCCGGGCGATGCGGGTGGACAAGCTGACCCTGGCCGCGCTGGAGGCCTCGGTCGCGGGCCCGCCGACACCGGTCCGGCTCGCGCTCGACGCGACCGTGGACGTGCTGCACGCCCGCGCGGCGGACCTGGCCGCCGCGCTCGGCGGCGACGGGATCGACGCGGCCGCGGTCGACTCGGTCTCCACGATCGGCGGCGGCGGGGCGCCGGGCGTCGAGCTGGACAGCGCCGCGGTGTCGCTGCCGGAGGCCTTCGCGGCCGCGCTGCGTGCCGGCGACCCGGCCGTCCTGGGCCGCCTGGAGCACGGGCGCTGCCTGCTCGACCTGCGCGCGCTGGCCCCGCCGGACGACGACGAGCTGGCCGGCGCCGTGCGCCGCGCCGCGTCCGCGCTGCGGGCGCACACCCGGGAGGTCTGACAGGCGTGCATGTGGTCTGTACCGCCGGACACGTCGACCACGGCAAGTCGACCCTGGTCCGGGCGCTGACCGGGATGGAACCCGACCGCTTCGCCGAGGAGCGGCGGCGCGGGATGACGATCGACCTGGGGTTCGCCTGGACGACGCTGCCGGGCGGGCGGACGGTCGCCTTCGTCGACGTCCCCGGCCACGAGCGGTTCGTGACGACGATGCTGGCCGGGGCGGGGCCGGTCCCGGCCGTGCTGTTCGTGGTCGCCGCCGACGAGGGCTGGATGCCGCAGTCCGCCGAGCACGCCGACGCCCTGGAGGCGATCGGCGTGCGGCACGGCCTGCTCGTGGTGACCCGCAGCGACCTGCTCGAGCCCGAGCTGGCCCGGGACGAGGCCCGGGGCGAGCTCGCCGCCCGCGGGATGGGCGACTGGCCGTGCGTCTGCGTCTCCGGCGCCACCGGTGAGGGCCTCGACGCGCTGCGCAGCGCGCGCGACGAGCTCGTCGGCGGGCTGCCCGCGCCGGACCCCGCCGCCGACGTCCGGCTGTGGGTGGACCGGGCGTTCACCATCCGCGGGTCCGGCACCGTGGTCACCGGGACGTTGCCGGCCGGGACCGTCGCGGTGGGCCGCGATCTCGAGCTCGACACCGCGCAGGGCCGGACCCGGGCCGGCGTCCGTGGCCTGCAGTCGCTCGGCGAGGTGGTACCGCAGGCCACCGGCCCGGCCCGGGTCGCGGTGAACCTGCGCGGGGTGACCCTCGACGAGGTCGGCCGCGGCGACGTGCTGCTCACCCCGGGCGCGTGGCCGCGCGCGGACGAGACCGACGTGCGGCTGCACGGCGTGCGGGGGCTGCCGGTGGACCCGTCCGCCCTGCCCCTGGAGCTGACCCTGCACGCCGGTTCGTCGGCCGTGCGGGTCCGGGTGCGTCCGCTGGCACCGGCCGGGGGGCCCGGCACGGACCCGGCGGGCGTCGACGGCGTGGTCGTGCGGCTGCGCCCGGACCGTCCGCTGCCGGTGCGGATCGGCGACCGGGCGGTGCTCCGCGATCCGGGCAGCCGCCGGATCGTCGCCGGCGCGACCGTGCTCGACGTGGACCCGCGC
>CBIHNM010000102.1:0-13936 GCA_966211265.1 uncultured Pseudonocardia sp.
GGGGGGGGGGAGGGGTGCCCGGGGGGCGGGCCGGGGCGTCCGACGCCGCGGGCGCCGTCGTCGCCGTGGGCCCGGCCGGTGCGGGCGCCGTCGGCGCCGGGTCGGAGGCTGCGGGGGTGCCGGACGCGGTCGGGGCCGCGGAGCTGCGCGTCGTCGGCTCGGCGGCGGGCTTCTCGCGGGCCGCCCCGTCGTCCGCGGGCGGGCCGCACGCCGGGACGTCGGTGGGAGCCGCCCGGACGGCGCTCGCCGGGATGTACTGGTCCGTGCCGATCCGCAGCCAGCGCTGGTCACCGGTGCCCTGTGCGCACTCCACCGGCACGTCGGCGCTGTCCGCGGCGATCCCGACCACCGGCGCCCCGTTCTCCGGGGCCGAGTGCACGTCGACCACGTCCTGCTCGCCCTCGGTGCGCACCGTCGAGAGCCGCACCGAGCCCGTCCACAGGTAGTCCACCTGCACCTGGGAGTTGTCCCTGAGCCCGAGCGCGTCCCAGAAGATGCCGTCGCCGAGGTCGATGCCTGCCGGGTTGGCGGGCCTGCGGCCGAACTGGTCCTTGCCGCCGTTGTGCCCGTGGCGGAACGCCGCCTGCGCCTGCGGGACGCCCTGCGGCAGGTCCTTCCACATCTGGCGTTCCGCGGGCGGGTTCCAGTAGTCGTCCTTGGTGTTCCACGGGCCGATGTCCCAGACCGGCGCGAACGCGCACCGGCGGTTCGGGGCGCAGACCTTCACCGAGTAGTCGCTGCGGCCGTTGGGCGAGAGCGCGCGCCGCGAGGGGAGCGCCACGAACCGGTCCCGGGGCACGATCTTGTGCCCGTTCGCGGTGGTGCCCCCGACCAGGCCCTCGCGGGTGGCGAACACGGAGTAGCTGCGCGGCCCGGCCTCGGTCATCGGGGAGGCCTCGACCGAGGGCCCCGACGCCGGCGCGGCGGAGAGCGTCACCTCCCGCACGGTGGGCGGGGCGCCACCGGTCGAGGTGAGCACGATCCGGCCCTGCACCTCCTTCACGGCCGCGGGCAGCTCGGTCCGCGCCGTGCCGGGCTCGTCGCCGGGGGTGGCGGGGATCCACTCGGTCCAGCCGCCGCCGGCGCGCTTGCCGCGGATGTCGATGCCCGCCGTCGATCCGGAGGCGGTGTCGGTGACCAGGGTCGAGTCGACCTCGGTGGTCGAGCGCTCCAACGGCCGGGACGGCAGCGTCAGCAGCCCGGTCGGGACGACGCCGGTCGGGTCGGCCGAGGACTCGGTCTCCCCGGGCGGGCCCTCGACCGGTGCGCCGAAGGCCGTCGACGGGTCGAAGCGCGCCGTGCCCTCCTCGACCACGATGCCGGTGCCCTCGCCGGCGGACAGGTCCGGCTGCCAGGTGGCCACCGGCTCGGTCGCCGACGCGGGCGAGACCGTCGCCGCCACCAGCGCGCCGGTCACGGCGAGCAGGCCGGCTCCGCGCAGTCCGGCCCGCATTCTGGTCCGCATCCTCGCTACCCCCGGGGGTCGGTGTGACTCGTGTGACGACAGGTGTTCTTGTGTCGCCAGTGGTCGCAGCAGACCTCATCGAGATGTAGTTGGCAATCAACCGAGCGTGACGACCACCAAGGGGTGTACGGCAGACTCACCGTTTCGGGTGGGTCGGCGGGGTGGTGATCGGTCGCAGGGCGTGCGCGCAACGCGATCAGGTGGCCCGCGCGTCCTCCAGGGCGCGGGCGACCGACACCCGGTCGGGCTTGCCGAGCCCGCGCTCCGGGATCCGGCCGGCCCGGGTCAGGATCCGCGGCACGGCGGCGCGCCCCTCGGCCGCGCGGACCGCGCGGCGCAACGTGTCGTCGTCCGGTCCGGGGTCGTCGGTGACCACCATCACCGCGACGATCTGGCCCCACTCCGGGTCCGGCAGCCCGACCGCGCAGGCCGCGCGCACCCCGGACACGGTGAGCAGTGCCCGTTCCACGGCCGCCGGGGCGACCTTCTCCCCGCCGGTGTTGACCATGTCGTCGACCCGGCCGAGCACCGTGAGGTGCCCGTCGCGCCACCGTCCCAGGTCCCCGGTGCGGAAGCGCCCGCCCTCGAATGCGCGCGGGTCCGCGGCCGGCCCGCCGAGGTAACCGGCGGCCAGCGTCGGGCCGCCGAGCAGCACCCGACCGGTGTCCGGGTCGGCGCCGGTCGGCTCGATCCCGACCGTCACGCCGTCCAGCGGGACGCCGTCGTAGACGCAGCCCCCGCACGTCTCGGACATGCCGTAGGTCGTGACGACGGCGATGCCCGCGGCGCGGGCCCGCGCGCGCAGGCCGGGGTCCAGCGCCGCTCCGCCGACCAGCACCGCGCCGTAGCCGCCGAGGGCGTGGCGGGCGGCACCGTCGTCGTCCAGGATCCGGGCGAGCTGGGTCGGGACGAGGCTGGTGTAGCGCCGCGCCCCGTGCGGGAACCGCCCGGTGGCCCGGGCCAGCCCGGCCGGCCGGAAGCCCTCGCGGACGTCCTGCACGACCGGTTCGGATCCGGACAGCACGGCGCGCAGCAGCACCTGGATCCCGGCGACGTGCTCGGCCGGCAGCGCCAGCAGCCAGCGTCCGGGCCCGCCCAGCCGGGCCTCGGTGGCCCGCGCCGAGGCCCGCAGCGCCGCACCGGTGAGCGCGACGTACTTCGGTTCGCCGGTGGAGCCCGACGTCGCGACGACCACCGCCACCTCGGCGGGGACGGCCGGCACCGGCGGGGTGGGCGGGACCGCGGCCGGCACCGGCAGCACGGCAGGTCCGGTGCCCGAGACGGCCGCCTCCAGCGCCGCGGTCAGCTCCGCGACGCCCTGCGGGGAACCGTCGACCGGGACCACCCGCAGCGTCCGGTCGGTCACCGCGCGTCCCTCCCCGTGCCCTCGCGGCGGCCTGGACCCGCCACGCGTGCCGCCACCGCGGCGACCGGCCCCACTCTGCCACCCGGCACCCGCACCGCCGTCGGCGGACAGCCTCCGTCACCCGCGCCGACGACGCGGCCGGGCCGCACGGCTACCCGTCGGCACGTTGCAGCGACAGCCGCCCGTCCGCGGGACCGCTCGCGGCCCACCGCCCGTCCCCGGCCGTCCAGCTCCGGCCGTCGAAGGTCACCTCCTCGAGCCCGAACCGGGCCGCGTGCGCGACCAGCCAGTTCGCTATCTCCCAGCCGCGCATCCCGTCCTGCGGGCCGCTGAGCACCGCGGTGCCCAGCTCGCGCGCGGCGACCGTCGCGACGTCGTCGGGTGCCGTGGTCGGCGGGAGGTCGTGGCAGCTCAGCGCCGGGCCGCTCTGCCCGGTCAGCGCCATGGCCATCGTCCTGGCCTGCGGCTCCCACTGGGCGTAGAGGCTGCCGTCGAACGAGCGCTGGATCAGCTGTGCGGCCTGCGCGACCTCGAGCGTGCGCCAGTCCGGCTCGGTGGCCAGCTTCCGGTAGAACGCCTGCGCGGCGTACACCGGGTCGGTGACCTGCTCGTAGGTGCCCCACCCTTGGCTGGGCCGCTGCTGGAACAGCCCGGCCGAGTCGCGGTCGCCGCCGGGCAGGTTGCGCAGCCCCGACTCCTGCAGCACCGTCGCCAGCGCCACCGTGACGGCGTGGTCGGGCATCCCCAGCGCGGCCCCGACCCCGGCGATCGTGGCCGCGTTCCCGGCCTGTTCCAGGCTCAGGCTCACCTCGCGCGGACCGCCGGTGACCGTGCATCCCGGCGTGCCCGGAAGGTTCTGCACGAGCGCGTAGATCCCGGTCACAACGGCGACCAGGAGCCCCGCGGCGAGCACCGGGCCCCGCCACGCCCGCCGGACGCGCACGCGCCCGGCGCGCAACCGGACGGTGGGGGGATCGCTGCGGCTCATCGGCGGTCCGCGGTCAGTAGTGCCAGGGGTAGGGCGCCCAGTCCGGCTCGCGCTTGTCCAGGAAGGCGTCGCGGCCCTCGACGGCCTCGTCCGCGGCGTAGGCCAGGCGGGTGGCCTCGCCGGCGAAGAGCTGCTGGCCGACCAGGCCGTCGTCGATCAGGTTGAACGAGTACTTGAGCATCCGCTGCGCGGTGGGGGACTTGCCGTTGACCTCGCGCGCCCACTGCAGGGCGGTCGCCTCGAGCTCGCGGTGCGGGACGACGGCGTTGACCGCGCCCATGTCGTGCATCTGGGCGGCGGTGTAGGTGCGGCCCAGGAAGAAGATCTCGCGGGCGAACTTCTGCCCGACCTGACGTGCCAGGTAGGCCGAGCCGTACCCGCCGTCGAAGGAGCCGACGTCGGCGTCGGTCTGCTTGAACCGGGCGTGCTCGGAGCTGGCCAGGGTCAGGTCCGCGACGGCGTGCAGCGAGTGCCCGCCGCCGGCCGCCCACCCGGGCACGACCGCGATCACGATCTTGGGCATGAACCGGATCAGCCGCTGGCACTCCAGGATGTGCAGCCGTCCCGCGCGTCCGGCCTGCACGGTGTCGGCGGTGTCGCCGTCGGCGTACTGGTAGCCCGAGCGGCCGCGGATGCGCTGGTCGCCGCCGGAGCAGAACGCCCAGCCGCCGTCGCGGGGGGAGGGGCCGTTGCCGGTGAGCAGGACGCAGCCGACGTCCGGGCTGGTGCGGGCGTGCTCGAGCGCGGTGTAGAGCTCGTCGACGGTGCCGGGGCGGAACGCGTTGCGCACCTCGGGACGGTCGAACGCGATCCGCACGGCGCCGGTGTCGACCGCGCGGTGGTAGGTGATGTCGGCGAAGTCGAAGCCCTCGACCTTGGTCCAGGCATCCGGGTCGAACAGTTCGGAGACGGTGTCGGGCATGTCCTCAGAGTATGTGCGCGCCACCGGCGGGGGGATCGGAGGTCGTCCCCGGGTGCGGACCCGGGGCCGGTGCGCCGCGGTCGGGGAGCTCCGGGAAGGATCGGGCCCGGGCGTGCTCGCGGCCCGCGCGGTCCGGGTCGCCCACGTCGGGCGGGTCGGCGCGCCGACCGATGACGAGGAGAGCCGTGCGCTGGGTGCTCGTGGCCGTGGTCGCCGTACCGGGTCTGCTGCTGGCCGTGCTGGGCTATCACCACCCGACCGGTCTCGACGTCGCCACCGCGAACATGTGGTGGACCATGCACGTCCCGCTGGTGGCGGTGTTCCCGCTGCTCGGGGTCGCGCTGTGGGTGCTGCTGCGCCAGGAGCGCGGGCCGCTGGCGTGGGTCGGCAAGGTCGGCGCCTACCTGTTCGGCTGCTTCTACACCGCGCTGGACGCCCTGGCCGGGATCGGCGCCGGGCTGGTGCTCGACACCGAGAAGCGGGGCCAGCAGTCGATCATCGAGCTGATCCGGATCGGTGACCGGCTCGGCTACGTCGGCACCGTGGCCTACCTGGTGGCGACGATCGTGGTCGCAGCCCTGATGCTGCGCCGGGCCGGATGGTGGGCGCTGCCCGGGTCGGTGCTGCTGGTCGGTGCCGCGGTCCCGTTCCTCACCTCGCACATCTTCTGGCCGGACGGGGTCCTGGCGATGGCCGCCACCGGGATCGGGGCCGGGCTGGTGGAGTGGAGCCGCCCGGCGGCCCCGCTCCCCGCCCCTCCCACCGCGCCCGCTCGCGCGGCGTGAGGCGCCACCGGCACCGCTGAGGGGCCCGGCGGCGGCGCGACACCGGGTCGCGGTGCCGCCGCTCGACCGATCGTCCGCGATCAGCACATGCGCGAACCCCGATGTGTCGAGCAGACTCGGGTCCGGGTGTTGTACCCGTTGCCGTGTCGGACCCATCCGGAAGAGGTTCTGCCCAGCCATGACTGCTCCCGACGTGAACCTGACCGAAGAGACGATCTTCACCTGGGGCGCGCCTCCCCTGAAGTTCGGAGCCGGTGCGGTCGACGAGATCGGCTTCGAGATGGCCGGCTACGGCGCCGGCCGCGTCCTGATCGTCACCGACCCGGGCATCAACGCGATCGGCGCGCCGCAGCGGATCGCGGACTCGCTCTCGCGCCACGGGGTGTCCTCCGAGATCTTCGACGGCGTGCACGTCGAGCCCACCGACGACTCGATGATCAAGGCGACCGAGTACGCCCGCGCACAGGGGCCCTGGGACGGGTTCGTCGCGGTCGGTGGCGGGTCGGCGATCGACACCGCGAAGGCGATCAACCTGCTGACCAGCGGCCCGGGCGAGCTGATGGACTACATCAACAAGCCGATCGGCAACGCCAAGGTGCCCGAGGGGCAGCTCAAGCCGCTGATCGCGGTCCCGACCACGGCCGGCACCGGCTCGGAGTCGACCGCGATGTGCGTGCTGGACATCCTGTCGATGAAGGTCAAGACCGGGATCAGCCACTGGCGGCTGCGCCCCACCCTGGCCGTGATCGACCCGCTGCTGACGATGTCGCTGCCGCCCGAGGTCACCGCGGCGTCCGGGATGGACATCGTCTGCCACGCCGTGGAGTCCTACACCGCGCGCTACTACACCAGCTTCGACCGCAAGAAGCCCGAGGAGCGGGTCACCTACTGCGGCTCGAACCCGGTCTCGGACCTGTGGTGCGAGAAGGCGATGATGCTGCTCGCGCAGTCGTTCCGCGACGCCGTGCACCGTGGTGCCGACGACCTGGAGGCGCGGTCGAACATGATGATGGCCGCGACGTTCGCCGGGATGGGTTTCGGCAACTCCGGGGTGCACATCCCGCACGCCAACGCCTACCCGATCGCCGGGATGGTGAAGGACTTCCGCCCGGCCGGCTACCCGCAGGACGAGCCGATGGTCCCGCACGGCATGTCGGTCTCGCTCACGGCTCCGGAGGCGTTCCGGTTCTCCTTCGAGTCGGCGCCGGACCGGCACCTGCGGGCCGCCGAGCTGATGGACCCGCGGGCGGACAAGCTCAACGACCAGAGCGAGCAGCTGCCCTCGATCCTGATCTCGCTGATGCGCGACATCGACATCCCGAACGGCATCGGGGGCGTCGGCTACACCGAGGCCGACGTCCCGGACCTGGTCCCCGGCACGATGAAGCAGCAGCGCCTGCTCGCGACCTGCCCGAAGCCCCCCACCGAGGACGACATCGCCGGCATCCTGACCAGGTCCATCGAGAACTGGTAAGCCCACACCCGGGCCGGACCTGGCACTCGTGCGCCGTATGTATCGCTCAGCGTCACACCGCCGTCACGAGTGCCATCCGGTGCTGCGGCCGTCCCGGGACTCGTGACGCCGGTGTGACGCTGTGCGGAACGTATGCCGCATGAGTGTCTTGCCGGGCGGAAGGTGGGCCCGGCTGGGTAGCGTCGCGGCGGGCGAGAGGAGATCTGTTGAGCCTGGACAGCGCACCCGAGACGGCCGCGACCGGCGGCATCACCCCCGAGGCGAGTGCCGCGCTCGCGAGTGACCTGCGCGGCGCCGTCGGCGGCGCCGTGCGGTTCGACGCGGGCAGCCGCGCCATGTGGTCGGCCGACGCGTCGAACTACCGCGGTATCCCGATCGGGGTGGTCTCCCCGCGCGACGCCGCCGACGTCGAGGCCGCGATGGCGGTCTGCCGCGCGCACGACGTGCCGGTGCTGCCGCTCGGGTCGCGCACCTCGATCGCCGGGCAGTCGGTGAACGTCGCGGTCGCGCTGGACCTGCGCACGCACCTCGACAAGATCATCGAGGTCGACCCGGAGGCCCGGACGGCACGGGTGCAGCCCGGCGCGGTCTGCGACGCCGTCCGCGACGCCGGGAAGCCGCACGGCCTCACGTTCGGCCCGGACCCGTCCACGCACAACCGCTGCACGATCGGCGGGATGATCGGCAACAACGCCTGCGGGTCGCACTCGGTGGCCTGGGGCAAGACCGTCGACAACGTCCGCGAGCTCGACGTGCTCACCTACCGCGGCGAGCGCCTGGTGGTCGGCCCGAACGCGCCCGGCGACGGCCCGATCCCGACGGCGCTGCGCGCGCTGGGCGAGCGGCTCGGCGACGACATCCGCGGCTACCCCGAGCTGACCCGCCGGGTGTCGGGCTACAACCTGGACCAGCTGCTGCCCGAGGCCGGGTGGAACCTGGCCAAGGCGCTGGTCGGCACCGAGGGCACCTGCGCGACGATCCTGGAGGCGACGGTCGACCTCGTCGACTCCCCGCCCGCACGCGCGCTGGCCGTGCTCGGCTTCCCGGACGCCTACACCGCCGCCGACCACGTGATGGTCGTGCGCGCGCAGCAGGGACCGAACGGCCAGGGCCCGCTGACGATCGAGGGGATGGACGCCGGCCTGATCGCCGCGCTGCGCGCCCAGCGCCCCACCGAGACCACGAGCCGGATGCTGCCCGAGGGCAAGGGCTGGCTCTACGTCGAGGTCGGCGGCGAGACCCGGGCCGAGGCCACCGCGGCCGCGGAGACCGTGGCGTCGGCGATGAAGCCCTACACGGTCTCGCACATCGTGGTCAGCGAGCCCTCGCAGATGGCGCAGCTGTGGCGGATCCGGGAGGAGGGCGCCGGCGTCGTCACCCGGTCCCCGGACGGCGGCGAGGCGTGGCCGGGCTGGGAGGACTCCGCGGTCCCGCCGGAGCGCTTCGGGGCCTACCTGCGCGAGTTCGACAAGGTGCTCGAGCGGCACGGCCGCCGCGGGGTCTACTACGGCCACTTCGGCGACGGCTGCCTGCACGTCCGGATCGACTTCGACCTGCTCAGCAAGCCCGGCGTCGCGAACTTCCGCCAGTTCATGATCGACGCCGCGGACCTGGTGGTGGCGCACGGCGGGTCGCTGTCGGGCGAGCACGGCGACGGGCAGGCGCGTGCCGAGCTGCTGCCGAGGATGTACCCGCCGGAGATCATCGCCGGGTTCTCCGACTTCAAGGCGATCTGGGACCCGGACGAGAAGATGAACCCGGGCCGGGTCGTCCGCCCGGCGACGATGGACGAGAACCTGCGCGTGTTCGTCGGCATGCCGACGATGACCGACTCCCCGATGCTCGCCTTCGCCGACGACCGCGGCAGCTTCACCCGCGCCACCCGCCGCTGCCTGGGCGTGGGCAAGTGCGCGATCGAGGGCAGCGGGGTGATGTGCCCGAGCTTCAACGTCACCAAGGAGGAGAAGCACTCCACCCGCGGGCGCGCCCGGCTGCTGTTCGAGATGGCCAACGGCGAGATCATCACAGACGGGTGGCAGTCCGACGAGGTCGCCGAGTCGCTCGACCTGTGCCTGTCCTGCAAGGGCTGCAAGTCCGACTGCCCGGTCGGGGTCGACATGGCCTCCTACAAGACCGAGTTCCTGGCCCAGCGCTTCAAGGGCAGGATCCGCCCGGTCACGCACTACTCGATGGGTGCGCTGCCGCTGTGGCTGTGGATGGTCGGCGCGCTGCCGGCCCGGGTCGTCGACGGGCTGAACGCGCTGGCGCGGCGGCCGAAGCTCGCCGCGCTGGTCAAGAAGCTCGGCGGGATCACCCAGGAGCGGGCGATCCCGGAGATCGCGCGGGAGACGTTCACCGCCCGCGCCGGTGCCCGCGGGTACGCCGAGGGCACGGTGGTGCCGGACCTGGGCATCGCGCCGGGCAGCCGGGGCCGGGTGCTGCTGTGGACCGACACGTTCACCGACCACTTCGATCCGGTGATCGCCGACGACGCCGTGGCCACCCTGACCGCGCTCGGCTACACCGTCGAGCTGCCCCCGCGGGCCGTGTGCTGCGGGCTGACCTGGACCTCCACCGGCCAGATCGGCGCGGCGCGGCGGGTGCTCGGGCGCAGCCTGCGCACGATCGGGCCGTGGCTCGAGGCGGGGGTCCCGGTCGTCGGGCTGGAGCCCTCCTGCACGGCGGCGCTGCGCTCCGACGCCCACGAACTGCTCCCGGACCATGCGCTGGTCGGGCGCCTGAAGACCGGGGTCGCGACGTTCGCCGAGGTGCTCTCCGAGCACGCCGACGAGCTGGCGGCCGCGGCCGGGCGCAGGACCGCACCGGATCCGGAGGTGCTGGTCCAGGTGCACTGCCACCAGCACGCCGAGCTCGGCACCGAGGCCGACCGTGGCGTGCTCGACGCGCTCGGCGTGCGCGCGGAGGTGCTCGACTCCGGGTGCTGCGGGCTGGCCGGCAACTTCGGGTTCGAGGACGGGCACTACGACGTCTCGATGGCGTGCGCGGAGCGGGTGCTGCTGCCCGCGGTGCGCGCGGCCGAGCCCGCGGTCGACCTGCTCGCCGACGGGTTCTCCTGCCGCACCCAGGTCCGCCAGGCCGGCGAGCGCGAGCCGGTGCACCTGGCCCAGCTCGCGGCCCGGGTGCTGCGCGGGGCCGGGGCGCCGTGACCGTGCCGGGACACCGCCCGTGACCAGCCGGGGGGAGCGCGCGCTGGTCCTCGGCGGCGGCGGGCTGGCCGGGATCGCGTGGCTCTACGGGCTGCTGACCGGGCTCGCCGAGCAGGGCGTCGACCTGGCCCGCGCCGACCTCGTCGTCGGGACCTCGGCCGGTTCGGCGGTCGGGGCGAACCTGGCCGCCGGTCGCGACCTCGACGAGCTCTACGCGACGCAGCTGCGCACCGGGACCGGCGAGGTCGCCGCCTCCGCCGGGGCCGGGCCGGCGTTCCGGCTGGCCCGGGCGGCGCTGCTCGGCCCGCGCGGGGCCCGGCAGGTCCGGGCCCGGATCGGGCGGATGGCCCTGGCCGCCGACACCGTGCCGGAACGGGACCGCATCGAGGTCATGACCGCCCGGCTCGGCGGCGCCGACTGGCCGGCCGGGCGCGACCTGCAGGTGACCGCCGTCGACGCGTACACCGGCGCGTTCCGCGCGTTCGACCGCGACTCCGGGCTGAGCCTGGTCGAGGCCGTCGCGGCGAGCTGCGCGGTGCCCGGGGTCTGGCCGCCGGTGACGGCACTGGGCACCCGCTGGGTCGACGGCGGCGTCCGCTCGATGGCCAACGCCGACCTCGCGGCCGGGTACGAGCGCGTCGTCGTGCTGGCGCCGCTGACCTCGGGTTTCGGCGCGATGGCCAGGCCCGGCACACAGGTCGAGGGGCTCGCCGCGTCCTGCGCCGCGGTGCTGGTCACCCCGGACCACGCCGCGCGCAGGGCGTTCGGGCGCAACGTCCTGGACCCGGCACGGCGCCCGCCCTCGGCGCGCGCCGGCCGCGCCCAGGCGGCCGCGGTCGCCGCCGGGGTCCGGGCCGTCTGGAACTGAGGCCGCACCGCCGGGACCGGGTATTCCCCGGTCCCGCGTCGGGTTCGTGACACGCCCGAGCGTGCATGGCCCCGGGGCGTGCCGGGTACTCGCGACCATGGTTCCCACGATCACGTTGAACGACGGTGTGGAGATCCCGCAGCTCGGCTTCGGTGTCTTCCAGATCGAGCCCGACCAGGTGGCGGACAAGGTCAAGGCCGCCCTGGACGTCGGCTACCGCCACATCGACACCGCCCAGATGTACGGCAACGAGGAGGGTGTCGGGAAGGCGATCGCCGGGTCCGGCATCGCGCGCGACGAGCTGTTCGTGACCACGAAGCTCAACAACGACGGCCACGGTCGCGATCTGGCGGTCAGCAGGCTCGAGGAGAGCCTGGACAAGCTCGGACTCGACCACGTCGACCTGTACCTGGTCCACTGGCCGCAGCCCACGCAGGACCGCTACGTCGAGACCTGGCAGGGGCTCGAGGACGCGAAGAAGGCCGGCCGGGTCCGGTCCATCGGCGTGTCGAACTTCAACCCCGACCACCTGGACCGCCTCGCCGCCGAGACCTCCACGGTGCCCTCGGTCAACCAGATCGAGGTGCACCCGCACCTGATCCAGGCCGCGCTGCGCGAGTACAACCGCAACCACGGCATCGCGACCGAGGCGTGGAGCCCGATCGGGCAGGGCAAGGGCCTGCTGGCCGAGGACACCATCGCCGCGATCGCCGAGCGGATCGGGAAGACACCCGCGCAGGTCGTGCTGCGCTGGCACATCCAGCACGGCAACATCGTGTTCCCGAAGTCGAACACGCCCTCCCGGATCGAGGAGAACTTCCAGATCTTCGACTTCGAGCTCACCGGCGACGACATCGCCTCGATCGACCGGATGAACGCCGACCGGCGGATCGGGCCGAACCCGAACGAGTTCGGCTGAGGGGTGCCCGGGCCCCGGGGCCGGGTGACCGCCGTCACCCGGGTGAAACCCCGAGGGCACGGCCCTCCCCGACCCTCCGGACGCGCCCCGGGCTGCATCGGCCCGGGGCGTTTCCGTACGGTGGGGACGATGCTGGCAATCACGGAGAACGCAGCCGAAGCCATCAAGTCGCTGAGCACCGACGCGGAGCTGCCGGACGACGGCGGCCTGCGGATCACGGCTCCGCAGCCCGAGGAGGGCCTGGAGCTCTCGCTCGCGCAGGCGGCCGGGGAGCAGGACACGGTGCTGCGCGGGGAGGGTGTCGCGGTCTTCCTGGAGCCCGCGGCCGCCCAGATCCTCGACGACAAGGTGCTCGACGTGCAGGCCGTCCCCGGCGAGGACGGCGAGGACGAGCTGCGGTTCGCGATCGTGTCCCAGGAGGACGCGGCCGAGCCCGAAGCCAAGGCCTGAGCACACCCCCCGTACGCGACGCGGCGGGCCGGCGGAGCGCGCGTCTCAGCGCTCGGTCAGCCCGCCGCGTTCGACGTTCCAGCGCCGGGTCGCGCGGACGGTGTCGAGCATCCGGCGGTCGTGGGTGACGAGCAGGACGGTCCCGGCGAAGGAGTCCACGGCCTGCTCCAGCTGCTCGATGGCGGGCAGGTCGAGATGGTTCGTCGGCTCGTCGAGGACCAGCAGGTTCACCTCGCGGGCCTGCAGCAGTGCCAGCGCCGCGCGCGTCCGCTCGCCCGGGGACAGCGACGCGGCCGGGCGCAGCACCTGGTCGGCGGTCAGCCCGAACTTCGCCAGCAGCGTGCGGACCTCGGACTCCGGCCGGTCCGGCACCTCGGCGCCGAACGAGCGCAGCAACGTCTGCGGGCCGAGGAACGCGCCGCGCGCCTGGTCGATCTCCCCGACCCGGACCCCGGCGCCGGGCCCGGCCGACCCGGACTCGGTCGGGATCCGCCCCAGCAGGGCGCCCAGCAGCGTCGACTTGCCGGAGCCGTTCGCGCCGGTGATCACCACCCGGTCCGCCCAGTCGACCTGCGCGGTCACCGGGCCCAGCACGAACCCGCCGCGCCGGACCACCGCGGCGTCGGCCCGCGCGGCGACCGCCCCGGAGCGCGGCGCGGGTGCGATCGTCATCCGCAGCTCCCACTCCTTGCGCGGCTCCTCGACGACGTCGAGGCGTTCGATCGCCCGCTCGGTCTGGCGGGCCTTGGAGGCCTGCTTCTCGCTGGTCTCCTTGCGCATCGCCCGGATGTTCTTGTCCGGCTCCGAGCCCGCCTTGCGACGGACGTTGCGCACACCCTGGGCCATCCAGTTGCGCTGCATCACCGCACGGTCCTTGAGGTCGCCGAGCTTGTCGGAGTACTCCTCGTAGGCCTCGCGGGCGTGCCGCCGGGCGACCTCGCGCTCGGCCAGGTAGGCCTCGTAGCCGCCGTCGTAGATCCCGACCTGCTGTTGCGCCAGGTCCAGCTCGACGATGCGGTTCACGGTGCGGGCCAGGAACTCCCGGTCGTGGCTGACGACCACGGCCGGGGTGGCGCGGGCCCCGCCCCGCCCCAGGCCGCCGACGAACTCCTCGAGCCGGGCCAGACCGTCGAGGTCCAGGTCGTTGGTGGGCTCGTCGAGCAGCAGCAGGTCGTAGCGGGAGAGCAGCAGCGCCCCCAGCCCGGCGCGGGCGGCCTGCCCGCCGGACAGGCTCGTCATCGGGGCGTCCGCGGGGACGCCGAGCCCGAGGTCGGCCAGCAGCTCCGCGGCGCGCTCGTCGAGGTCGGCGCCGCCGAGGGCGAGCCAGCGGTCCAGGGCGGTCGCGTAGGCGTCCTCGGCGCCCGGGACGCCGGCACCCAGGTCGCGCGCGGTGGCCTCCATCGCGGCCAGGGCGTCGGCGACGCCGGTGCGCCGGGCCAGGAACGCGGCCAGGGTCTCGCCCGGACGTGGGGGGGGGGGGGGCGGGGGGGGGGCGCCCCCGGCGGCCCCCCGGGGGCCGGGGGGGGGGGCCC
>CBIHNM010000103.1:0-13863 GCA_966211265.1 uncultured Pseudonocardia sp.
CCGCGCGTCCCCGCGCTGAGAGCGCGTCGACGGGGTGCGTGCGCGTCGGACGGGGCCGGGGTGCGGGTGCGGGTGCGGTTGTGCGGGGTGCGGGCGGGAGGGGGTGTGTGGGTGGCGGATAGGCTGGTGTGCCCATCCGGTCACCGCGGGTGGGGCCGATCCGCACCGCTTCCAGGAGTACCTCCGTGGCCAGCAAGCCGACTTCCTCCACGATCGAGACCATCGTCGCGCTCACCAAGCGTCGCGGGTTCGTGTTCGCCTCGGGGGAGATCTACGGCGGTACCCGCTCCGCCTGGGACTACGGCCCCCTCGGCGTCGAGCTCAAGGACAACATCAAGCGCCAGTGGTGGCGCACGATGGTCACCGGCCGGGAGGACGTCGTCGGCCTCGACTCGTCGGTGATCCTGCCGCGCCAGGTCTGGTCCGCCTCCGGGCACGTCGACGTGTTCACCGACCCGCTGGTCGAGTGCACCAGCTGCCACCGCCGGTTCCGGGCCGACCAGCTGGCCGAGGAGTTCGCCGAGCGCAAGGGCCGCGACCCCGAGGCCGCGGACCCCTCCGAGCTGTCCGAGGTGCCCTGCCCGAACTGCGGCACCCGCGGCCAGTACACCGAGCCGCGTGCGTTCTCCGGCCTGATGAAGACCTACCTCGGCCCGGTGGAGTCCGAGGAGGGCATGGCCTACCTGCGCCCCGAGACCGCACAGGGCATCTTCGTCAACTTCCTCAACGTGCAGACGACCTCGCGCAAGAAGCCGCCCTTCGGCATCGGCCAGATCGGCAAGAGCTTCCGCAACGAGATCACGCCCGGCAACTTCATCTTCCGTACCCGCGAGTTCGAGCAGATGGAGATGGAGTACTTCGTCGAGCCGGGCAGCGACGAGGAGCTGCACCAGTACTGGATCGACGAGCGCACCCGCTGGTACACCGACCTGGGTATCTCGGCGGAGAACCTGCGCCAGTACGAGCACCCGAAGGAGAAGCTCTCCCACTACTCCAAGCGCACCGTCGACATCGAGTACCGGTTCGGCTTCACCGGTCAGGAGTGGGGCGAGCTCGAGGGCATCGCCAACCGCACCGACTTCGACCTGACCACGCACTCCAACCACTCGGGCGTCGACCTGTCGTTCTACGACCAGGCGAACGACGTCCGGTACAAGCCCTACGTGATCGAGCCGGCGGCGGGCGTCGGCCGGTCGATGATGGCGTTCCTGATCGAGGCCTACACCGAGGACGAGGCGCCGAACGCCAAGGGCGGTGTGGACAAGCGCGTCGTGCTCAAGCTCGACCGCCGCCTCGCCCCGGTCAAGGCCGCGGTCCTGCCGCTGAGCCGCAACTCCGACCTGTCGCCCAAGGCCCGCGACCTGGCCGCGACGCTGCGCCGGAACTGGAACATCGACTTCGACGACGCCGGTGCGATCGGGCGCCGTTACCGCCGGCAGGACGAGATCGGCACCCCGTTCTGCCTGACCGTCGACTTCGACACGCTCACCGACCAGGCCGTGACGGTCCGGGAGCGCGACACCATGACCCAGGAGCGGGTCGCCCTGGACCAGGTGGAGGGCTATCTCGCCGCGCGCCTGATCGGCGCCTGAGCGCCGCGCGGCGCGGACGCGTCAGGACCCGTAGGCCAGCAGGCGGACGCCCAGCTCGCGCTCGGTGGCCCGGATGTCCTCGAGCTGCTCGGGGGTGAGGGTGGCGTACGGGGACTCGGGCTCGTAGGCCACCAGCGGTGCGCCGAGGCGCTCCTCGAGGCTGCGGACGCGGGACAGGGCGGACTCGTCCAGCTCGGCCGGACGCAGGGTCGGGGCGCTCATGGTGACCTCCGTAGGTGCTCGCGTGAGGCGGGCCAGGGTAGGCCCGGCCGCCCCGTCACGGCACGTCGGAGCGCCGCTCCGACCCCCGATCGGGCCGTGCCGGTCGCCGACCGGGCCCGGCCGGTCGACCGGCGGGGTGCCCGGAGCCCGCGGGCAGCAGGCGGTCGACCAGGTCGGCGAGGGTGACCAGCCCGCGCTGCTGCCCGCCGGACTCGACCAGCGCGATGTGGCTGCGCCGCTCGCGCATCGCGGTCACCGCGGCGTAGGCGGGGGTCTCGGCGGACAGGGTCAGGATCGGGCGCATCAGATCGCGAGCGGTCGTGGTCGCCGGGCGGTTCAGGGCGTCGCGGACGTGCACGAACCCGACCGGGGCGCCCGCGTCGCGCACGATCAGGCGCAGGTGCCCGGTCTCCCGGGCGACCCGGCGGATGCGTTCCACGACGTCGTCGGCGGCCACCCCGCTCGGCTCGTGCACCAGCTCGCGCAGCGGCGTGCGTTCGAGCTCCAGCGCCGTGACGAGCTGGTCGCGCCGCTCGGGGTCGAGCGCGCCGGTGCGCGCCGAGTGGTCGACGAGCTCGCGCAGGTCGTCGGGGGTGCGCCCGGAGGCCATCTCGGCCACCGGTTCCACACCGACCGCGCGCAGGCAACGGTTCGCGATCCCGTTCAGCGACACCAGGAGCGGCCGGGTCACGACGATGAACCCGCGCATCGGCAACGCCAGCAGCGTCGCCGAGCGCTCCGGATGCGAGATGGCCCAGGACTTCGGGGCCATCTCACCGACGACCAGGTGCACGAACGTGACCGCGACCAGCGAGAGCACGAACGAGGCCACCCCGGCCACCGTCGACCCCATGCCCCAGCCCTCGAACAGCGGCGAGAGCGCGTCGTCGACGGCGGGCTTGGCCACCGCGCCCAGACCGAGCGTGCACAACGTGATGCCCAGCTGCGAACCGGCCAGCAGCAGCGAGATGTCCTTCGCGCTGCGCAGCGCCGCGCGGGCGGCCACGCTGCCCGGCGCGGTCTCCTCGAGCCGGTAGCGGCGCGCGGCGACCAGCGCGAACTCCACGGCGACGAAGAACGCGCTGAGCGCGACCAGGCCGACCGAGACGACGATCTCGAGGGCGCTCACGCGCGCACCTCCTGCTCGCCGCTGCCACCGGCGGCGACGGGACCGGCCCAGTCCAGGCGGACCGTGCCCGGCACCCGCCGGTCGATCTCCTGCACCGTGATCCGCAGCGTGCGGTCCGGGTCGTCGCCCTCGGCGCCGTCGCCCGGGACGGTCAGCTCGACGGTGTCGCCGACGCGGGTCATCCGCTGCAGGCGGGCGATCACCAGCCCGCCGACGGTCTGGTACTCGCCCCCGGGCAGCTCGGCGCCGATCAGCCTGCCGACCTCGTCGACGTGCCGGGTGCCCGGGACGACCCAGCCGCCGCCGGAGCGGCGGGCCTGGTCCGAGCCCTCGGCGTCGTGCTCGTCGGTGATCTCGCCGACCAGCTCCTCGGCCACGTCCTCGACCGTGATGATCCCGGCCAGGCCGCCGTACTCGTCGAGCACGCAGGCGAGCTCCTCACCCGCCTCGGTCAGCCGGTCGAGCACCGCGGGCAGCGGCAGCGAGGACGGCACCAGCACGGCCTCCCGCATCAGGTCCGAGACCAGCAGCTCCCCGCCGCGCAGGCGCGTCGCGCCGGCCACGCGGCCACCGTGGCCGGGGTCCTCCAGGGCGAGCACGTCGCGCAGGCAGACGACACCGACCAGATCGTGGCCGGGGCCGCCGTCGCCCCCGGTGCCGGGCGCCGACCCGAGCACCGGGTAGCGGGAGTGCTGCGAGGCCATCCTCGCCACCAGCGCCTCGACGGTGTCCTCGGCGCGCACCCACGACACCCGCGGGCGCGGGATCATCGCCGCGCGCGCGGTGCGCTCGGTGAAGTCCAGCGCGCGGTCGAGCAGGGTGGACAGCTCCGGACGCAGGTCGCCCGAGTCCCGGGAGTCGTCGATGATCGCCTCCAGGTCGCGCGGCGTCGCCGAGTGCTCGACGTCGTGCACCGGCTCGATCCGCAGCGCCCGCAGCAGCAGGTTCGACGCGGCGTCGAAGATCCTGATCAACCAGCCGAACAGGCCGAGGTAGATCCCGGTGGACCGGGCCAGGCGGCGGGCGACCGGCTCCGGGCGGGCGATGGCCAGGTTCTTCGGGAACAGCTCGCCGAACACCATCTGCACGACCGTGGACAGCGCCAGCGCGAGCACGGTGCCGACCGCGATCCCGACGCCGGTGGGCACCCCCACCCCGCCGAGCAGGACGCCGATGCCGTCACCGATCAGGGGTTCGGCGACGTAGCCGACCAGCAGGCCGGTGACGGTGATCCCGAGCTGGGCCCCGGAGAGCATGAACGACGTGCGGGCGGTGATGTCCAGCGCGCGTCGCGCGCCGACGTCGCCCCCGGCCGCGCGCGAGGTCAGACGGGCCCGGTCCACGGCCATGTAGCCGAACTCCTGGGCGACGAAGTACCCGGTCAGTGCCGTGATCGCGACGACGACGGCGACGCCGAGCAGGACGCCGAGCGCGGTGGTGATCACGGACGACCCACCGCCGGCGGCCGGGCGGGGCGAGGATGCGGGAAGGACGGGGCGCGCCGCCCGGAACGGGCGGCGCCGGTACTGTCGGACGGGTCCATGACTCCTGGCTCGTGGGCGTTTCCGGCGGGTACACGGGCAACGTGTGCCCGGATCCTACGGTTCCCGGCCGGATCCGGGCGGGCGTCGCGACAGCGGCGCCGGCACGACCGGGTCAGCCGGTCGCGCCGCCGTTCGGGGGCACCGCGTCGGCCGGTCGGTGGAGCCGTTCGCGGGGGCCGTCGTCCTGTCGGTCGTGATCGCTACCCTGACGAGCGTGTCCACCCCCACCGCCCCGTCCGGCCCCGGTTCGTCGTCGGATCCCGCCGGCGACCCCCGACGTGTGCTCGGCGCCGACCTGCGCCGATGGGCGTCCGGAGGCGCCGGGGGCGTCGCGGAGGGCATCGGCGTGGTGCGGGTGCTGGACCGTCACGGGTTCGGTTCGGTCGAGTCCGGCCAGCTGCTGGCCGGGACCTCCGGTGGACAGGTCAGCGGCGAGCTCTACCTCGGCGCGCTCGACGACACCGCACGCCCGCTCGTGACCTCGGTCGCCGGTGGCGGTGCGCGCGTCGAGCAGGCGCACGTGGCCGAGACACCGGCCGTCGCGGCCGGTCTGGCCTGCGCCGGCGGGGCGACCCTGCTGGCGCACGCGCTGCCCGCCGCCGCCGCATCGGCGCTGGGTGCGGAGCTGGAGGCGGCCCGCCCGGCGGCCCTGCTCTCGACCGTCGACGGCACGCACGCGCTCGTGCTGACCGGGCCCGGGCTCGACCACGCCCACGGCTCGCTCGGGGACGCGGCGGTGCAGGACGGGGCGGTCGACGCGGCCCGCGGCCTGCTGCGTCGCGGCGCGACCGCCACCGAGCAGGTCACCGCGGCCGGCGCGACGGTGCTGGTGGACCTGTGGGTCCCGGTGCCCTCGATGGTCGTGGTCGGCGAGGGCGCGCTCGGCGAGGCGCTGCACGGTCAGGCCCGGCTGCTGGGCTGGGCCTCGCGGACCGTCACCGGCCTGGACGAGGCGCGCGCCGCCGTCTCGGCCTTCACCGACGCGGACGTGGTGGTGCTGCTCGACCACGACCCGGCCTTCGACGCGATGCTGCTCGACGGGCTGCGCCACGGGCGCGGCTTCCTCGGTGCGCTCGGTTCGCGGCGCACCCAGTCCGCCCGCCGCGAGCGGCTGCTCGCCGCCGGGGTGGGCGAGACCGGGCTCGCGAGCATCCACGGACCGGTCGGCCTGGACCTGGGCGCGCGCACCCCGGCGGAGACGGCCGTGTCGATCGTCGCGCAGGTGATCGCCCTGCGGGCCGGCCGCTCGGCGTCGGCCCTGGCCGCCTCCGGCGGACGGATCGGTGGATGAGTGCGCCCACCTCACGCCGGGGGCCCGAGCCCGGGGCGGACCCGCCGACCGAACCCCTGCCCACCCGTCGACGCTCGGACCGCAGGCCACCCGCGGTGCGCATGACGCGGATGAGCTGGCCGGCCCGGATCGTGCTCGGCACGCTGCTGATGGCCGTGGCCGTGATCGGGACGACGGCGCTGCGGGTCTGGCAGGTCGCCCGGATCGACGACCAGCAACCGGCCGACTCCGTCGTCGTGCTCGGGGCCGCGCAGTACAACGGCGAGCCCAGCTCGGTGCTGGCCGCGCGGCTGCGTCACGCCGCCCAGCTCTTCGAGGACGGCGTGGCCCCGCGGATCGTCACCGTCGGCGGGAGCCAGAGCGGGGACCGCTACACCGAGGCCGAGGCCAGTCGTGACTACCTGGTCGAGCGCGGCGTGCCGGCGGAGGCGGTCATCACCGTGAACGAGGGCGCGGACACCCTGCGCAGCGTGCAGGCCGTCGCGGCCAGGGCCGCCGAGCAGGGCTGGGAGTCGGCCCTTCTGGTCTCGGACCCGTGGCACAGCCTGCGCGCCCGCACGATGGCACGCGACGCGGGCCTGGAGGCCTGGACGTCGCCGACCCGCAGCGGGCCGATGGTGCAGACCCGGGAGGCTCAGCTGCGCTACATCTACCGCGAGACCGGGGCGCTGCTGTTCTACGAGCTCACCCACGCCCCGGTCGACACCGCGACCAGCGGCCTGGGCTGAGGGGTCGTGTCCGCAGGCACCGGCGTCCCCGGGTCCCTCGACGCGACCGGGACCCCGGGCGGGCCCGGCTACGACGCGGCGGACACCGAACGGATGCTTCCCGAGCCGCCGAAGGGGTCCGGGCTGGGCGAGCGCGGTCGGGTGGAGCGGCGCAGCCCGTTCTCCCGGGACCGGGCCCGGGTGCTGCACTCCGCGGCGCTGCGGCGCCTGGCCGGCAAGACCCAGGTCGTCGGGCCGGGGGAGGGCGCCGAGGTCAGCGGCATCCCGCGGACCCGGCTCACGCACTCGCTGGAGGTGGCCCAGATCGGGCGCGGCATGGCCGAGGAGCTGGGCTGCGACCCGGACGTGGTCGATGCCGCGGGCCTGGCCCACGACATCGGCCACCCACCGTTCGGGCACAACGGCGAGCGCGCACTGGACGAGGCGGGCACGGCCTGCGGCGGGTTCGAGGGCAACGCCCAGACGCTGCGGATCCTGACCCGCCTGGAACCCAAGTCCGAGTCGTCGGACGGGCGCAACGCGGGCGGGCTGAACCTCACCCGCGCCACCCTCGACGCGTCCACGAAGTACCCGTGGGTCCGGCGCGGCGGGGAGCGCAAGTTCGGTTCCTACCCCGACGACCGGGCGACCCTGGAGTGGGTCCGGCGCGGTGCCCGGCCCGGACAGCGCTGCATGGAGGCCCAGGTCATGGACTGGGCCGACGACGTCGCCTACTCCGTGCACGACGTCGAGGACGCGGTGCTCTCGGGCCGGATGGACCTGGCCGTGCTGTCCTCGCCGGCCGAACGTGACCAGCTGGCCCGGGCCGCGGCGCGGCAGTTCGGCGCCGACGCCGGTGCCTGCGCGGAGGCCGCCGCCCGCCTCGACGGGCTGCCGGTGGTCCGGGCGGTGCGGGGCTTCGACGTCGCGGTGGCCGGCGGTGCCGACTACGCGGCGATGAAACGGCTGACCAGCGAGCTGGTCGGGCGGTTCGCACTCGCCGCCACCGACGCGACGCTGGACGCGCACGGCGACCGGGCCCTGCGCCGCCACGACGGGGACCTGCACGTGCCCGGCCCGGCGGTGGCCGAGGTGGTGCTGCTCAAGGCGCTGGCCACCCGTTACGTGATGAGCGACCGGCGGCGGCTGGCGATGCAGGCGGGTCAGCGCGAGCTGCTCGCCGAGCTGGTCGAGGCGTTGCTGGCCGGCGCACCGCAGACGCTCGACCCGGTGCGCGCCGAGGACTGGGCGGGGGCGCCGGACGACCGGGCCCGGCTGCGCGTGGTGATCGACCAGGTCGCGCTGCTCACCGACCAGCAGGCCGTCGGCCGGCACGCCCGGCTCGTCCGGGCCCGCTGATCGCGCCGGGCCGCGGGTCAGCGGTAGGTGTTGGCGGGGGCGTTCGCGTCGCCGGGCAGGGTCTGCCCGGGGCAGGTGTCGAGCACCCGGCTGATCGCGTCCCGCTCCGCGGCGGTGACCCAGAGCGCGTAGCGGGCCTTCACCGCGACCTGTCGCGCCACGTAGGCGCAGCGGTACCGGGCGTTCGGCGTCAGCCAGGTCGCGGCGTCGCCGTCGCCCTTGCGGGCGTTGGTCGGGCCGTCGACGGCGACGAGGTTGAGCGGGTCGTTCCCGATCCGCGTGCGGGTGGGCGCGTCGAGCTGCTGGGCGCCCTTCTGCCACGCGTCGGACAGGGCGACGACGTGGTCGATCTGCACGTCGTCGCTGGACCCGGCGCCGCGGGTGAACGCGATCGTGCGCGCGGTGTAGGGGTCGCGCAGCGATCCGGTGAGCACGACGCAGTCCCTCGTCCCGGGCTTGAACCGCTCGGCGTCCATGTCCCGGGCCAGCACCTGGTTGCGCTGGTCGCAGCCGTCCCCGTCGATGTCGGCCCAGCGCTGCCCGAACCGGGAACGTGCGTACCCGGTCTTCGGGGCGCGGCCCTTGACCGCGAGCGTCGCCAGCGCGGCCGCCGCCGTGCCGGCGCGCGCGGCGGCCGGTTCGACGGTCGGGTCCGTGCCGCCCGGGACCACGGAGTCCCCGGCGCCCGTGACCGGCCCGGCCGGGATCGCCGCGAGGTCGAGCGGCACCCCGCACGCCGCCGGGAGCAGAGCCGTCGAGACCGTCAGGGCCAGAACCGTCGAGCGCCATCCGTGCACCTGTCGATGATCGGGGTGCGGCGCCCGCGCGCGGCGGCGGGACACGCCCGGTCGGCGATCGGTCCGGCCGGGAAGGTCACAGCCCGGGTGGCGGGTTGACGAGCGCTTCGCAGGCTGCGCTCAGCTGTTCCACAGGTTGCCGACGCACGGTGGAGCCATGGACCTCTCGGAGATCGTGGCGCTGGCCGGCGGATCCGCCGGGATCGCCGTGGTGGCCGCGGTCGCGCCCGCGCCCCGGCTCGCGGGCCGCGCCCGGACCGGTGCATCCCGTCCGGCGGGCGAGACCCCGTCCGTCCCGTCGCCGCGGCGGCCCCTCCCGGTGGAGGGCTCCCCGCGCACGTGATCACGACCCGCGCGCCCGGCCGTCGAGCGCACTCGACGGCACGCCCGGGACCGGGCGGTCGGCGGGAGACCTCGCTCACCTCCGGCGCCCGGTGGTGGCCTGGTGGTTAGCGATGCGATGAACTGTTGCGATGCGCCGGGGACTGGACCGATGGACCGTGCCGCTGCTCAGCGTGGTCTTCGTGCCGCTGTGGGCGTCCGGGTTCATCGCCGGCAAGATCGCGACCCGGCACATGGAGGTCCCGACCGTCCTGCTCTGGCGGTTCGTGATCGCCGCCGTCGTGATGGGTGCCGTCGCGGTGTTCACCCGGCCGGCGCTGCCCCGTGGCCCGGCCTGGGTCCACCTGTCGGTGACCGCGCTGCTCCTGCAGGTCGGGCAGTTCTCGGCCGTCTACACCGGGCTGGCGAGCGGTGTCCCGGCCGGGCTGTCGAGCCTGATCCTGGGCATGGCCCCGCTCCTGGTCGGCCTGCTCACCCCGCTGCTGCTGGCCACCAGGCTGGGCCCGGCCCCGGTGCTCGGCCTGGTGATCGGCGCCTGCGGGGTCTACGTCGTGCTCTCCGACGAGCTCGGCGGGGCGCTCGGCGGGTCGGTGGTCTTCCCGGTGCTCGGCATGCTCTCGCTGACCGCCGGCACGCTCTACCAGAAGAAGTTCAACGAGGACACGCCCGTCGTGACGAGCGTGATCGTCCAGATGCTCACCTCGCTCGTCGTCACGCTGGTCGCGATGCCGTTCCTGGGCGCGGCCTGGCTCCCGACCGACGCCGGTGGCTGGGCGGCCGTCGGCTGGCTGGGCGTCTTCAACTCCGCGGGCGCGTTCGCGCTGATGTTCCTGCTGCTGCGCATGCGGTCGACCGTGCACGTCAGCGCCCTGCTGAACCTGGTGCCGGCCACGACCGCGCTGGCCGCGGTGCCGGTGCTCGGCGAGGCCCTGACCGTGCAGGCGGTGCTGGGCCTGGGCATCGCGCTGGTCGGCATGTACGTCGGGCTGGGCATGGTGCGGCGGCGCCGCCGGCGCGATCCCGCGCCCGTCGCCGCCGGCTGAGGGCCCCGCCCGGGCGCGCCGGCGCCGTCGTCGGAACCGGGTCGCGGCGGCGCGCGGCGAAATCCACGGCCAGCCGGTCCCCGCCGTGTCGGCGCGCCTAGAATCGGGCCCGTGGCAGGGCGGATTCGGGACTCAGACATCACCGAGGTCCGCGACCGCACCCGGATCGACGAGGTGATCGGCGAGTACGTCGCCCTCCGCAAGGCCGGGGCCGGGTCGCTCAAGGGCCTCTGCCCGTTCCACGACGAGAAGTCGCCGTCGTTCAACGTGCGCCCCAGCCACGGCACGTTCCACTGCTTCGGCTGCGGCGAGGGCGGCAGCGTCATCGACTTCGTCATGAAGATGGAGGTCATCGGCTTCCCGGAGGCGGTCGAACGCCTGGCCGACCGGGTCGGGCTGCGGCTGACCTACGAGGGCGGCGGCAGCTCGGTGCAGCGCGACCGGGGCACCCGTTCCCGGCTGCTGGAGGTCAACCGCAAGGCCGCCGAGTACTACACCGCGCAGCTGCACACCCCGGCCGGCGCACCGGCGATGCGCTTCCTGACCGAGCGCGGGTTCGACGCCGCCTCGGCCGAGAAGTTCGGCTGCGGCTACGCCCCCGCGGGGTGGGACACCGTCACCAAGCACCTGCTCGGCCAGGGGTACACGCTCGACGAGCTGATCAAGTCCGGCGTCTCCAAGGAGGGCAGGCGCGGTGCGATCGACCGCTTCCACCGCCGGCTGCTCTGGCCGATCCGCGACCTGGGCGGCGACGTCGTCGGATTCGGCGCACGCCGGCTGTTCGACGACGACGGGATCGAGGCCAAGTACCTCAACACTTCCGAGACGCCGGTCTACCGCAAGACCCACGTGCTGTTCGGCCTGGACCTGGCCAAGCGCGAGATCGCCAAGCGGCGCCAGGTCGTCGTCGTCGAGGGCTACACCGACGTGATGGCCATGCACGAGGCCGGCGTGCACACCGCCGTCGCTTCCTGTGGCACGGCGTTCGGCGCCGAGCACGTCTCGGTGATCCGCCGCCTGATCGGCGACGACTCGTTCGACCTCGGCGAGGTCATCTACACCTTCGACGGCGACGCGGCCGGGCAGGCCGCGGCGATGAAGGCCTTCGACGGCGAGCAGAGCTTCGCCGCGCAGACGTTCGTGGCCGTCGCCCCGCAGGGCCAGGACCCCTGCGACCTGCGCAACAACCACGGCGACACCGCGGTGCGCGACCTGGTGGCCCGCCGCGAGCCGCTGTTCGAGTTCGCGATCCGCTCGATGCTGCGCGAGCACGACCTGAACTCCGTCGAGGGCCGGGTGGCCGCGCTGCAGCGCACGGTCCCGCTGGTGGCGCGGATCAAGCGCGAGGACCTGCGCGACGAGTACGCGCGCCGGCTGGCCGGCTGGACCGGCTGGGAGGACATCGCCGTCGTCGTCCGCCGGGTGCGGGAGTCCGTGCGCAACCCGGAGAAGGCGGGCCCGGGCCCGGTCAAGGGCCGCCGGGCCGCCGACGAGGCGCGCGGCACCGGCCGCGCGGCACCGGCTGCGCCGCCCCGCGACGACCCCCGCCTGCACATCCAGCGGCAGGCGCTCAAGGCGGCGCTGCAGATCCCGGCCGTCGCCGGGCCGGGCTACGACGAGCTGCCCGAGGCCGCGTTCACCCACCCGGCCTTCGCCGCGGTGCACCGGGCGATCACCGCCGCCGGCGGGGTCTGCGCGGGGATCGAGGGCGGCGCGTGGCTCGACGCGGTGAGCGCCGAGACCACGACCGACGAGGTCCGCCACCTGGTCAGCGAGCTGGCGGTGGAGGCCCTGGAGCTGCCGCGGCGCAACACCGACGAGGGCCGCTACGTCTCCGGGCTGCTGGCCGGGGTGCGGATGTCCCTGGTCGACGCGCAGATCACCGAGATCAAGTCCCGGCTGCAGCGCACCAACTACGAGACCGACCCGGAGACCTACAACGAGCTCTTCGGCGACCTGGTCCCGCTCGAGCAGTACCGGATCGCGTTGCGCGAGCAGACCAGCGGGGTGGCGACATGAGCCTGTGGACGCGACTGTTCGGACGGGAGGACGTGCCCGAGGCCGTCGCCGCGGGTCTCGGTGCCGACGAGCACGTCGTCGCCCGGGCCGAGCTGGCCGGAGGCGGGCACCTCGTCGTCACGTCCTGGGGGCTGTGGCTGCCCGAGGAGCCGCCCCGGCGGCTGGGCTGGCACGAGATCGCCAAGGCGGCCTGGAACTCCGGCACGCTGGAGATCACCGCGTCCACGGCGCGGGAGGTGTCCGGCCCCGCGACGGTGGTGCTGACCGACCAGCGACCGCGCCGCTACCGCCTCGACGAGCCCGGCAAGGTCCCGCAGGCCGTGCACGAACGCGTCACCGGCTCGATCCGCTCGCGCAGCCACCGCGACCTGCCCGGCGGGGGAGCGTGGGTGCTGCAGCGCAAGGTCCCCGGCCGGGACGGCCTGATCCTGCAGATCCGCCCCGACCCCGGCACCGACCCGGACGCGGTCGACCGTCTCGCCGAGGGCGTCGCGCAGCGGATCGGGACCGACGGCACCGGGCCCGCATGACGACCACCTGGGACCCCGCGCTCTACCGCAGCTTCGACGACCAGCGCTCCCGCCCGTTCCACGACCTCGTCGCGCGGATCGGGGCGCCGTCGACGGGCCAGGGCGCGCCGCGGCGCGTCGTCGACGCCGGGTGCGGACCCGGGCACCTGACGCCGGTGCTCGCCCGGCGCTGGCCGGGCGCGACCGTGGCGGCCTTCGACGCCTCGCCGGAGATGGTCGCGAGCGCGCGGGGCAACGGCGTGCGCGCCGACCTCGTCGACGTCCTCGACTGGACCCCGGAACCCGACACCGACGTGGTCGTCTCGAACGCCGTCCTGCAGTGGGTGCCCACGCACGCCGAGCTGATGGCCCGCTGGGTGCGGGCGCTCCCGACCGGCGCGTGGCTCGCCGTGCAGGTGCCGGGCAACTTCGGGGCCCCGTCGCACGTACTGACCCGGGAGCTCGCCGCGCAGCCGCGCTGGCGGGACCGGGTGTCGCTGCCCGGTGACGACGACGGTTCCGCCGGCGCCCTCCTCGGTGCGGCGCCGGTGCGGGACCCGACCGGCTACGCGGACCTGCTCACCGCCGCCGGCGCCGACGCCGACGTCTGGGAGACGACCTACGTGCAGCGCCTGACCGGGCCGGACCCGGTGCTGCGCTGGATCAGCGGGACCGCACTGCGTCCCGTGCGTGACGCGCTCGACGACGGCGGGTACGCCGAGTTCGTCGACGAGCTCGCCGGCCTCCTGCGGACGGCGTACCCGCCCTCGGCGGACGGGTCGACGTGGTTCCCGTTCAGGCGGATCTTCGCCGTCGCCCGGGTCCGCTGAGCCCGCGCCGCCCGCTCGACCCGGTGATGCCTCAGTGGTGCTGGCCGCCGTCGCGGCGCACGTTCGCCACCGCGCCCTCGACCGTCGCCCGCGCGATACCGGCGGCCCCCTGGACCGCGGGGTGGTCCGCCGTGCGCTGGTAGGTCCGGACGAGCTGCTCGTAGCGCTCGTGCCCGGCACGGGTCCCCAGCACGTACCCGACGCCGATCCCCAACAGGAACTTGAGCATGCCCCCACCTCCTCGTCCTGCCGACCGTACCGCCTGCCCCGCAGCGATCTTCTCCCAGGTCACGGGGGCGTCGTCCGGGGCGTGGGGGCCTCCGGTCGGGTACCCGGTGTGTGTTGTAGAGTCCTCAGCGTCGTCAGGTGATGGTGTGCCGACGATGGAACACGGTCCTCCGTAGCTCAACGGCAGAGCACCCGACTGTTAATCGGGCGGTTACTGGTTCGAATCCAGTCGGAGGAGCACAATCCCCAGG
>CBIHNM010000104.1:0-13842 GCA_966211265.1 uncultured Pseudonocardia sp.
CGGGGCCACCGCCCCGGCCAGCTCGGCGATGTCGGCGCGGGCACGCGCGAGCTCCTCCAGCGGCGCCACCGCCCCGGCCAGGGTCGCGATGTCCTCGCGGGCGCGGGCGAGCTCGGTCAGGGGCTCGACGGCACCGGCCAGCCGGGCGATGTCCTCCCGGGCCCGGGACAGCTCCGCCAGCGGCCCGGCCGCGCCGGCCAGCTCGATCACGGCGGAGGTGAGCCGGTCGACCCGGTCGACGACCTCGGCGTCGTCGGCCAGGACCGTGACGCGGCCGAGCACGTCGGCGAGCACCGGCGCCAGCCCGGCGAGCGCCGCGTCGACCCCGGCCACCCGCCGCGGCAGCGTGGCCAGCTCGGCGAGCGTCCCGGGCAGTGCCTCCACCGCGCGCGGCGCCTCCGCGAGCAGGGCCGGCACCTGCCGGCCGATCCGGACCGCCGCGTCGGCCATCGTGGTGCTCAGGTTCCAGAGGCTCGTGGTGAGCGGGGGCGTCGGCACGCCGTCATCGAACCACCTCCGCACGATGGGCGGTCGGAGCGACCCGATCCGGCGGTGGACACCCGGCGCCGCCGCAGGCACCGGCTCACCACGGCCACCGGGCGATGTGAGGATCCCGACCGGGCCCGGTGACCGTGATGTCACGGGACGGAAACACCGGTCACGTTGCATCGGCCCATGGACCGCACGACCGTGAAGACCGCCTGCTCCTACTGCGGCGTGGGCTGCGGCGTGGTGCTGGAGATCGGCACCGACCCCGGCACCGGCGCGCGGTCGGCCCTGCGCGTGTCCGGCGACAAGGAGCACCCGGCCAACCGCGGCCGGCTCTGCACCAAGGGCGCGACCAGCGTGGACATGCTCGGCCCCGACGGCCGGATGCGGACCGCGCACGTCCGTCGCGAGCGCGGCGCCGAACCGGAGCCCCGCGGGGTCGACGAGACGATCACCGAGACCGCGCGGCGGCTGCGCGCCGTCGTCGAGGAGCACGGCCCGGACGCGGTGGCGTTCTACGTCTCCGGGCAGATGTCGCTGGAGGCCCAGTACCTGGCGAACAAGCTGGCCAAGGGGTTCGTGGGCACCAACAACATCGAGTCCAACTCGCGGTTGTGCATGGCCAGTACCGGCGCCGGCTACACGCAGTCGCTCGGCGCGGACGGCCCGCCCGGCTCCTACGACGACCTCGACCACGCCGACGTGTTCCTGGTGATCGGCTCGAACATGGCCGACTGCCACCCGATCCTGTTCCTGCGGATGATGGACCGGGTCCGGGCGGGCGCGAAGCTGATCGTGGTCGACCCGCGGCGTACCGCGACCGCCGAGAAGGCCGACCTGCACCTGCCGATCCGCGCCGGCACCGACCTCGCCCTGCTCAACGGCCTGCTCGCGCTGGTCGTGCGGAACGGGCACGTCGACGAGGAGTTCGTCGCCGCGCACACCCAGGGCTGGGACGCGATGCCGGAGTTCCTCGCCGACTACCCGCCGGAGACCGTCGCCGCGATCACCGGGCTCGACGAGGAGGACCTGCGCCGGGCCGCGGAGTGGATCGGCACCGCGGGCGAGTTCACCACCTGCTGGACGATGGGACTCAACCAGAGCACCCACGGCACCTGGAACACCAACGCGGTCTGCAACCTGCACCTGGCCACCGGCACGATCTGCCGCCCCGGCAGCGGCCCGTTCTCGCTGACCGGGCAGCCCAACGCCATGGGCGGGCGCGAGATGGGCTACATGGGCGGCGGCCTGCCCGGCCAGCGGTCGGTGCGCGACGCCGACGACCGCGCGTTCGTCGAGCGGGCCTGGGGCCTGCCCGCGGGCCGGCTGTCGGACGAGGTCGGCACCGGCACCGTCGACCTGTTCGAGCGGATGGCCGACGGGCGGATCAAGGCCTGCTGGATCATCTGCTCGAACCCGGTCGCCTCGGTCCCCAACCGGCGCACCGTGCTCGACGGGCTGGAGGCCTGCGAGCTGGTGATCGTCCAGGACGCGTTCGCCGACACCGAGACCACCGCCTACGCCGACGTCGCGCTGCCGGCCGCGCTCTGGGCCGAGTCCACCGGGGTCACGATCAACTCCGAGCGCAACCTGACGCTGACCGAGCAGGCGCTCGATCCGGTCGGCGAGGCGCTGCCGGACTGGCAGATCATCGCCCGGATCGCCTCCGAGATGGGTTACGCCGACGCGTTCGGCCACCGCAGCGCCGAGGAGGTCTTCGACGAGATCCGCGGCTTCGCCAACCCCCGAACCGGGTACGACCTGCGGGGCGTGTCATACGAACGTCTGCGTGACACGCCCGTGCAGTGGCCGAGCCCGCCCGGCGACGACCACCCCGACGGCCGCAACCCGATCCGCTACGCGGGCCCCGAGGGCCCCACCTTCGCGACACCGACCGGGCGGGCGGTGTTCCTGCCGCGCCCGCACATGCCCGCGGCCGAGATGCCCGACGAGGGCTACCCGTTCCTGCTCAACACCGGTCGGCTGCAGCACCACTGGCACACCCTGACCAGGACCGGCAGGGTCGCGACACTGGCCGGGCTGCACCCGGGGCCGTTCGTGGAGATCCACCCGGAGGACGCGGCGCGGCTGGGGATCGCCGACACCGACCGGGTCGAGGTGGCCTCGCGTCGCGGTCGCGCCGTCCTCCCGGCCTCGGTCACCGACCGGGTGCAGCGCGGGAACTGCTTCGCCCCGTTCCACTGGAACGACGCGTTCGGCGAGTACCTGGCGATCAACGCCGTCACCAACGACGCGGTCGACCCGGTGTCGTTCCAGCCGGAGTTCAAGGTCTGCGCGGTGACGCTCACCCGGGTCGGCGCGGCGCCCGCGCCGGAGGCCACCGGCCCCGGACCCGACGCGGCCCCGTCCGCACCGGCCGCGTCCGTCCACCCGATGGCCGCCGCGCTCGGACCGGGCGAACCGCTCGGGCCACCGCCGCTGCGCGACGAGGAGGCAGACTACCTGCGGGGATTCCTCTGGTCGCTGGCCTCCGAGGACGTCGACGGGGTCCCGGTGCTGCCCCCGGGCGCCCCGTTCGCCCCGTCGCACCGCGCCTGGGTGGACGGCATGCTGGCCGGGCGCCACAGCCGCGCCGCCGCCGCGCCGGCACCGGGCGGGCCGGACGCGCCGGCGCCGGTCGTGGTGGCCTGGGCCTCGCAGACCGGCACCGCCGAGGGGCACGCCCGCGACGTCGCGGCCCGCCTCCGCGCGGCCGGCCACGCCGTCGAGCTGGTCGGGATGGACGACGTCGACCCGTCCCGGTTGTCCTCGATGCCGACCCTGCTCGCGGTCACCAGCACGTTCGGCGACGGCGACGCACCCGACAACGGGGACGCGTTCTGGTCCGCGATCGAGGGGCCGGACGCCCCGGCGCTGCCGGACACCCGCTACGCGGTGCTGGCCTTCGGCGACTCCAGCTACCACGACTTCTGCGGGCACGGCCGCCGTCTCGACGCACGCCTGGCCGAGCTCGGCGCGACCCGGATGACCGACCGGGTCGACTGCGAGCCGGGCGAGGCCGACCCCGTCGAACGCTGGCTGGCCACGGTCGGGTCGCTGCTCGCGGCCCCGGCGCCGGACGACGTCCCGGCCCCGGCCCGGTCCCCCACCCCCACCACCGCGGCCGAGGCCGTGCCCCCGTCGCCCGCGGTCCCGCGGGCACGCCGCGCCACCGACCGCTACCGCCGCGACGACCCGCTGCCCACCCGGCTGGTGACCAACCGGATGCTGAGCCGGGCGAGCTCGGACAAGGACGTGCGCCAGATCGCGTTCACGCTGCCCGACCCGCAGTTCCGCTACGAGGCCGGCGACGCGCTGGGCGTGTGGCCGACCAACGGCGAGGAGGCGGTCGAGGAGTGGCTGGCCGCCACGGGCCTGGACCCGGAGGCGGCCGTGGACCACGACGGACCGGGCACGATGTCGTTGCGCCAGGCCGCCCGCGAGCACCTGGAGATCCTGCGGATCACCCCCGACCTGCTGCGTTTCGTCAAGGAACGGGCCGGCAGCCACGAGCTGGACACGCTGCTGCGCCCGGGCAACACGACCAACCTGGCGCGCTGGCTGTGGGGACGGCAGTCGATGGACCTGCTCACCGAGTTCGGGGTCGGCGCCGGGCTCGACGAGTGGCTCGGCGTGCTCACGCCGCTGACCCCGCGGCTGTACTCGATCTCGTCGAGTCCGAAGGCGACCCCGGACGAGGTGCACCTGACCGTGTCCACGGTCCGCTACGAGCACCGGGGCAGACCGCGCACCGGGGTCTGCTCGACGTTCCTGGCCGACCGCGGCGGCGACGTCGACATCCCGGTGTTCGTGCAGCGCTCGCCGCACTTCCGGCCGCCCGCCGCCCCGGACACGCCCATGATCATGGTCGGTCCCGGGACCGGCGTCGCCCCGTTCCGGGCGTTCCTGCAGGAGCGTCGCGAGCTCGGCCACACCGGCCCGAACTGGCTGTTCTTCGGCGAGCGCACCTCGGCGGGCGACTTCTACTACCGCGAGGAGCTGGAGGCGATGCAGCGCGAGGGCCTGCTCGACCGGCTCGACACCGCGTTCTCCCGGGACCAGCGACAGAAGGTCTACGTGCAGGACCTGATGCGCCGCTACGGTCACCAGCTGTGGTCCTGGCTGCAGGACGGCGCGCACCTCTACGTGTGCGGCGACGCGCGGCGGATGGCCCGCGACGTCGACCAGGCGCTGCACGACATCGTCCGGGGGCGCGGCCACCTCGACGACGACGGCGCCCGGGCCTGGGTCAAGAAGCTCACCGCCGACCGGCGCTACCTGCGCGACGTCTACTGACCCGCCGGCGCCGCCACCGGACGTGGCCGGACCCGCCTGCGCTACCGTGGGTCCATGTCATCGGACCGTGACACGTCGGGTCGGGGCCTGGACGCCGACCGTGCCTTCGACGCGCTCGCCGACCCCGTCCGCCGGGAGATCCTGGCCGTACTGGCCGAGGACGACGAGATCAGCGCGGGGGCGCTGGCGGAGCGCATCCACAGCGTCGGGCGCACGGGCGTGTCCACCCACCTGCGGGTGCTGCGGGTGGCCGGGCTGGTGACCGAGCGCCGCGAGGGCCGGTACCGCTTCTACGCGATCGACCCCTCGGGCGCCGCGGCCGAGGTCATGCGCCTGCTGCAGGGCCTGTTCCGGGACTCGCTGCGCGACGCGCGGTCCTCGGTCGAGGACCGTCCCGCCGCCGATCTCGACGCGAGGGCCGGATGACGGCGCGAGCGGGCTAGCCATGGGGGCCGTCGCGGTCTCGGTGGAGGAGTTCGCGGCCGTCCCGCCGGAGGTCGCGTTCGACCGGTTCGGCGCGGGGGCGGGCGCGGGCTGGCTCTTCGGTGCGGTCTGCGACCGGCTCACGGCCGGCGCCGTGGTGACGCTGCGGCCGCCGATCGGCGCGGCCGGGCCGGTGGAGATCCTGGGCAGGATCAGCGAGCTGCGCCGTGCCCGCACGATCGCGATCACGCACGACCTGCCCTGGCGGGGCCGCATCCTGCTGCGTTTCGCCGCGGCGCCGGGAGGCACCCGGATCCGGCTGCGGGCCGAGATCGACGAGCGCGGGCTGGAGTGGCTGATGCGCCGCCAGGGTCTCGCGGTGCCGCCCGGGGCGGCGACCGGCCCGCGGCTCGGGCTGATCAGCAGCCGGTCCGGGTCGGGCGGGCTGTTCGCGGCCGCCGCGCAGAACGTGGCCACGCTCGCGATCGAGGAGATCAACGCCGACGGCGGCGTCGGCGGGCACCCGGTCGAGATGCTGGTCGGCGACGACGCGACCGACCCGGCCACCGGAGCCCTGGAGGCACGGCGGCTGGCCCGCGCCGGGTGCCGGACGATCGTGCTGATGACCACGTCGGCGACCTACGACGCGGTGGCCGCGGCGCTCGAGGGCTCCGAGACGCTCGTCGTGCAGGGGCACATGAACGAGGGCGGCGGTGAGAGCCGCCTGCGGCTGCGCTTCGGCGAGCGCCCGGCGGCCCAGCTCACGACGGCCGCGGCGCCGCTGATGCGCTCGACCGGCGGGCATCGATGGTTCCTGGCCGGCAACGACTACGTGTGGCCGCGCAGCGTGCACGCGACCGCCCGCGCGGTGCTGCCCCGCTACGGCGCCCGGCTGGTCGGGGAACGCTACGCCGCGCTGGGCACGACCGACTTCACCCCGATCGTCGAGGCGGTCGCCCGTTCCGGCGCCGACATCGTGCTGAACACGTTCGTCGGGGCGGACAGCGCCGCGTTCGAACGCCGGTGCCACGCGATGGGCCTGCGGGACCGCACGGTGAGCCTCGCCCCGGCCATCGACGAGGCGACCCTGGAGCGGATCGGGTCGCCCGCGGGCTCCGGGATCCACGGCGTCTCCGGGTACTTCCAGTACCTCGACACCGAGCGCAACACCTCCCTGCTGGGGCGCTACCGGCGGGCGTTCGGGCCGTGGGCACCGCCGCTGTCGTCGCTGTCCGAGTCTGTGTTCGAGGCGATCCACATGTGGGCGGCGGCGGCCCGGCGGGCCCGCACGACCGAACCCGGGCCGGTGGCCGACGCGATGCGGGCGGGCCGCTACGAGCTCCCGCGCGGGACGGTCGTGCCGGACGATCCGGACGCCCTGCGCCGTCCGCTGCACCTGGCGGTGGCACACGGGGCGACGTTCGGGTCGATGTCGGGCGGATAGGCCCGGCCTCGACGCGTCAGGGATCATTGACATGAGGCACGGGGCCTTCTAGCTTTCATATCCGTCCCCGCCCCAACCTCGAGGAGTGCCCGTGGCGATCCCTGCACCCGACGCCGCCGGCCTGGCGGCACTGAACCGGCATTTCGGGTTCGGACTCTCCGACGCCGAGCTCGAGGAGATGGGCCCGGCGGTCGCCTCGACGTTCGCCGCGTCGGAACGGGTCGAGGAGCTCTACGCCGCGACCGCCCCGGACACCCCGCAGCGGCAGTGGTCCGAGCCCGAGGACAACCCGCTGGGCGCCTGGTACGTGCGGACCTCGATCCCGGGGGCCGGGCAGGGGCCGCTGGCCGGCAGGACCGTCGCCATCAAGGACAACGTCAGCGTCGCGGGCGTGCCGATGACCAACGGCTCGGCCACCGTGGAGGGCTTCGTCCCGCGTCGCGACGCCACCGCCGTCACCCGCCTGCTCGCGGCCGGCGCGACGGTCACCGGCAAGTCGATGTGCGAGGACCTCTGCTTCTCCGGCGCCAGCTTCACCTCCAGGCCGTGGCCGGTGCGCAACCCGTGGGACACGACCCGCAACGCCGGCGGCTCGTCGTCGGGCAGCGCCGCGCTCGTGGTCACCGGCGAGGTGGACCTCGCCCTCGGCGGCGACCAGGGCGGGTCGGTCCGGATCCCGTCGTCGTTCTGCGGCGGCGTCGGGCACAAGCCGACGCACGGGCTGGTGCCCTACACCGGCGCGTTCCCGATCGAGCAGACGATCGACCACCTCGGGCCGATGACCCGCACGGTGGCCGATGCGGCCCTGATGCTCGGCGTGCTGGCCGGGGTCGACGGCCTCGACCCGCGCCAACCCACCACGATCGCCCCGGTCGACTACACCGCCGCGCTCGCCGGCGGGGCCGAGGGCCTGCGGATCGGCGTGCTCACCGAGGGCTTCGGCCGGCCGGAGAGCGACGCGGGGGTGGACGGGTCGGTCCGCGCCGCGCTGGACGCGCTGCGCGGCGCGGGCGCGCACGTCGAGGACGTGTCGATCCCGTGGCACCTCGACGCGATGGCGGTCTGGAACGTGATCGCCACCGAGGGCGCGGCGTTCCAGATGATCGCCGGCAACGCCTACGGCATGAACTCGCAGGGCCTCTACGACCCCGAGCTGATCGCGCACTACGCGGCCCAGCGGATCGCCCGCGGCTCCGAGCTGTCCAAGACGGTGAAGCTGGTCGGCCTGTCCGGCGGCCACACGTTCCGGGTCGGTGGCGGCAAGTGGTACGCGATGGCCCGCAACCTCGCGTTCGAGCTGCGCGCCGCCTACGACGCGGCCTTCTCGTCCTACGACCTGCTGGCCATGCCGACGCTGCCGTTCACGGCGGCGCCGCTGCTGGGCTACGACGCCCCGCTCGGGGACTACCTCACGACCGCCCTGTCGATGATCGGCAACTGCGCGCCGTTCGACGTCACCGGCCACCCGGCCGCCACCGTCCCGGCCGAGCTGGTGGACGGGCTGCCCTGCGGGCTGATGCTCGTCGGCCGCAGCTTCGACGACGCCACGGTGCTGCGCGGTGCGCACGCCTACGAGCAGGCGGTCGGCGGGTTCCCCGCCCCGCCGGCACTGACCCGAGCGACCACAGGAGGACAGGCGTGAACGGCATCCACGATCTGGGCGGGCGGGACGGTCTCGGCGCGGTGGCACCACCACCGGAGGAGCCGGTCTGGAAGGCGGAGTGGGAGAAGCACGCGCACACGTTCTTCCCGCTGGCGTTCAAGGCCGGGATGTTCGGCGTCGACCAGTTCCGCTTCGGCATGGAGCTGATCCCGCCGGTCGCGTACCTGACCTCGCCGTACTACGAGCACTGGGTGGACTCCGTGGCCTACCACGGCGAGCGCACCGGCTTCTGGACCGCCGAGGAGATCGAGAAGCGTTACCAGCACTACCTCGCGAACCCGGACGAGCCGCTGCCCGCGAACCAGGACCCCGACGGCGAGCTGGTCGCGTTCATCGAGGCCGTCATCCCGGCCGGGGCGCCGGCCGGCCGCGACACCGGGAAGTCGGCCGGGTTCTCCGTCGGCGACAGGGTGACCGTCGTCGCCGACGCGCCGCGCGGCCACACCCGCAAGGCGGGCTACACCCGTGGCAAGACGGGCGTGATCGTGCTCGCCCACGGCGAGATGATCTACCCGGACACGGCCGGCAACAACGAGGGCGAGGCCCCCGAGCACGTCTACACCGTGCAGTTCACGAACTCCGAGCTCTGGGGCGCCGAGTCCGCCGAGCCCAACGGCACCGTCACGTTCGACGTGTGGGAGCCCTACATCCGCCCGGCCGCCTGATCCACGAAGGACACATGCTGATGAGCACCACGGAATCCGCCACCCACCAGGAGCAGATCGCGGCCCGGGTCAAGGCGATCGAGTCCCTGATGATCGAGAAGGGCCTGATGACCACCGCCGCGGTGGACCGGCTCGCCGAGATCTACGAGAACGAGGTCGGCCCCCAGCTCGGCGCGAAGGTCGTCGCCAAGGCCTGGAGCGACCCGGAGTTCAAGACACGCCTGCTGGACGACGCGTCCACCGCGTGCGCCGAGCTGGGTATCAGCGGCCTGCAGGGCGAGGACATGGTCGCCGTCGAGAACACCGACGACGTCCGCCACGCCATCGTCTGCACGCTGTGCTCCTGCTACCCGTGGCCGGTGCTGGGCCTGCCGCCGAACTGGTACAAGGAGCCCGCCTACCGCGCACGGATGGTGCGCGAGCCCCGCAAGGTGCTGTCCGAGGAGTTCGGGCTGAACGTGCCGGACTCGGTCGAGATCCGGGTGTGGGACACCAGCTCGGAGATGCGCTACTGGGTGCTCCCGCAGCGCCCGGCCGGCACCGACGGGTACACCGAGGAGCAGCTCGCGGCGCTGGTCACCCGCGAGTCGATGATCGGCGTCGGCGACCCGAAGCAGCCCGCCTGATGGGAGAGGACCACGGGCACGGGCACGGTCATCTCCCGTTCGCCGACGGCGAGCCGTACGAGGACCTCGACGCCACCGACGTGGGCGAGGGCCGGTACGGCTTCCGGCAGGACGCCACCGAGCTCGGTGACGCGCGTCGCCGGGTGGAGAAGCTGCTCTGCGACATGCCGTCGGCGGACAAGGGCTTCGACGAGCCGTGGGAGCTCCGCGCGTTCGCGATGGCCGTCGCCGCCTACCACGAGGGCCACTACGGGTGGAGCGAGTTCCAGCTCTCGCTGATCGACTCGATCAGGCAGTGGGAGGACGGCTCCGGCGGCGAGCCGTGGAACTACTACGAGCACTGGGTCAACGCGCTGGAGACGGTGCTCTCCTCCAACGGTGTGCTGTCCGACTCGTCGGCGCTCGAGAACCGCACGAGCGAGGTGCTGGCCACCCCGCGCAACGCCAACCACCACCGGCCACGCCGGGAGCCCGTCGCGATCTCACCCGCGGCGGGATAGGCACCGGCTCGGGCGGTGGTCTCCGGAGTTCCGGAAGGTCACCGCCCGAGCGGGGTCACCGCCCGATCGGGTGCTCGCCGAGGAACCCGGTGACGATCTTCGTGAGGTCCTCGGGGCGCTCGATGTGCAGGCCGTGGCTCGACCCGGGCCCGGTCACCAGCTCGTACCGTGCACCCGGGATCGCGTCGGCGACCTTCTTCGCCTGCCACGGCGGGGTCAGCAGGTCCTGCTCGCCGACCACGACCAGGGTCGGGGCGGTGATCCCGCCGAGCCGGTCGAGCGTGTCGTGCACCAGGTCGGCGTCCCACTGCTCGACGGTGACCTGCATCTGCTCCTCGTTCTGCGGGAACGCCGGCAGCATCGGCTCCAGCATCTGCGCGAAGTCGGGATGGTCGAGCAGCTGCGGGGAGAACGCGAGACCCGACACGGCCAGCGCGGACTCCATGTCGCGGTGCACGTAGGGCAGCCGCAGGGCGCTGAGCACCGACCGCTGGAAGCCGTCGCACCGGCCCCACGTGGCGTACATCAGCGCGGAGGCGACCTGGTCGGGGTGGGCCAGTGCGAGCTCCTGCACGATCGCCGAGCCGAGCGACCAGCCGAGCACGTGCGCGCGCGGCACCTCGAGCGCCTCCAGCAGGGCGGAGACGTCCTCGGCGAGCGAGCCCACGCTGATCGGGCCGGTGCCGCGGTCGCTGCCGCCCAGGCCGCGGTTGTCGACGGCGATGACCTGGTGGGTCTGGGCGAGACGGGACGCCAGCTCGCCCCACAACGGGATCGCGCCGGACGTTCCCATGATCAGCAGCAACGGCTCGCCCTCACCGTTGATCTCGTAGTTCAGCGTCGTTCCGGTACGGACGGAGATGCGGGGCACGGGTTTCTCTCCTCGGGGTGGGGGTTCAGCGGTACCGGAGGCCGTCGTCGAGATCGGCCTCGGGCAGGACGGCGCGGTCGTGGTCGTGCTCGTGCATGTGGGTCCACGGGTCGCGGTCGCCCTGGCGGAACATCCGGTCCTGCGAGCGCATGACGTACCCGGCGTTGAAGTTGTCCGGGTCGGACCAGGGCAGCAGCGGCATGTCCTGGTCCCCGTCCCGCAGCTGCGGGACGACGGCCGACGCGTCCCGCTCGGCCATCCGCTCGAAGATCCGCCCGACGACGTCGTTGACCAGGTCCACGCGCAGCGTCCAGCTGTGCCGGAAGTAGCCGAATGCGTAGGCCATGTTCGGCACTCCGCTGATCATGATCCCGCGCCAGGTGACCCGCTGGGAGAAGTCGACCGGCTCGTCGTCGACGGTGAACGGGATGTCGCCGAACACCGACAGGTTGAACCCGGTGGCGGTGACGATGATGTCGGCCTCGAGCACCTCGCCCGAGGAGATCTGGACGCCCTTCTCGGTGAACTCGGTGATCGTGTCGGTGACGACGGAGGTCGTGCCCTCGCGCATGGACTCGAAGAAGTCGCCGTCGGGCACGATCACGATCCGCTGCTGCCAGGGCCGGTAGCTCGGGGTGAAGTGCTTGTCGACGTCGGTGCCCTCGGGCAGCAGCGGCCGGATGGTCTCGGTCAGGAACTCGTGGGCCTGCGCCGGGTCCTCCCGCGAGACCGAGGCGAGCCAGTCGTACTGGGTGATGTACTGGCGGCGCAGGATCTCGTGCGTCCACTCCTGCGGCAGGTCCAGCGGCTCCAGCATCGTGGCGAGCTCGTGCACGGTCGGCGAGGGGAACCAGTACGACGGCGAGCGCTGCAGCATCGTCACGTGCTCGGCGTCGCGGGCCATCGCCGGCACCACGGTCGCCGCGGTCGCCCCGGAGCCGATCACCAGCACCCGCTTGCCGGCGTGGTCGAGGTCGGCGGGCCACTTCTGGGTGTGCACGATCGTGCCCTCGAACCGCTCCGTGCCGGGCCATTCGGGGGTGTAGGGCTCGTCGTGGTTGTAGTAGCCCTGACACATCCACAGGAACGACGCGGTGATCCGCAGCCGCTCGCCGGTGTCGGTGCGGTGCACCTGCGCGGTCCACCGGTTCTCCGCCGACGACCAGCTCAGGCCGGTGACGCGGTGCCGGTAGCGGATGTGACCGGCCAGGTCGTCCTCGGAGATGACCTCGTCGAGGTAGCTCAGGATCTCGCCCCCGGCGGCGATGGACGCCCCGCGCCACGGCTTGTGCCGGTAGCCGTAGGTGAACAGGTCGCTGTCGGAGCGGGCACCGGGGTACTGGTGGGTCCACCAGGTCCCGCCGCGGTCCTCCTGCGCCTCCAGGATCGTGAAGCTGCGTCCGGGGAACTGGGTGCGCATCCGGTGCGCGGCGCCGATGCCCGACACCCCGGCCCCGACGATCAGGACGTCGATGTGCTCGGTCTCGCTGCTGCGCTGGTCCTGATCGGCCGTGGCGGCACGGGTCATGGCCGTTCTCCCTGGGTCGACGGTGACGGGATGAGCCGACCGTAGGCCCGGCCGCGGAGGGCGGTGGTGTCCGAACATCGGACGATTCCGTGCTTGACCGGTGTCGCATGATGTGATGAGGACGACAGGGAGGTGCCGTGCATGGGTGACGTGGTCGCTCGTCGCAGGATCCTCACCTCCGCCCGCGCCCGCCTGCTGGACCGTCCCGACGCCGACCTGTCCGGGATCCCGGGCCACCTGGCCGCCTCCTGGCGCCGGAGCCTCGCCAGCGGCGTCGACCCGGGCGTGGTGTCCAACCGGCACCACCCCGACCTCGACCTGGACTCCCGGCTGGTGCGGTGTGCCCGTCCGGTGATCGAGCAGCTGGCCGAGCAGACCGCGGGTGTCGGGGTCTGCGTCGTGCTCACCGACGACCGGGCCCGGCTGCTCGTCCGGCTGGACACGACGACGGCGATCGGGCGGGCCGCCGACGACAACTACTTCGCCGAGGGCTTCGGCTACGACGAGGGCGCGGTCGGCACCAACGGGGTGGGCACCGTCCTGGAGGCGGGCCGCTCGGTCCACGTCGTGGGCGCCGAGCACTTCGTCGAGCCGCTGCAGCCCTACGCCTGCGCCGGCGCCCCGGTGCGCGACCCGTTCACCGGCCGGATCGAAGGCGTGCTCGACCTCAGCTGCCGGGCCGAGCACTCCTCGCCGATCCTGCACTCGGTGGTCACCTCGGCCGCCGCCCGGATCCAGGACGCGCTGCTGCACGACCGGGACGCCGGTCAGCAGGCGCTGTTCGACCTCTACACCCGGGTCGACGTCCGCTCGCGGCGGGCGGTGCTCGCGGTGGGCACGCGCACGGTGCTGGCCAACACGGTGCTGCACACGCTGCTCGACGCCGGTGACCTCGCCGCGCTGCAGGAGCACGCGCGGTTCCGGATGCTGCGCGGACCCGACGTCGACGACCGTCTGGACCTGCCCTCGGGGGTCCGGGTCCGGATGCGCGGCACCGCGGTCACCGTCGGCGGCACGGTCGCCGGGCTGGTCGCGGTGATCTCGGTGTTGCGGGAGGCCGACGGGGTGACGGTGACCCGGGCGGTGCCGGCCCACCGGGCGGTGCCGGAGCCCTCCGGCACCAGCCCCGCCTGGCGGGTGGCGTGGACGGCGGGTGCCGAGGCCCTGCGGGCGGGGACGCCGCTGCTGGTCCTCGGCGAGGCCGGGAGCGGGCGCCGACGGCTGCTCACCGACCTGGACCGCGCGGTGCACGGCCCCGGACACGTCGTCGAGGTGGGGCCCGCCGACGACGGCGCGGACCTCGCGGAGCGCGTCGAGAGGTCCGGGCCGTCGGCGCT
>CBIHNM010000105.1:0-13756 GCA_966211265.1 uncultured Pseudonocardia sp.
CTGACCGACGCCTACGGGGTCGGCGGCACCGACCTCGGGATCGTCACCACCGCCCCCGACGGGCGGCTGGTCGCGGTCTTCGGCGACACGTTCGACGACGCCGGTGTGGGCGGCCCCGGCTGGCGGTCCCCGGTGGTCCTGTTCGCCGACCCGTCCGACATCGCGCGCGGGCTGCGCTGGACCGGCTCCGGCGGCGACACCGCCGACTACGCCTGCCAGCTCGTGCGGCACCCGAAGCCGGGCTGGATGTGGAAGCGGAAGATCAGCACGACGCTCCCGGCCGACGTGATCACCGTCGGGGACACGATGTACCTGCACGTGATGGCCAACCGGGGACTGGGCAACGTGCTCTGGAGCGAGATCCTCGCCTCCACCGACGACGGCGTGACGTGGGAGCGCACCGGCTGCGAGTGGCCCGGCGACCACCACCAGGGACTGTTCCAGCAGCTCACCTGGTGCGAGGGCGACGACGGCCACGTCTACGCCTACACCACCGGCTTCCAGCGCAACGCCGGCCTGCTGCTGCACCGCGTCCCGGCCGAGAGGATCACCGACCCGGACGCCTGGGAGCCCTGGGGCTTCGCCGACGAGCGCTGGGCCTGGGGGAACCCGCCGACGATCACCATCCCGGGCGAGCTCGGCGAGCTGAACCTGCGCCGGGTGCCCGGCCCGGACGGCGAGCGGCACTGGCTGCTGACGTTCTTCAACTCCGGTGCCTACCGGATCGAGAGCCTGCTGCTGGACCGCCCCAACGCCGACCTCCACCGCGCGCCGCGCACCACCGTCCTGACCGGCTGCGGGTGGGATGAGGAGGACCACGCCCATGGACGGGTCGCCCAGCTCTACGGCGGCTACGTGGTCCCCGGTTCGACGCTGGGCGACCTGCACCTGGTGGTGAGCCAGTGGAACACCGAGCGGAACTGGCCCTACCGTTCGATGCAGTTCCGCACCGACGTCTCCGAGCTGCTCGGCTGATCCGCGCCGGGCCGGTGGTGCCCGTACCGGTGCCGCGCCGGGCTCAGCCGGCCGGTGGCAGCAGGCTCAGGTACCAGCGCCCCTGCTCCTGGGTGACCGACAGCGTCACCAGCAGCCGGCCGGAGCGGATCTCGGCGGAGCCGGGGCCGGTCCGGGACAGCGTGGGGCTCCCGGCCGCGGTGAGGCGGTCGAGGTAGTCGCGGGCGAACCCGCTGTCGGCGCCGTCGAGCAGCAGCTCCCCGAACGTCGCGGCGTCGCCTCCGCGCAGCGCCGCACCGCCCCTGGTGATCAGATCCTGCGCGGAGTCCGCGCCGCGCTCACCGCTCGCCGCGATCGCGGTGAACGTCCCGATGATCCAGACGGCCAGCAGCGCGACGGCCAGCAGCGGCAGGTACTCCCGCCGCGTGGGCGCCCTGAGCCGGTTCATCACGACCACTCTGACACACGGTCCACGCCCGGACCCACCGGTCGGGAGCCGCGGCCTCAGGCCGAGACGACCGTCCCGACGTGCTCGCCGTCCAGAGCTCTGGTGACCGCGCCGGGAGTCGTCCCGTTGACGATCTGGATCTCCCGGACGTGCTTGGCGCGGCCGAGCAGCTCCAGGGCCAGCCGGTCGATCGGCAGCGGGCGGGCCGGGTCGGCCAGCAGCTCGCCGGCCTTGACGTTGCGGATCAGCGCGGGCGACCCGCCGGCGGCCGGGTCGCCGTCGAGCACGCCGTCGACGTCGCGGACGTAGGTCAGCGACTCGGCGCCGTAGGCGTCGGCGAGCAGCAGCGCGCCGGAGTCCGTGCGGTGCGGCGGGATCTTGCCCACGGCCGGCGGGAACTCGTGCACGCCGAAGGGCGGGAAGCCGTTGGTCACCGCGCCGTTCGACGCGGCCAGGTGCACCGGCAGCTGGTGGGCGACGGTGTCGTGGCCCAGGTAGGACACGCCCTGCTCGGCGAGCAGCGCGGCGATCATGTGCCCGTTCTGCTCGGCCTCGCGGCCGGCCAGCGTGGACAGCGCGCCGGTCGGCAGGCCGAGGTCGAGGCCGACGCCCATGGCGTGGCGGGCCCGGATGCCGGCGCCGGTGCAGATGAGCAGCTTCCGGGTCCCGATCGCCGTGCGCAGCTCCTCGACGACCGGGAGCAGCACGTCGCGGCCACGGTCGATGACCGAGCGGCCGCCGAGCACGACGACCTTGAGCCACGGCAGCATCCGGATCACGGGCTGGCGCTGGTCCACCGGACGGACCTGGTCGCGGTCGAGCAGGGTCTGGCGGGCCAGCGGCGAGGGGACGTCCTTGCTGTACGAGGTGCTCATCAGGAGTTCCCTCCGGCGGTGATGACGGTGCCGACGTGCTGACCGGCCAGGGCCCGGGTCAGGTTGCCGGGCTTGAGCCCGTTCACGATCTGCACCGAGCGGACGTGGCGCGCGTGGCGCATCAGCTCCAGCACCGGGCGTTCGATCACCAGGTCGGGCAGGTCCCGCTCGATCAGCTCGTCGACGGTGATCTCGGGGATCAGGGTGGCCGTCGGGTCGCTCTTCGGGTTGGCCGTGTAGAGGCCGTCCTCGTCCTTGACGAAGATCATGTTCTTGCAGCCGTAGGTCTCGGCGACCAGGTAGCACCCGGCGTCGGTGCGGTAGGGCGGGATGACGCCCTCGCCGGGCAGCGGCTGCCACATGTCGTAGGGCGGCATCCCGGCGAAGATCGCGGCCCGGGCGTCGGTCAGGTAGAGCGCCAGCGCGTCGAACCCGGCGCCGGCGACGACGGGCACGCCGTGCTGGGCCATCAGGTAGCCCAGCATCTGGGCGTTCTGCCCGGCCACCGCCGAGCCGACCGAGCTCAGCACGCCGGTGGGCAGGCCCAGCTCGGCGGCCAGCGAGTAGGCGTGCCGGGCGCGGGTGCCACCGCCGGTGCCGATCAGCAGCTTGTGCGTGCGGCGAGCCTCGAGGATCTCCTCGACGAGCGGGTAGACCGCCTCGCGGCCCCGGTCGATGAAGCTCTGACCACCGACCTTGATCACCGACACGTCGGGCAGGATCGGCTTGTCCGGGGTGGCGGCGGTGGCCGCCATCAGCTCCGGGTCGTTCAGCGAGCGGGTCATCAACAGCGACTCCAGCTCGGCCGCGCTCGCGGCTCCCGCCATCGGGATTCCTCTCGGGTCCGGGTAGGCCGCCGGGGCCGGGCAACCTGTCGACCACGACCGTATCGGGGCGCCCGCACGCCTGCCGAACGGCGATCTGACGTGCACCGACGCCGCCGTGCGGTCACCCCGACGCGTGGGGGCCGACGCTGCGGTCGGCGACGATCGGCGCGGACGCATCCGCGACGACGACCGCCGATCGGGTGAAGCCCCGCACACGTCACCCGGGCATGCGCCCCGCCGGACGGGCCGGTGTCAGGCCCCGACGAAGGCGGCGAGGCCGTCGAGCAGCCGGTCGACGTCGGCGTCGTCGGTGTAGGGCGCCAGCCCGATCCGCAGCGAGCCGGTGTCGCCCAGCCCGAGCCGTCGCGAGGCCTCCGGCGCGTAGAACGAGCTGGCCGGGGCGCTGACCCGGCGCTGCGCGAGGAACCGGTAGGCCTCCCCCGGGTCGCGGTCGTCGAAGGTCACCAGCAGGGTGGGCGTGCGCTGCGCGGCCCGCGACCGCACCTGCACCCCGGGCAGCTCGCCCAGCCCCTTCTCGATCCGCGCACGCAGGGCCTCCTCGTGCCCGTGCACCGCCTCCATCGACGCCCGCAGCGCCGCCCGCCGGTCCCCGCCCGCGACGACGCCGGCGCCGGGCCCGGCCAGCCCGGCCAGGAAGTCGACCGCCGCCGTCGTGCCGGCGAGGAGCTCGTAGGGCAGCGTGCCCAGCTCGAAGCGCTCCGGGACCGCGTCCGAGGACGGCACCAGCTTCGCCGGGCGCAGGGTCTCCAGCAGCGCAGGCGACCCGGCCAGGACCCCGCAGTGCGGGCCGAGGAACTTGTAGGGCGAGCACGCGTAGAGGTCCGCGCCCAGGGCGGCGACGTCGACCGGCGCGTGCGCGGTCAGGTGCACCCCGTCGACCATCAGCAGCGCCCCCACCGAGTGGACGGCCTCGGCGATCCGCTCGACCGGCGGGCGGGTGCCCACCAGGTTCGACGCCCCGGTCACCGCGACCAGGCGGGTCCGCTCGGACAGCACCGGGGCGACGTCGTCGAGCTCGGTGGTCTCCGGGTCGAAGTCGAGCCACCGCACCGTCACCCCGGCCGCGGCGGCGGCGAGGACCCACGGCCGGATGTTCGCGTCGTGGTCCAGACGGGTGACGACGATCTCGTCCCCCGGCGACCAGGTCGCGGCCACCGTCCGGGCCAGGTCGAAGGTCACCGCGGTCATGCTGCGCCCGAACACGATCCCCCGCGGGTCGGCCCCGAGCAGGTCGGCCATCGCGGCGCGGGCGCCGAGCACGATCGCGTCCGCGGCGAGCTCACCCGGCGTGATCGCGCCGCGGTTGGCCAGCGGGGAGGTCATCGCGGCGGCGACCGCACCGGCCACCGCGTCCGGGACCTGGGACCCGCCGGGTCCGTCGAAGTGCGCGATCCCGGACCGCAGCGCGGGGAACCGGCTGCGCACGGCGGCGACGTCGTAGCTCATGGGCACTGCTCCTCGTCTCCCGCCCGGGCGGGCGGCGGGTCGAGCCTCGCACCGGGGGCCGGTGCGCGCGAGCGGTCCGTGACCCGTCCGGGTTACCCGATCGTGACCATACGTTGACCACCGGGTGTCACTACTTTGTGATCATGGGTCACATGTCTCGGTCCTGGGAGCGGTCGCGAGGACGGCACCGCCCCGGTGGGCGGGCCGGCCTGCGCGCGGTGCGCCGGCGCTCGGTCAGCCTGCACCGCCGCACGCTGGCCAAGCTGCTCGCCCTCGCCGTGGTCGTCGCCGCACTCGCCGCGGGCGGTGCGACGGCGTTCGCCTCGGACCAGGTACGGAACGCGATCGCGAGCAACCTCAGCGGCGCCGGCCGGGGCCTCGACGCCGGCCGCGACGACGCCGACCGCACCGGGCGGGCCGATGTCGTGCCCGTGCTCAGCACCACCCCGCTCGCCGGGGCCACCGGCACCGGGCCCCGCGACGCCGTCGGCACCTCGGTGACCGGCGGGGAGCTGCGCGACGTGGCGCTGCGCGACGCCGAGGGCGAGGCCGTGCGCGGCGCGCTCGCACCGGACGGACGCAGCTGGTCGGTCAGCGAGCCCCTGGGCTACGACTCCACCTACCGCTGGAGCGGCTCCTGGGTCCGCCCCGACGGCACCGTCACGCCGCTGACCGGGCAGTTCAGCACCGTCGACCCGGTCCGCACCGCGCGGGCCAGGATGAACATCGCCGACGGCGCGACGGTGGGCGTGGGCGCCCCGGTGATCATCACGTTCAACCGGTCGCTGACCGAGAAGGCCAAGGCCGACGTCGAGCGCACGCTGACCGTGCGCACGTCGAGGCAGGTCGAGGGTGCCTGGGCCTGGCTGCCCGACACCGCCGAGGGCTCGCGCGTGCACTACCGGCCGCGGACCTACTGGCCCGCGCACACCACGGTCACCGTGACCGCCCCGATCTACGGCCTCGACCTGGGCCGGGCCGGCTACCCGGCGCAGGACCTGAGCAGCACGTTCACGGTGGGGCGCAGCCAGATCGTGCAGGCCGACGCGCGCAGCCACCGGCTCGTCGTGGTGCGCGACGGGCGGGCGGTGAGCACGTTCGACGCCTCCTACGGCAAGGAGTCCGACCCGCGGCGGGTCACCCGCAGCGGCACCCACATCGTGATGGGCAAGTCGCAGAAGGTCCTGATGACCAACCGCGACTACGGCTACGTGAACCTGCCCCAGTACTGGGCCGTGCGGATCTCGAACAACGGCGAGTTCATCCACGCCAACCCCGCCTCGGCCTCCGCGCAGGGCAACAGCAACATCACCCACGGCTGCATCAACCTGTCCACCGCCGACGCGCGCTCCTACTTCGGCACCGCGCTCTTCGGTGACCCGGTCGAGGTCACCGGGACGACGCAGAAGCTCTCCGCCGCCGACGGCGACGTCTACGACTGGTCCGTCCCCTGGGCGGACTGGACCTCGATGTCCGCCCTGGCCCGCGCACGCTGACCCTCGTCAGCGGATGCGCCGCTCCTGCCCGGACCACGCCTGGTCGCGCAGCACGAACTTCTGGATCTTCCCGGTGGAGGTCTTCGGGAGCTCGGTGAACGTGACCGTCTTCGGCGCCTTGAAGCGGGCCAGCCGCGCCCGCACGTGCTCGATGATCTCGTCCTCGGTCGCGGACCCGTCCTCGCGCAACGTCACGTAGGCGGCCGGGACCTCGCCCCACCGCTCGTCCGGGGCGGCGATCACCGCGACCTCCAGCACCGCGGGGTGGTCGGCGATCGCCTGCTCGACCTCCACCGAGGCGATGTTCTCGCCGCCGGAGATGATCACGTCCTTGCTCCGGTCACGCAGCTCGACGTAGCCGTCCGGGTGCATCACCCCGATGTCGCCGGTGCGGAACCAGCCGTCCGGGCAGACCTCCCGCGTGGCGTCCTCGTCGTTCAGGTAGCCGAGCATGACGTTGTTGCCGCGCAACGCGATCTGCCCCGTCGTCGCGCCGTCGGCGGGGGCGTCGGAGCCGTCCTCGGTGATCACCCGAACGGTGCAGGCGATCATGTTGCCGACGCCCTGACGGGCCTTCATCCGCGCCTGCGCGTCGCCGTCGAGGTCGTTCCACTCCGGCTTCCAGTCGCAGAGCATGGCCGGCCCGAACGTCTCGGTCAGGCCGTAGAGGTGGGTGACGTCGAAGCCCAGCTCGGCCATCCGGCGCAGGATCGCCGGGCTCGGCGGGGCCCCGCCGGTGGCCACCGTCACGGTGGTCCCGACCGGCCCGGCCTCCGGCGCGTGGGCGATCATCGACAGCACGGTCGGAGCACCGTTGAGGTGCGTGACGCCCTGCTCGCGCACCAGGGACCAGATCGTCGCCGGGTCCACCTTCGGCAGGCAGACGTGCGTCGCCGCGGCCGCGGTGACCGCCCACGGGAAGCACCACCCGTTGCAGTGGAACATCGGCAGCGTCCACAGGTGCACCGACGACGGCGAGAGGCCGGTGTGCCCGACCATCGACAGCGCCTGCAGGTAGGCGCCGCGGTGGTGGTACATCACGCCCTTGGGCCGGCCGGTCGTGCCGGAGGTGTAGTTGATCGAGAGCAGCGACCGCTCGTCGGTCGGGGTCAGCGCCAGCGGCTCGGACCCGGCGACCAGGGCCTCGTAGGCCTCCCCCACCCGGATCACGGTGGGCGGGGAGTCGAGGCGTCCCAGCACGTCGGCGACCAGCTCGTCGAACACCGGGTCGTGCACCAGGACCCCGGCATCGGAGTGCGCCAGGATGTAGGCGACCTCGCCCGCCGACAGGCGCGTGTTCACCGCGACCAGCGGCACCCCCGCCCACGGCACGCCGAACGCGGCCTCGAGCCCCACGTGGGTGTTGGGCACCAGGACCGCCACCGGACGGCCCCCCGCCAGCGGCGCCAGGCCCCCGGCCAGCCGCCGGCAGCGGTCGTGCAGCTGCGCGTAGGTGAACCGCAGGTCCCCGTCGACGACGGCGACGCGCTCGCCGTGCGCGGCCGCGGCCCGGTCGAGGTAGGCGACCGGGGTCATCGGCTCGTAGGACAGCGACGTCAGGTCATCCGGGACACCGGCGGGATGGGCGGGGCGGGCGGCATCGGTCACCGCCGCAGCCTCCCCCGCCGGAGCACGCCCGGCAACGCGGCGCCGCCCGCGAGCCGCCCGGGTGGACGAGAGCTCCGCTCGTGCACCGGCACCGTTCGAGCGGAGCTCGTGCCGGGGCTCGGGGGCCCCGGGATGGGTGAGGGTCTCGGGAGGGGGTCAGTGTGGGCGCCCGGGCTGAGAGGTGATCTGGGAATGGCGTGGGACTTCTCCACCGATCCGGAGTTCGACGAGAAGCTGACGTGGATGCGCGGGTTCGTCCGCGACGAGATCATCCCGCTGGAGACGCTCGACATCGACCGGGAGACCTTCGCCCGGATCACCGCGCCGCTCAAGGAGCAGGTCAGGGAACAGGGCCTGTGGGCCGCGCACCTGCCCCCGGAGCTCGGCGGCGGCGGGTTCGGCCAGGTCAGCCTCGGCCTGATGCACGAGATCCTGGGCCAGTGCCGCTACGCGCCGGGGATCTTCGGCAACCAGGCGCCGGACTCGGGCAACGCCGAGCTGCTGGCCATCGGCGGCAGCCCGGAACAGAAGGAGCGCTGGATGCACCCGCTGCTGCGCGGCGAGCTGCGCAGCTGCTTCTCGATGACCGAGCCGGGCGCCGGTGCCGACCCGACGCTGCTGTCCACCCGCGCGGTCCGTGACGGCGACGAGTACGTGATCAACGGCCACAAGTGGTTCTCGTCCAACGCCACGAACTCGGACTTCCTGATCGTGATGGTGGTGACCGATCCCGACGCCGCGCCCTACCAGCGCGCGTCGATGATCGTCGTCCCGACCGACACCCCGGGCGTCGACGTGGTCCGCGACATCCCGGTGATGGACCACCCGGAGGTCGGCGGCGAGCTCTACGGCGGGCACGCCGAGGTCGTCTACCGCGACGTCCGGGTGCCGGTGGAGAACCTGGTCGGCAATCCCGGCGACGGGTTCAAGCTGGCCCAGCAGCGGCTCGGGCCGGGGCGGATCCACCACGCGATGCGCTGGCTGGGCCAGTCCCGGCGCGCGTTCGACATGCTCTGCGAGCGCGCCGTGAGCCGCAGCGCCGGCGGGTCGCGCCTGGCGGACAAGCAGATGGTGCAGGACATGGTGGCGAGCTCGGCGGCGGACATGGCGGCCGCCCGGCTGCTCACCCTGCACGCAGCCTGGACGATGGACCAGGTCGGCGCGTCGAACGCCCGGATCGAGATCGGGATGATCAAGTACTGGGGCGCCAAGGTGCTGCACGACGTGATCGACCGCGCGATCCAGGTGCACGGTTCGCTCGGGTTCTCCGGCGACCTGCCGCTGGAGCAGATGTACCGGGCCGCCCGCGCCGCCCGCATCTACGACGGCCCGGACGAGGTGCACAAGGAGTCGGTCGCCCGGCGGATCCTGCGCGGCTACACCCCCGTCGAGGTGCCCACCGAGCACGTCCCGACCCGCACCGAGGCGGCGCGCCGCAAGTTCGCCGACTACCTGGAGCTGTCCACCGCCAACGCCTGAACCCCCGGCCCATCCCCTCGCGTCGTGGGGCCACGATGCCGGTTCCTGCCGGTGCAGGGCGCGACAGGGCTCCACAACGCGGGGGTGGGGTCAGCCGTTGGTCCAGCGGGGCGGGCGCTTCTCCAGGAACGCCGCGACGCCCTCCCGGCGGTCGGCGGTGTCGGCGATCGCGGCGCAGGCCTCGTCGGTGGCGGCCCAGCCGCGGGCATCGGGTTCGGACACCACCCGCTCCAGGGCCCGCAGCGACGCGGCCACCGCGACCGGGGCGTTGGCGCACACCTGCTCGGCGAGCACGAGCGCCGCGGCCTCGGCCTGCCCCGGCTCGACGAGCTCGTTGACCAGGCCCAGGGTGTGGGCGCGCTCGGCGCCGAGCGGCTGCCCGGTCGTCAGCATCTGGCGGGCGACGTTGAGCGGCAGCGGCCGGGGCGTGCGGAACAGCGCGCCGCAGTTGGCGACCAGCCCGCGCGCCACCTCCGGCAGGCCGAACCGCGCCCCGCGACCGGCGACGACCATGTCGCAGGCCAGCACGATCTCGAACCCGCCGCCGTAGGCGATGCCCTCCACCGCGGCGATCAACGGCGTGCGCCGGTCCCGCCGCACGACGCCGTAGCTGCCCCCGCGCTCGGTCGGTCCCCCCGAGCCGGTGGCCAGGTCGGTCCCGGCGCAGAACGCCGTCGCGTCCCCCGCCAGGACGCCGCACCACAGGTCCGGGTCGTCGTCGAGCTCGTCGAGGGCCGCATCCAGCCCGGCCGTCATCGCCGCGTCGACGGCGTTGCGCTTGTCCGGCCGGGCCATCCGGATCACCAGGACGTGCCCGCGCCGCTGCGTGGCCACCCGCCCGGTCTGCGACTCCGGCTCCGAGATGCTCATCACCCCACCGTAGATCCCGGTGCCGCCACCGTGACCGGCGTTCGTAATCTGGGTCCGTGCCGTCCGCCACCCTCCGCCGCACGCTCCCGCTCGGCCTGACCGCCGCCGGGGCCGCCGCGCTCGCCCTGCGTATCCGGTTCCAGATGGGAGCCTCGCGGCGACGCCTGCGCGCGGCGGCAGCGGCATCGCCGCACGCCCGGGACGGGATCTTCGCCAACACCGAGAACGGGCGCCCCCGCGAGCGCACCAGCGTCCGGACCGTCGCGCGCATGACGCTGCGCCGCAACCGCACCGGTACGCCCACCGAGGCGGTCGAGCTGGCCGCGGTGCACATCCCGGCCCGGCCCGCCCCGCTGGCCGCGACCTGGCTGGGGCACGCCTGCGTGCTGCTCGAGGTCGACGGCCGTCGCGTGCTCGTCGATCCGGTGTGGTCGGAGCGGACCTCGCCGGTCCCGCTGGTCGGGCCCCGTCGCCTGCACCCGATGCCACTCCCGCTGGCCGCGCTGCCCGACCTCGACATCGTGCTGCTGACCCACGACCACTACGACCACCTCGACCGCGCGACCGTGCGCGCGCTGGCGCGGGAGACCACCGCGACATTCGTCGCACCGATCGGCGTCGGCGAGCACCTGCGGGCCTGGGGCATCCCCGGGCGCCGGATCGTGACCCGGGACTGGGGTGACGCGACCGAGGTCGCCGGCCTGCGCCTGACCTGCCTGGAGGCCCGGCACTTCTCGGGACGTGGGTTGCGCCGCAACACCTCCCAGTGGGCAGCCTGGGCGGTCGCCGGGCCGGAGCACCGGGTCTACGTGGGCGGGGACACCGGACCGACCGCGGCGTTCGCCCGGTCCGGGGCCGCCCACGGGCCCTTCCACCTCACCGTCCTGCCGATCGGGGCCTACTCCGACCTGTGGCCCGACGTCCACCTCGACCCGGAGCAGGCCGTGGCCGGCCACCGCGACCTGCGCGGCGAGGTCCTGCTGCCGATCCACTGGGCGACGTTCAACCTCGGTTTCCACGGTTGGTCCGAGCCGGCCGACCGGTTGTGCCGGGCCGCCGCCGCGGCCGGTGTCGCGCTGGCGCTGCCCCGTCCCGGCCAGCGGGTCGACCTGGGGGCGCCGCCGCGTCCGACCCCCTGGTGGTCCGGGCCCGGCCGCTGACCCCACCCCTGCGCTCCGCCTTTCTCCCGATTGCCTTCACCCGAACGCCGAGCCCGGACGGGCGACTCACCGTTCTTGCGGAAACATGCCGGAGGCGGTTCGACAAACCGCGCGGGCATCCCTTATCGTTTCGGCAGATTTTCGATCGCACTCAAAGGATCCGTGCACGCGCCCCTCGGACTCCGGGGGCGGTCTCGCGTACCCGGAAATACCGGAAGGAATGTGGCGTGGCTAAGCACACCACCGTCACCCTTGTCGATGACCTCGACGGCGGCGAGGCGGACGAGCAGGTACAGTTCTCCGTCGACGGCCGCTCCTACGAGATCGATCTGTCGTCGAAGAATGCCGGAAAGCTGCGGGACAGCCTGGCTCCCTATGTTTCCGCTGCCCGCCGCAGCGGCGGCCGCGCCGCATCGGGCTCGTCCTCCTCGAACGGCTCCAGCGCGTCCGAGCGTGCGGTCAACCGCGCGGTTCGGGAATGGGCCGTCGCGCAAGGCATGAAGATCTCCGAGCGGGGCCGGATCCCGTCGTCGGTTCTCGAGGCCTATCACGGCGCGCACTGATTCTGCCCGGCCGGGCCCGGCCGAAACGGGGGCCCCGCGCCGGGACCGTCGGATGGCAGGATCGCGGTGGACGATCCCGCACACCGCGACGAGAGGGCTCGATGTATCCAGGAACGCACGCCGCCACCACGCCGGACAAGCCGGCCGTGGTGATGGCCGGGACCGGTGAGAGCCTGACCTATGCCGAGCTGGAGCGGGGGTCGGCCCGGCTCGCCCGGCACCTCGCCGACTCCGGCCTGCGCCGCGGCGACGTGATCGCGCTGATCTCGGACAACACCCCGCGCGTCTTCGAGGTCTACTGGGCCGCCCAGCGCTGCGGGCTCTACATCACCGCGGTCAACCACCACCTCTCCGCGCCCGAGGCCGCCTACATCGTCGACGACTGCGGGGCGAAGGCCCTGGTGGTCTCGGCCGGGGTCGCGGGTCTGGCCGCCGCCGTCGCCGAGCACGTCGAGGTCCCGGTCCGGCTCGCCTTCGGTGGTGAGATCCCCGGGACCTCGAGCTACGACGACTACGACGCCACACTGTCCGGTGTGTCGTCCGAACCGCCGGCCGACCAGCCGCGCGGCGCGGACATGCTCTACTCCTCGGGCACCACCGGGCGCCCCAAGGGGATCAAGCCGACGCTGCCGGAGCGGCAGGTCGACGAGCCGGGCGACAACTACGTCGCGATCTTCGGACGGATGTACGGGTTCGACTCGGAGACCGTCTACCTGTCCCCCGCCCCGCTCTACCACGCCGCACCGCTGCGGTTCAGCGCCACGATCCAGGCCGTCGGCGGGACCGTGGTGGTGATGGAGCGCTTCGCCCCGGAGGCCGCGCTCGCCGCGATCGAGACCCACCGCGTCACGCACAGCCAGTGGGTGCCGACGATGTTCATCCGGATGCTCAAGCTGCCCGAGGAGGTCCGCGCGCGCTACGACGTGTCGTCGCTGCAGGTCGCGATCCACGCCGCCGCGCCGTGCCCGGTCGAGGTCAAGCAGAAGATGATCGACTGGTGGGGGCCGGTGCTGCACGAGTACTACGCGGCCACCGAGTCCTCCGGGATCACGTTCATCGACTCCGCGCAGTGGCTCGCCCATCCCGGCTCGGTCGGGCGTGGCGGCGTGCTCGGTGACGTGCGGATCTGCGCCGAGGACGGCAGCGTGCTCGGCCCCGGTGAGGTCGGTTCGATCTACTTCGAGCGCGACGCCCGGCCGTTCGAGTACCACAACGACCCGGACAAGACCAAGGCCGCGGAGCATCCCGAGCACCCCAACTGGACGACCACCGGGGACCTGGGGTACCTCGACGAGGAGGGCTACCTCTACCTCACCGACCGCAAGGCCTTCATGATCATCTCCGGCGGGGTGAACATCTACCCGCAGGAGGTCGAGAGCTGCCTGGCCCTGCACCCGAAGGTCCTCGACGTCGCCGTCATCGGGGTGCCGGACGAGGAGATGGGCGAGGCCGTCAAGGCGGTCGTGCAGCCGGCCGAGGGGGTCGCGGCGGGACCGGAGGTGGAGGCCGAGCTGATCGCGTTCGTCCGCGAGCGGATCGCCCACTACAAGGCCCCGAGCTCGGTGGACTTCACCGACTTCCTGCCGCGCACCGCCACCGGGAAGCTGGTCAAGCGCCAGCTCCGGGACCGCTACACCGCCTGAGACCACCCCGCCCGGCGCCTGCGGTCCTCGGCCGGACGGTGGAGGCCGGGGCGCGCGATCTGGTCCCGTGGGCCGATCCGGACGGGAGGACGGGGCGTCCTCGTCGAGGCATGACCTTCTCCGACCTCGTGACCGTCCTGGGCGCAGCCGCCGGGACCGCGACCCTGCTCGCGCCGGCGGCCGCTCCGCTGCTGGCCGAGCTCGACCCGGTGCCGCGGCGACGGGCCGCGGCGGGCGTCCCGGCGCCGCGCCGCCCCGACCCCGCCGAGACCGTCGCGCCCCCCCCCGCCCCCGCGCAGGCTCCGGCGAGCCGGCCGTAGCGCCGCCGGGCGAGGGCGGCCCCGACCCCCAGGGGGACCGCGCCGC
>CBIHNM010000106.1:0-13715 GCA_966211265.1 uncultured Pseudonocardia sp.
GGGTCATCGAGGCCGTCGAGCACGTCAGCCCGCCGGGGCTGGCCGTGCCCGACCTCGACCTGGGCCGGGACGCCGAGGGCAACCGGATCGACGGCGTCCGCCTCGTCGAGCCGATCATCGGGCTCGGCTGGACGGTCGTGGTCCTGTCCGGCAGCTCCGACGCGGGCCGGATCGGCGCGGCGCTGGCCGCGGGCGGGTTCGTGTGGGTGCCCAAGAACGCGCCGTTCCCGACGCTGCTCAAGGCCATCCGGGAGGCCCGTGCAGGCCGTTCGATGATGCCTCCGGGCCGTCGCGAGCAGCTGATCGAGATGCACCTGGCCAAGGAGGACGAGCGCCGCGACCTCACCGCGAAGCTGGCGAAGCTGACCCAGCGCGAACGGGAGGTGCTGGCGCTGCTGGCGGCGGGCAAGCGCGCCCAGGCCGTGGCGGAGTACTTCGTGGTCTCCCTGGCCACGGTGCGGACCCAGATCCGCGCCGTGCTGACCAAGCTCGAGGTGGGCTCGCAGCTCGAGGCCGTGGCGCTCTACCGCCGGACGCACGGCGGGGGCTGACCCCGGCCGGTCGGACAGCGCTCGGCGACCGGCCGACCGCACACCGCGACCGGCACTGCTCTTCCCGGGTGACCCTCGGCGGGGTGATGTCCGAATGGTCATAGACTTCCGGTCCGCCAGCGCTGCTGGTCGGGGTCGGGGGAGGCGCATGTGGCGATCGGCGTGACCAGCGTGATCGGGCGCCTGCGCCGGGCCAGGTTCGTCGCCGGCCAGATCACCGACGGCGTGCTCGTGGTCGTCGTGTGCACGCTCGTGATCGTGCTGGCCGGCAGCGGGCTCGTCGGGGGCCGGATCGACCTGGTCCCGGCCATGGTGAACCTGACCTACGCCACGGCGGCGCTGGGCGCCATCGCGGCCGTGCTGGCGCTGCTCGCGGCCCGGATCCTCGACGACCCGCGCCCGTCCTGGTTCGGGGCGGCGCTGTTGATCTACGGGGCGGTGGTCCTGCCGCTCGCGGCCATGACGACCGGCGTGCCGCGGACCTCGACCAGCCGGCTGGCGAACCTCCTGCTGCTCGCGGTGGCGCTGGTGATCCTGCTGGTCGGGTTGCGTCCGCCGGCGCGGCTGGGCGGCTGGGGCGGTTGGGTGCTGCTCGGCCTCGGTGTCGTGCTGTGGTGGCTGACGATCACCTCGGCGCCGACCGGGTTCACCGACCGCCTGGTGGAGACGCCGTTCGCGTTCGTGGCGACGCTCGTCGGCTGGGGTGTGGTCGCCCTCGGCTTCCTGTTCGAGGGGTACCGGCTGCAGAGCCGGCTGCGGTCCCGGCTCGGGCTCGGGCTGCTCGTGATCGCGGTCTCGCAGCTGCACCGGCAGGTGGTGCCGAGCCTGCCGGTGACGGACCTGGTCTACCCGGCGCTGCGCACGATCGGCATGGCGATCATCCTGGTGGCGATGGTGCAGATCGTGTTGCGCGGGCTGACCGCGATCCGGTCGGAGTACGACGAGCAGGGTGAGGAGCTCGGCCGGGCCACGCAGCACCTGGAGCGGGCCACCGTGCTCGCCGCCGAGCGCGACCACGAGCTGCGCAACGGCCTGGCGGGCCTCGCCGGGGCCGCGCACCTGCTCAGCAGCCGCGACGGCGGCGAGGAGGCCGAGAACCTGCGGCTGGCCCTGCTCTCGGAGCTGGGGCGCCTGCGCCTGATGCTCGAGTCCCCGCTCGCGGTGGAGATGGCCGACGTCGACGAGAAGATGACCGCCGCGCACGGGGAGCCCTCCGAACACCTGGTCACGCCGCTCCTGGAGCGGATCGTCACGATCAAGCAGTCGGAGCTGCCGATCGTGCTGGAGGCCGACCCCGGCCTGCGCGCGGCGACGGCGCCGTCGGTCACCTCGCAGATCGTCACGAACCTGCTCGCCAACTGTGCCCGGCACGCGCCCGGCTCACCGGTGACCGTGCGGGGGCACCCCGGTGCCGGCGGCACCGTGGTCGTCGAGGTCCGCGACGCCGGCCCGGGCCTGCCCGCGGGCGAGGAGGACCGGGTGTTCGAGCGTGGCGTGCACGACGAGTCGGCCGGCGGGACGGGGCTCGGGCTGCACATCAGCCGGAAGATGGCCGAGGACAACGGTGGGTCACTGCTACTCCGGACGGTCCACGACCCGACCGGCTGTCTGGCGGTACTGACACTGCCGTCCGCGCCGGCCTGATCCCGGGTTCGCGCGTATTCACGAACGTGTGATGGCCCGCAGGAGCCGCGTGATCGCATACTGTGGTCGGCAGCAGGAGATCGCTGCCCGGTCGCAGGAAAGGGGTCACCCATGAGTGAGACACAACGGAGTGGTAGGGGCCCGTCCCGCCGTCCTGATGGTGACCGGGAGTCGTCGGCCTCGAGCGCGGCGGTGCTGACACCGCCGACCGGGCTGCCGGCCGTCGGAGCCGCCGTCCCGGCCCCGCGCCCCGCGCCCCCGGGCGAGACGATGCAGGGCCCGCCGGGCACCACGGCGGGACCGCCGGACACCGCGGTGCGCACGTGCCTGTGCGGGCACCCGCAGGAGATGCACGAGCACTACCGCGCCGGAGACGACTGCGGGTCCTGCGGGCCCGAGGCCTGCGGCTCGTTCCGCGTGCGGTCCGGGGAGGGCCCGGTACGCCGCGCGCTGCGCCGCTGGTGGCGCTGACCCCGGCCGTCCCGACGCACGAAGGCCCGCCCGCTCCCGGCCGGAGCGGGCGGGCCTTCGTCGTGGTCACTCCCTGTCGAACCCGCGGGCGGCCAGGGCCCGCACGATCCCGGCCCGGCCCTCGGACACCAGACGGCGCAGCGCCGCGGGGCGGGATTCGTCGCCCAGCCAGGCGTCGGCGGCCTCGACGGTCGACTGCTCGATGACCCCGGACGGGAACAGCCCGAGCACCACGTTCTGGGCCAGCTCCGAGGTCCGGCGCGCCCACACGTCGTCGATCTCGGCGAAGTAGCGCTCCACGTACGGGGTGAGCAGTCCGCGCTGGGCCGGGTGCGAGAACCCACCGATGATCGACTCGTTGATCGCGTTCGGCAGTTCGTCGTCGTGCACGGCCCGCTGCCAGGCGAGCTCCTTGGCCTCGGCGGTCGGGATCAGCGCCCGCGCCCGTTCGGCCTGGCGGGTGCCGGTCGAGGTCGGGTCGCGGCGCAGCTCCTCGTCGATCTCGGTCCCGGTGGCGCGGCCGTGCGCGACCAGGGCCTGCAGCAGCCGCCAGCGCAGGTCGGTGTCGACGGTCAGACCCTCGGGCACGTCGACGTCGTCGAGCCAGCCGCGCATCCGGTCCAGCGTGCCCGCGGGGAGCACGCTCGAGGTCAGGGCGTTCACCACGGCCAGCTGCACGTCCGAGCCGGCCGGGGCGGTGTCGAGACGGAACCGCAGCGCGTCGGTCAGCAGCGGCCATCCGCGCTCGTCGGCCCAGGCCGGGTCGGCGTAGGAGCCCACCGCGACCTGGGTCTGCATCAGCAGCCGCTGCACGACGCCGATCTCGGACTCCGAGCCGAAGCCCCCGGCCACCAGGTTCACGAAGTCGCGGGCCTTGAGCTCGGCCTCCCGGGTCATCTCCCAGGCCGAGGACCAGCACAGGGTGCGCGGCAGCGGCTCGGCGATGTCGCCGATCCGGTCGATCAGCACGGCCAGCGAGTCCGGGTCCAGCCGCAGCGCGCAGTAGGTCAGGTCGTCGTCGTTGACCAGCACGAGCTTGCCGCGCGGCACGCCGAGCAGCTCCGGGACCGCGGTCCGCTCACCGACGACGTCGATCTCGGCGCGGTGGGTGCGGACCAGCTTGCCGGTGGCCGGGTCGTCGTCGTAGACACCGACCGCGACCCGGTGCGTGCGCAGCTCCCCGGCGCCGGGCCGGGCGCCGCCCTGCACCACCTCGAACGAGGAGAACGTGCCGGAGGCGTCGACCCCGAACGAGGGGCGCAGCAGGTTGAGCCCGGTCGTGCGCAGCCACTGCGCGCCCCAGTCCGACAGGTCGCGTCCGGAGGCCTTCTCCAGCGAGCCGAGCAGGTCGTCGAACGTGGCGTTGCCCCAGGCGTGGGCCGCGAAGTAGTCCCGCAGCCCGGCCAGGAACGGCTCCAGACCGACGTAGGCCACGAGCTGCTTGAGCACCGACGCGCCCTTGGCGTAGGTGATGCCGTCGAAGTTGACCTCGACGGCCTGGAGGTCCTCGATGTCGGCCGCGATCGGGTGCGTCGAGGGCAGCTGGTCCTGGCGGTAGGCCCAGGACTTCTCCACGTTGGCGAACGTCGTCCACGCCTCGGTGTACTCGGTGGCCTCGGCCATGCACAGCACGCTGGCCCAGGTCGCGAACGACTCGTTGAGCCACAGGTCGTCCCACCACGCCATGGTCACGAGGTCGCCGAACCACATGTGCGCCATCTCGTGCAGGATCGTCTCCGCGCGGCGCTCGTAGTTCGTGCGCGTGACCCGGGACCGGAACACGTAGTCCTCGAGGAACGTGACGGCGCCGGCGTTCTCCATCGCGCCGGCGTTGAACTCCGGCACGAACAGCTGGTCGTACTTGCCGAAGGGGTAGGAGACCCCGAAGTTGCGGTGGTAGAAGTCGAAGCCCTGCCGGGTCTCGGTGAAGATCCGCTCGTGGTCCATGTGCGGGGCCAGGGAGGAGCGGCAGTAGATGCCCAGCGGGATCGTCGCGTGCTGGTCGCGGTAGGTGTCGGTCCACACCGCGTACGGCCCGGCGATCAGCGCGACCAGGTAGGTCGACATGATCTCGCTGGTGGCGAACCGGTGGGTGATCGCCCCTGCCGGACCCGGCGGGTCCTGCTCGGCGCTCGCGTTGGACACGACCTTCCAGTCCGCCGGGGCCACCACGGTGATCGTGTAGCGGGCCTTGAGGTCGGGCTGGTCGAAGCAGGGGAACAGCCGCTTCGCGTCCGCGGTCTCGAACTGCGAGTACAGGTACACCGCGCCGTCGACCGGGTCGACGAACCGGTGCAGGCCCTCGCCGGTGTTGGTGTAGCGCCCGGTCGAGACCAGGTGCAGCTCGTTCTCGGCGGCGAGTGCGGGCAGCGCGAGCCCGTCCTCCTCGCGGTAGCCGGCGACGTCGAGCGCGGTGCCGTTGAGCGTGGCCGAGGTGATGCCGTCGCCGACCCAGTCGATCCAGCTCTGCGCCCCGGGCTCGGCACAGGTGAACCGCACCGTCGTGTCGACGGCGTAGGTCCGCTCGCCCGGACCGCCGGCGCCGTCGGTGAGGTCGAGGTCGACCCGGTAGTCCGACACGGCGAGCAGCGCGGCGCGCTTCTCGGCGTCGGATCGGGTGAGGTTCGGCGGGGTCATAAAGTCCCTAACTGAGAGCGGCGAGCGGAACGATCATCGCGACGTCGTGGCGTCGCAGGCATCCAATCACGTGTGCCCGCCGGGCCCCCGCCTCATTCCGGCGCGCGGGGAACATCGGCCGCCGCCGGTGGTGTTGGACCGGACATGACCACTGCTGCGAACCGTGCCCGCGTCGACGTCTGGTTCGACCCGCTGTGCCCCTGGGCGTGGCTGACCTCGCGTTGGGTGCTCGAGGTGGAGAAGGTCCGCGACGTCGACGTCGCGTTCCACGTGATGAGCCTGGCCGTGCTCAACGAGGGCCGGGACCTGCCCGAGCAGTACCGGGAGCTGATGGACAGGGCGTGGGGCCCGGTGCGGGTCGCCATCGCCGCCGCCGAGCAGAAGGGCGACGAGATCCTGCGCCCGCTCTACACCGCGATGGGCGAGCGGATCCACAACCAGGGCGACAAGGACTTCGACGCCGTCATCTCCGGCGCGCTCGAGGAGCTGGGGCTCGACCCGGCGCTGGCGCAGGCCGCGCACTCGACCGAGTACGACGAGAAGCTCCGCACCAGCCACCACGCCGGCATGGAGCCGGTGGGCCTGGACGTCGGCACGCCGACCATCCACGTCGACGGCGTCGCGTTCTTCGGCCCGGTGATCTCGCGGGTGCCGAAGGGGGAGGACGCCGGGCGCCTGTTCGACGGGGCCCGCCTGATGGCCGAGAACCCGTACTTCTTCGAGCTCAAGCGCACCCGGACCGACGACCCGAACTTCGACTACTGACCGGTACCGGTCGATCATGACCGACGACGTCCGGGCCGGTGGCGGCCCGCCGGTGTCGGCGATCGTGAACGGTTCGGGCCGTTCCGGCCCGGGGACACCGGCGGCCCGTCCAGGGTGGCCGGGTGTTGGAGCACCGAGGACCCGTCTGGCGGCACGCGCCGGCCGCGCTGGGGACGGCGCTGCTGGTCGGCGCGGCGGTGGTCGGGACCCAGGCCGCGCTGGTCGACGCGGGCAACCCGCGCGCCCCGCTGAGTCCCTACGCCGAGGGCGGCTTCACCGTCGGCGTGGCCGCGGTGGACAAGCGGATCACCATCACCTCGGCCGACGACGGCTCCTACGTGCTGGGCTACACGCCGGCGGGCGGCGACGTGGTGCTCGATCTGGACCTGCTCTCCGGTGACCGGGCCCAGCCCTACTGGTACGACGCGGCCACCGGCCGGACGCTGAAGATGGCGACGCTGGCCAGCGCGGGTGTGGCGCGGTTCCCGGTGCCGAAGGAGGGCGGGGGGCCGGCGTGGGTGCTCGTCGTCGACGACGTCGCGGCCGGGTACGGGGCACCCGACACCGAGGTCGTCGCGCAGGCGACCGGCGAGGACGGCGGGTCCTCGGGCGCGTCGCCGGCCGGACCTGCGGGGGGCTCCGCGGGCGACCCCGGCTCGTCGGGCTCCTCCGGCTCCGGAGCCGGAGGGTCCGGCGCCGACGGCGGGGACACCGCGGCGCCGGGGGAGGGCCCGGCGTCGGGCGCCGCACCCGAGCAGGGACGGTTCGGTTCCCCCTCCGGCGACGGCTCGTCCGGCGACGGCGCGGCCGAGGACGGCGAGTCCGGGCAGGAGGGCTCAGGGCAGGGCGGTGACGGGTCCGGGGACGCGGCCGAGGGCGAGGGCGAGGCCGGATCGTCCTCCGAACAGGACGCCCCGGACGGCGGCTCGGGCGAGGACGGGTCGGAGGGCCAGGAGGCCGAGGCGGAGGAGCCGAAAGCCGAGGAGCCGAAAGCCGAGGAGCCGGAGGCCGAGGAGCCGAAAGCCGAGGAGCCGAAAGCCGAGGAGCCCGATGCCGAGGAGCCCGAGGCCGGGAAGCCCGAGGCGAGCGCCGACCCGGCCTGGGACCGGCTCGCCCAGTGCGAGTCGACCGGGAACTGGTCGATCAACACCGGCAACGGCTTCTACGGCGGTCTGCAGTTCGACGAGGGGACCTGGAGCGACTTCGGCGGGAAGAAGTACGCGCCCCGGGCCGACCTGGCCACGAAGGAACAGCAGATCGAGATCGCGACGAAGGTCAGGGACGCCCGAGGCGGGTACAGTTCGTGGCCCGCATGCTCGTCCAAGCTGGGACTGCCGAAATGACCCCACCGGCCCGGCCTACCGACCGGTAGCGCGGACGGGGCACGGAGACCGAGATGGATGTCACCCGAACGGGTGAGAGTAGCGGGTGCCCTGCTGGCATCGGCCCCACCGACGTTCCCTACCCTTGGACCTCATGAGCTCGCCCACCCCCGAGACCGCCCGGATCGGGAACCGTTACCGGCTCGACGAGCGGATCGGCGCCGGAGCGATGGGCGCGGTCTGGCGGGGGACCGACGAGCTGCTGAACCGGACCGTCGCGGTCAAGGAGCTGCTCGCGGCGGCGTTGCCGTCGGCGGACCAGCTCGAGGAGTCCCGGCAGCGCATCCTGCGCGAGGGCCGGATCGGCGCCCGGCTGCAGCATGCGCACGTGATCAGCATGTTCGACGTCGTCGTGCACGACGAACGGCCGTGGCTGGTCATGGAGTACCTGCCGTCACGTTCGATGGCGGCCGTGCTGGCCGAGAAGGGCCCGATGTCGCCGCGCGAGGCCGCCGCGATCGGGCGCCAGGTGGCCGACGGGCTCTCCGCCGCGCACGCGGCCGGGGTCGTCCACCGCGACGTCAAGCCGGGCAACGTGCTGATCGCCGAGGACGGCCGCGCCAAGATCACCGACTTCGGCGTCTCCCGTGCCGTGGACGACGTGCAGCTCACCCGCACCGGGGTGATCGCCGGAACGCCGGCGTTCCTGTCTCCCGAGGTGGCCCGCGGCCAGGAGCCGACGGCCGCCTCCGACGTGTTCGCGCTCGGCGCGACGCTCTACGCCGCGGTCGAGGGCGAGCCGCCGTTCGGCCTCGACGACAACGCCTACGCGCTGCTGCACAAGGTCGCCACCGGCGCGATCCGCCCGCCGAGCGAGGCCGGGTCGATGACGGCGCTGCTGATGCGCCTGCTGTCCAACGACCCGACCGACCGGCCCAGCGCGTCCCAGGCGCGGGACTCGCTGGCCCGGATCGCGGCCGGCCAGTCCGTCGCCGGGCTGGCCACGCCCACGGCCACCGGCCTCACGGTGCCGGAGACCGAGCAGGGCGGCCCGGACGCCGAGGCCGCGGCGGCGCCGGACTCCGGGACGCTGACCGACGCGCCCGTCCCGGCGCCGATGGTGATCCCGGGCGGCGGCACGGCGCGCGCGAAGGGCGGCCGCGGCGGGCTCCGCAGGCGCCTGCCGGTGATCGTCGGCGTGGTCGTCGCACTGCTGGTCCTCGGGGTGAGCATCGCGTTCGGCGTGGTGCGGTCCAACTCGGGCAGCGGCGACACGCCCCCGGTCGCGGCTCCGACGACCTCGGCCGCACCCACGCCCTCCGCGGCGCCGACCACGAGCGCCACGCCGACGCCGACCACCGCGAGCCCGACGCCGTCGAGCCCGCCCGCCGGCGCGCCGGTGGACGCGGTCGGGTTCGTGCAGAGCTACTACCGCCAGCTCCCGGGCAACACCCGGGCCGCGTTCACCATGCTGAGCCCGTCGGCCCAGGCGCAGTCCGGCGGCTTCGAGCAGTTCGAGCGCTTCTACGGCGGCCTGCGCACGGTCTACGCGCAGAACCTGCGCCGCGACGGCGACAACGCGGTCACCGCCACGATCGTGTTCATCGACGACAACGGCACGCAGAGCCAGGAGAACTACCGGTTCGTGGTCGGGACCGATCCGAACGGCCAGCAGCTCGTGCAGTCGTTCAGCCGCGCCTGACGCCGCCCCCCGCGGGTCAGAGTCCGCGTTCCTGCAGCCACATCTCCAGCACCGCGACCTGCCACAACGCGTTCGAGCCGAGGGTGGTGCGGTGGGAGTTCGGGGCGGCGAGCATCGCCTCGACCCAGTCCCGGCGGACCAGGCCCCGCCGGCGGGCGGCCGTCGAGCCGAGCGCGTCGGCGATCCGCGCCAGCAGCGGCCCGTCCAGGTGCCGGATCGCCGGCACCGGGAAGTACCCCTTGCGCCGGTCGATCACCGCGTCCGGGACCACGCCCCGTGCCGCCTGCTTGAGCACGCCCTTGCCGCCGTGCGCGAGCTTGTGCGCGGGCGGGCAGGCGGCCATCGCCTCGACGAGCTCGTGGTCGAGGAACGGCATCCGCGCCTCGACGCCCCAGGCCATCGTCATGTTGTCCACGCGCTTGACCGGGTCCTCGACCAGCATCACCGTGGAGTCGAGCCGTAGCGCGGCGTCGAGCGTGTCCTGCGCGCCGGGCTCGGCGAAGTGCGCGCCGACCAGCGCCCGGCTCGGGTCGTGGTCGAGCAGCCAATCCCGTTCCAGGATCCGGCCCATGTCGGCGTGCGGGCGGTCGGTGAACACGCGCGCGTAGGCGTGCGCGGCGGCGTCGCGGGGCACCCGGGCCAGTGGCGGGTACCAGCTGTACCCGGCCAGCACCTCGTCGGCGCCCTGGCCGGACTGCACGACCGTGACCGACTTCGACACCTGCTCGGCGAGCAGGTGGAACGCGACGCAGTCGTGGCTGACCATCGGCTCGGCCATCGCCTCGATGCACCCCTCGACGGCCGGCAGCATCCGCCCCGGATCGATCATGATCTGCTGGTGGTCGGTGCCGAACTCCCGCGCGACGAGGTCGGAGTAGCCGAACTCGTCGCCGCGCTCACCGCCCGCGGCCGGGAAGCCGAGCGAGAACGTGCGCAGGTCGCGCTGCCCCTGCTCGGCCAGCAGCGCCACGACCATCGAGGAGTCCAGGCCGCCGGAGAGCAGCACGCCGACCGGCACGTCGGCGACCGTCCGCCGGGCGACGGCGGTCCGCAGGCGCTCGCCGAGCAGCTCGGCCCACCCGCCGGCGTCGAGGCCGCGGTAGCCGGGGTGGCGCTCGTGCCGCGGGCGCCAGTAGACGTGGTCGGTGGCCGTGCCGTCCGCGGTGACCGTGCGGACGGTGGCCGGGGGCAGCTTCGTGACCCCGGCCAGGATCGTGCGCGGCGCCGGGACGACGGCGTGGAAGCTCAGGTAGTGGTGCAGCGCGACCGGGTCGAGCGCGGTGTCCACGCCGCCGCCGGTGAGCAGGGCGGGCAGCGAGGAGGCGAACCGCATCCGCGCGGCGTCGTGGGTCAGGTAGAGCGGCTTGACGCCCAGCCGGTCGCGGGCCAGCGTCAGCGTGCCGGTGTCGCGCTCGGCGACGGCGAACGCGAACATCCCGTGGAAGCGCTCCACGCACGCCGCGCCCCAGCGGTGGAACGCCGCGAGCACCACCTCGGTGTCGGAGCCGGAGAAGAACCGGTACCCGCGGGCCTCCAGGTCGCCGCGCAGCTCCCGGTAGTTGTAGACGCAGCCGTTGAACACGCACGTCAGGCCCAGCTCGGCGTCGACCATCGGCTGGGCGCCGCGCTCGGACAGGTCGATGACCTTCAGCCGGCGGTGGCCGAGCGCGACCGGGCCGGCGGCGTGGATGCCGGACCCGTCCGGGCCGCGCCGGTGCATCGCCTCGGTGATCCGGGCGAGCGCCGCGACGTCGGCCGGCCCGCCGTCGTACCGGAGCTCGCCGGCGATCCCGCACATCCTGCCGATCCTCCTCGGCGGCGCCGTCCCGCTCTACCCCACGTGGCCCTCCCGCGGCCAGGTGACGCCGGGGTGCGGGCTGCGCCGGTCGGCCTCGGCGTGGTCCAGCTCGCCGGCGGCGACGGCGGCGCACAGCCGCGCCACCACGGCCAGCTCGTCGCGCTGGGCGGTGGCCTGCGCCGGCGTCATCGGGTCCCCGTGGCCGGGAACGAGGGTTCTCGCGCCGAGCGCGAGCAGCCCGTCCACGGCGGCGGGCCAGTGCGCGGAGTGCGCGTCCGGGCCGTGGTCGGGCGGTGCGCCGTTCTCCAGGAGGTCACCGGCGAACACGACGTCGTCGCCGGGCAGGTGGACGGCCAGGTCGTGGCCGGTGTGCCCGGGCCCGGGGTGGAGCAGCACCACGCGCCGCCCGCCCAGGTCCAGGACGGCGGTGTCGCCCGGGCGCGGGCACACCGGGCGGTCGGGCAGCGGCGGGTCGGTGGCCGCGAGCGCGTCCGCGGTCGCGGCGTCGCCCTGCTCGCGGTAGTGCCGTGACCAGGCCGCCCGCTGCCCGGGCGCCGACGCGCGGATCGCCGCGGCGCACCCGGTCTGTGCGTGGACCCCGACCGCACCGAACGCGGCGGTGCCGAAGCAGTGGTCGAAGTGCGCGTGGGTCAGCACGACCAGGAGCGGGAGCGCGGTCAGCGTGCGCACCGCCGCGGCCAGCTCCCGGCCCTGCCGCTCGTCACCGCGGGTGTCGATCACCAGGGCGCGGTCGGCGCCCAGCACGAGACCGGTGGTCAGGTCCAGCTCGTGGTGGCGCCGCGCGAGCACCCCGTCGGCGACCTCGACCCACCGGCCGCCGTCACGCCCTCCGCCCCGCACGCCGCAGATGATGCCCGCCCGGTCACACCACGACGCGCATGGGACGCCCGCGGGCGTCGGTCTCGTCGCCGAGGACCTCCGCGTCCCCGACCAGCCAGCGGGCCGCCGACCAGCTCACGAGCAGTGCGTCCAGGACGTCGTCGAGGCGGGTGGGGGCGGGCAGGTCGGCCAGGGCGGTCGCCGGGTCCACCCACCGGGCCAGGGCGGCGATCCGCTGGCCGAGACCGCGTGCGGTCTTCTTGCCGGCGAACCCGACCTGCGGCGCGAGCGTGCGCAGCGACAGCTCCGGGTGGGCCTCGACGACGGTGCCGGGCACCGCGTCGAGCGCGTCCCACTCACGGATCTTCGGCCCGATGTGGAAGGTCTGGAGGCTGATCGCCCGCCCGGTGAGCTCCCGCGCGACGGCGCAGGCGGCCGGGTACGAGGGCGCGGCGAGCACCTCGCGCGGCGGTGCCGGGAAGACCGAGGACCGGGCCCGGCCCAGGCGGGCCGCGGTCGCGGTGTCGCAGGCCCGCCGGGCCGCACCGGAGGGCAGTCCGATCGGGATGTCGAGGCCGACCGCGTCGCAGTCACGGGTGCGCGCCAGGACGGCGGCGGCGTCGGGCTCGACCGACCACGTCACGGTCACGCTCGGGGTCCCGGCGCTGCGCAGCACGCCCACGACCCACCCGCCGGGGACCCCGTCCACGCCCGCGACCCGCATGGGGGAGGATCTTCCCCCGTGCGCGTCTATCTGGGCAGTGACCACGCCGGATTCGAGCTGAAGGCGAAGCTGATCGAGCATCTGTCCGGTCAGGGGATCGAGGCCGTCGACGTCGGTGCGCCGACGTTCGACCCGGTCGACGACTACCCGGCCTGGTGCATCGAGACGGCCCGCCGGGTCGTCTCCGACCCCGAGGGTCTGGGCATCGTGATCGGCGGATCCGGCAACGGCGAGCAGATCGCCGCGAACAAGGTCGCCGGTGTCCGCGCCGCGCTGGCCTGGAGCGCCGAGACCGCGCGCCTGGCCCGCGAGCACAACAACGCCCAGGTGGTGGGCATCGGCGCGCGCCAGCACTCCTACGAGGAGGTGCTGGTGATCGTCGAGACGTTCCTGACCACGGACTTCTCCGGTGACGACCGGCACCAGCGCCGGATCGACCAGGTCGCCGACTACGAGCGCACCGGCGAGATCGAGCTCCCGGCGAGCTGATGCCCGAGGGCCACACGCTGCACCGTCTGGCGCGGCGCCATCAGACGCTGTTCGCCCGCCGGCCGGTCGCGGTGTCGAGCCCGCAGGGCCGCTTCGCCGGGTCCGCCGCGCTGCTCGACGGCGCGGTCATGACCCGCGCCGAGGCGCACGGCAAGCACCTGTTCCACCGCTTCGGCCCGGACCGGGTGGTGCACGTGCACCTGGGGCTCTACGGCACGTTCGTCGAGGCCGACCTGCCCGCGCCGGAGCCGCGCGGGCAGCTGCGGATGCGCCTTGTCGGCGAGACCCACTACGCCGACCTGCGCGGGCCCACCGCCTGCGAGCTGATCACCGGCGCCGAGGCCCGGGCCGTCCGCGCCCGGCTCGGTGAGGACCCGCTGCGCCGCGACGCGGACCCGGAGAAGGTCTGGGCGCGGATCTCGAGGTCCCGCTCGCCGCTGGCCACGCTGCTGATGGACCAGACCGTCGTCTCCGGGGTGGGCAACGTCTACCGGGCCGAGCTGCTGTTCCGGCACGGCCTGGACCCGCAGCTGCCCGGTCGCCGGCTCGACCGGGAGACGTGGGACGCGATGTGGCCGGACCTGGTCGCCCTGATGCGCGCCGGCGTCCGGACGGGCCGGATCGACACCGTCGCGCGCGAGCACGACCCCCGCCGCCGGGGCGAGCCCGGCCGCCGGGACCGGCACGGCGGCGAGGTCTATGTCTACCGGCGCTCCGGGATGGGGTGCCTGGTCTGCGGCACGCCGGTCCGCACGGTCGCCCACCAGGCCCG
>CBIHNM010000107.1:0-13438 GCA_966211265.1 uncultured Pseudonocardia sp.
AAGCGTCTGTAAGAGTGTGGGCGACACGCGAGAGCGGTCGTCACAGTGATACGGCATCGGGGGCGGCCCCGGTGTCGAGACGGAGGGAGACCGCTATGCAGCCCGAAACGCTGACCCGGCCCGAGTTGACTCTCGCCGACCGCTGCGACCGCTGCGGTGCGGCGGCGAAGGTCCGAGCCGTCCTTCCCTCCGGTGGGGAGCTTCTGTTCTGTGGCCACCACGGTCGCGCACACGCGGAGAAGCTGCGTGAGAGCGGCGTGGAGGTCCAGCAGGGCGGCGAGTGATACGCCGACACAGACCTTGAACGGCGAACGGGCGGGGCCCTCCGGGGCCCCGCCCGTTTCGCATGTCCGGGGGCCCGATCCGGCGGCGCCGGCCCGGGCCCTCAGCGCTCCTCGCGCAGGCGGTGACGCGCGCGGGGGGCCGGGCTCCGGCGCTCGGGCGAGGCCCCGGGCACGGTGACCTCCGCGCGCGGGGCCGGGACCCGGGGGACCGGGCTCGTGGCGCAGGGCGGCTGGTCGGCCCGGGACCCCACGACCGCGGACAGCCGCGCCAGCTCGCGGACGTCGGCCAGCCGGGCCCCCAGCATCGTCACCACCGGGCGCAGCAGCGCCGCCAGGTACTCGTCCAGGACGGCGTCGGCGCCGCCGAGCAGCTGCAGCCCGCCCGCGGTGTGTCCGGCGACCGGCACCGGGACCACGAGCGAGCGGACCAGCCCGCACCCGGCCGCCGCCGCGGCCAGCTCGGGCGGGCCGTCGCGCCTCAGATCGGGGCTGACCAGCGTGCGGTCGCCGCGGACCGCGGCCGGGAGCGGGCCGTCGCCGGTGCGGTCCTGGACCAGGCCCATCCGGTCGGCGGCGGTGTCGGAGGTGAACAGCCGGCGCCCGTCCGGGTCGCCCGGGTCGGCGGGGTCGTCGAGCAGCAGGACCGCGCCGCGGGCACCGGCGGCGGGCGGCAGCGCCACGCACACCCCGGACAGCATCGCCGCGACGTCGACGTGGGCGACCGAGGTGGCACCCAGCTGCAGCGCGACGCGGACCAGCGCCCCGGCCCGGTCGGGGCGCCCGGGCGCGCCCGCGGGCAACAGCGGTGCCGCCATCGGCCGTCCCTCCTCCGGTCCGTCCCCCGCACCGGCGCCGGTTCCGGTCGGCGCGGCCGCACGGGGGCCCGAAGTCAATCACCGAGCGTCGTCGCGCTCCCGCGGACGATCACGAACTCGGCCGGTCGGACGCGCAGCGACTGGGCCGGACGGTCGATCACGCCGGTGACGACCACGGCCGGCGACCGGGAGGGCGCCGGCCGGTGGAGATCCGGGTCGCTGGCCGCGGCGTCGGCCGCGCCGTAGTGTCGGGCCCGTACCGCGGGAGCCCGCGCACCGAGGCTGAGAGGGCGGCAGGCGGCCGTCGACCGTTCGAACCTGATCCGGGTCACACCGGCGTAGGGAGGCCGACGTGCGTCGTCATCTGTCCCGGTCCCGTCCGGGCCCGGCCCGGTCCACGGCGGTGGTCGCGGTGCTCGCCGTGCTGTCGCTGGTGCTCGCCGGGTGCGGCGGGTCGTCCGCCGGCCCCGGCGGCGCCGCGGGGGACCCGGACACGATCCGGGTCGCGCTGGACTGGACCCCGAACACGAACCACACCGGGCTGTTCGTGGCCCAGCAGATGGGCTGGTTCCGCGACGCCGGGCTCGACGTCGAGCTGCTGCCCTACAACCAGACCTCGCCGGACACGCTCGTCGGGTCGGGGGCGGCCGAGTTCGGGATCAGCTTCCAGGACTCGTTCACCCACTCCAAGGCCTCCGGCGCGGACATCACGTCGGTGATGGCGGTGCTGCAGCACTGGGCCACCGAGGTCGCGGTGAAGGCCGACCGGCGCGACATCACCTCGCCGCGCGATCTCGACGGCAAGACCTACGCCGGGTTCGGCGGGCCGGGTGAGCAGGAGAAGATGCGGGCGATCATCCGGGGGGCCGGGGGACAGGGGAACTTCTCCACCGTCACGCTCGGCACGTCGGCCTACGAGGCGCTCTACGCCGGGGAGGCCGACTTCACCGAGCCGTTCGTGGCCTGGGAGGGGATCGAGGCCCAGCTGCGCGGGGAGCCGCTCAAGACCTTCTCCTACACCGACTACGGCTTCCCGGACGCCTACAACGTCCTGCTCATGGGCAACTCCACCTGGCTGCGTGAGCACCCGGACCAGGCCCGCCGGTTCGTCCAGGCCGCCCAGCGCGGCTACCAGCTCGGCGCCGACGACCCGGCGAAGGGGGCGCAGCTGCTCACCGAGGCCAACCCGGGCGCGTTCACCGAACCCGAGCTCGTCGACCGCAGCCAGCAGATGCTGGCGGCGCGCTACCTGAAGAACCCGCAGGGCGTGGTCGGCCCGCAGACCCTCGCCACGTGGGCCGGGTTCTCCGGGTTCGTCTACGACTCCGGCTCGGTGGTCGGACCGGACGGCAAGCCGGTCACCACCAGGCCGGACTTCTCGACCTGGTTCACCAACGACTACCTCGCCCCCGCGGGGTGACCGTGTCCCGCAGCCTCCCGCCGACCCCGTCCGCGGAGCGCACCGACGGGTCCCGGACGCCGCACGGCCCGCCCCCGCACGAGGGCGGGGACCTGCCCGGGCGTCGGGGCCCGGCCCACGGTCGCGTCGTGCCGGGTGCCGGGCCGGGGCGCCGGGTACGGGGCGTGGCCCGGCGGGCGGCGCCGGCGGCCGCGATCGTGCTGGCGCTGCTGGTGGTGTGGCAGGTGTCGGTCACGGTGCTGGGGACGCGGCCGCAGGTGCTGCCCTCCCCGGTGCGGGTGCTCGAGCAGGGCTGGGCGTTCCGGGACGCCCTGTGGGCCAACACGCTGCCCACCGTGCAGGTCACCGCCGTCGGGTTCGCCGTGTCGCTGGTGGTGGCGTGGACGCTGGCGGTCGTCGTCGACTTCTCCCCGTGGTTGCGCCGGGCGCTGGTCCCGCTGCTGGTGGCGTCCCAGACGTTGCCGATCATCGCGATCGCCCCGTTGCTGATCATCTGGTTCGGGTTCGGGCTGCTGCCCAAGGTGCTGGTGATCGCGCTGGTGACGTTCTTCCCGATCGCGGTCGGGCTGATCGAGGGGTTCGCCGCCACCGACCGGGACGCGACCGCGTTGCTGCGGAGCATGGGCGCGACCCGCTGGCAGCAGTTCCGTTACGTGCGCCTGCCCGGCGCGATGCCCGCGTTCTTCACCGCGCTGCGGATCGGCATCACCTACGCCGTGACCGGTGCGATCTTCGCCGAGTACGTCGGTGCCCGGGCCGGGCTGGGGATCTTCATGCAGCTGCAGAAGAACTCCTTCCGCACCGACCTGGTACTGGCCGCGGTACTGGTGACGGCGATGCTCTCGGTCGCGCTGTTCGGGCTGACCCACCTGGTGCAGCGGGCGCTGGTCCCCTGGTACCGGCCGGACCGGGGTGCCCGGTGAGGACGGCGAAGGTGGGTGTCGAGGGGCTCTCGGTGTCCTTCGGCGACCTCGCGGTGCTCGAGGACGTGTCGCTGGCCGTGGCGCCCGGGGAGTTCGTCTCGGTCGTCGGGCCCTCCGGCAGCGGCAAGTCGACGCTGTTCAACGCGCTGGCCGGGCTCGTCGAGCCGGACCGCGGACGGGTGCTGGTCGACGGTGCGGTGCGCGAGCGGGAACCGGGGGCCGGGGACACGACGTTCGGCTACATGCCGCAGAAGGACCTGCTGTTCCCGTGGCGCACCGTGCTCGACAACACCACGCTCGGGCTGGAGGTGGCGGGCACACCACGCGGGCGGGCGCGCGAGCGGGCGCGGGCGCTGTTCGGCCCGTTCGGCCTGGCCGGGTTCGAGGGTGCCCGCCCGGCCGAGCTGTCCGGCGGCATGCGCCAGCGCGCCGCGCTGCTGCGCACCGTCGTCGCCGGGCGGGAGGTGCTGCTGCTCGACGAGCCGTTCGGCGCGCTGGACGCGCTCACCCGGACCGGCATGCAGGAGTGGCTCGACGACGTCCGCGCCCGCTACGGCTGGACCACGCTGCTGATCACCCACGACGTCCGGGAGGCGGTGTTCCTCTCCGACCGGGTGCTCGTGCTCTCGCCGCGCCCGGGCCGGGTCGTGCGCGAGGTGACGGTCGACCTGCCCCGGCCGCGGGACGCCTCGGTGCTCACCGACCCGCGCTTCGCCGCCGCCGAGGCCGACCTCCTGGCCACCCTCCGCCACGCCGTGTGAGGCGCGCCGCGGCCGGGCGACGGTCAGGCCGCGGTGCCCGGGGCCGGGAAGCCGCGGGCGGCGTCGTCGGCGACCAGCACCCAGTCCTGATCGTCGGGCGGGGTGACGGTGACCCGTCCGCGGCCGACCTCCGCCGGGACGGCCCGGCCGGTGCGCGGGTCGAACCACCAGGCCCGGGCCGGTCCGGACAGCGTGCCCAGGTCCACCTCGAACGCCCGCCCGTCGGGCACGTAGGCCATCAGGTAGGACCCGTCGCGGGCCCGGGTGGCCTGGATCCGGTCCTCCCCGTCACCGGCGTCGGGGACCACCCGGGGAGCCGGCGCGCCGGTGGTGAACGGCCGGGACTCCATCAACGCCCGCAGGTGCGCCATCTGCCCCGCGGCCGGGGCGTCGAGGGCCTCGCGCCAGTCGCCACGGGCCCCGAGCGCGGCCGGCCGGTCGGAGCTGAGGAACTGCCAGACCGAGTGGTGGCCGTAGGTGTGGCCGAGCGCGCCGCCGAACACCGACCAGTAGGCGTCGCGGCGGACGTCGAGGGCGGTGGAGAAGCCCTCCGGTGGGCGTTCCCAGCAGTAGGGGTGCTCCTCGTAGATCGGCTCGCCGTCCAGGAACGGCTTCGCCGGGCTCGCCCGGTAGGTCGCCTCGACGACGCGGCGGCGCACGTCGTGGCGCAGGCAGTGCCCGCCCTGGATCATGTGCAGATCCAGCCACGGGTCGGCGGCGAACCACTCGGCCGAGCTGCGGTCGCCGATCGGGTGGTAGGTGATCAGGACCTCCCGCCCGGCGCCGGCCTCGATGCCCGCGGCGAGCTCCCGCCACACGTCCTCGACGCCGTCCGCGGACTCGTCACCGCCCAGGATCCAGACGACCCGGTCGCCGTAGCGGTCGCCGACGAACTCGCCGTAGCCGCGGGCGTTGTCCTCGGTGACCAGCTCCCCGACCTGCTGGTCGGCCCACACCGGCAGCAGCCCGATCCGGATGCCGCGTTCGGCGGCCATCGCGACCACCGTGTCGAGGTGGTCCCAGTAGTCGTAGGCCTTCGGGTCCGCGGGGTCCGCCCCGTCGGTGACGGTGAGGTCGTCGAGCCCGTCGCCGTAGGGGCGGTCGCCGTAGCGGTTCGGCCCGTCCGCGCCGGCCTGCGGGAACAGGGCGACGGTCTGCACGAGGTTGTAGCCCTGCGCGGCGCGGGCGTCGAGGTAGCGGGCGGTCTCCTCGCGGTCCAGGGTCGCCGGCATCGCCCACGCCGTGTCGCCGGTCCAGAAGAAGGGCGTCCCGGTGGCGTCGGTGAGGAACCGGCCCTCGACCCTCAGCGGGGACAGGCCGGCCTGGGGGGCCGCGCTCACCGGCTCCGGCGGGTCCGGCGCCGCCGCGGAGCAGGCCCCGGCCGGAGCCAGCACCGCCAGCGCCAGGACGAGCGGGCGGAACGTTCTGATCACTGTCGTCCCCCTCGTCCTGATCGTCCGGATCGAGCATACGGAGGACGGGCCCCCGTGCGGCGGCGCGCGGGCGGGATCGGCCGGACCGGGTGACGCCCGTACGGGGCGCCGGCCCGGGCCTGGCTCACCGCAGCCGCGCGGCCAGTTGCGGCAGCGTGGTGACGGTGTGGTCCGGCGGGGTGAGGTGGGCGGGCCAGGTCGCGCCGTCGCGGTTCACGAACGCGGTGCGCAGGCCCGCCCGGTGCGCGCCGTGCAGGTCCCACGGGTGCACCGCGACCATCACCATCTCGCCCGGCGCCGTCCCGCAGACCCGCGCCGCGTAGGCGTAGGCGGCCTCGGCCGGCTTCCAGACCCCGGCGTCGTCGACCGACAGGACGTGCTCGAAGTCCTCGCGCAGGCCGGCGTCGCCGAGCAGCTTCTCGGCCACCGGGACCCCGCCGTTGCTCAACGTGACCAGGCGCAGCCCGGCCGCGCGCAGGGCCCGGACGCCGTCGGCGACGTCGGGATGCAGCGGCAGCGACAGGAACCCGTCGAGGATGTGGGTGGCGGCCTCGTCCGGGCTGCGGTCGATCCGGTGCCCGCGCAGCACCGCCTTGGCCGTCTCCCGGCCGATCTCGGCGAACGGGCGGGAGTCGCCGGAGGCGGCGAGCCCGAGGCCCTCGCGCAGCGTGGCGGCGAACCACAACGCCCCCGACGACTCCGGCGCGCCCAGGTCGGTGAACCGCTGGGCCATCGGGGTCATGTCCGAGAGCGTCTCGTTGACGTCGAACACGACGGTGGTCACGTCGGGCATGGGTACCTCCGGGTGTCGGTGCTGGGGCGGGGGAACGGTAACGCCGATCATGGTCGCGGCGCGGCCCGGAACCGTCGGGGGGCGAACCTAGACTCCTCGCGTGGGTACCGGGCCGGGCGCGACGCCGAGGGTGGCGCTCGACCCGGGTTCCGACGGCGCGCCGATCCGGATCCGGCCGCTGGCCGAGGACGGCACCGCGGTGGGCGAGGTGGCGACCCTGCCCGGCCCGGACGCCGTCGCCGCGCTGGAACGCCGGATCGCGCCCCGGTGGGTGCTGGCCCGGCACCGGTCCTACCGGCGGCTGCTCGAGGCGGGGGTCTCGCTCTCCCGCGCGCACGACGTCGAGCTGACCGAGGGCCTGCTGGTGGGCGCGGACGGCCGGTTCGGCGAGCCGCACGGCCTGGCCGCCGCCGTGGCCCGTCTGGCCGGGAGGCGGCCCGACCCGGACCCGTCCCCGGCCGAGGACGGCCCGCCCGGCCTGTTCGACGACGGCCCGCGCACCGACGAGCTCGCCGACGTCGTGGCCGTGCACGCCGCCCAGCAGCGACGCCTCGGTGCCGGACCGGCGGGGATGCGGATGCTGGTCGCCGCCGAGTCGACCGGCGCGCTGGTCGCCGAGGAGATGCGCCGCGACGGCCTGCCCTGGCGTTGTGACGTGCACGACCGGCTGCTCACCGACGTGCTCGGGCCGCGCCCGGTGCTCGGCGGCCGCCCGCCGCGCCTGGCCGCACTGGCGCAGCAGGTGAGCGAGGCGTTCGGGGGGCGCGCGCTGAACCCGGACTCCCCGGCCGAGGTGCTGCGCGCGTTCGCCCGGGCCGGGCACGACCTGTCCAGCAGCCGGGCCTGGGAGATCAGCAGGGTCGACCACCCCGCCGTCGCGCCGCTGCTGGCCTACAAGGAGCTGGCCCGGCTGCACGCCGCGCACGGCTGGTCGTGGCTGCGCACCTGGGTCCGCGACGACCGGTTCCACCCGGAGTACGTGGTCGGCGGCGTGGTGTCGGGGCGGTGGGCGACCCGCGGCGGAGGCGCGCTGCAGATCCCGCGGGCGGTCCGTGCCGCGGTCCGCGCCGACCCGGGATGGCGGCTGGTGGTCGCCGACGCCGCGCAGCTCGAGCCCCGCGTGCTGGCCGCGATGGCCCGCGAGCCGGCGCTGGCTCCGGGCGCGGACGACCTGTACTCCGCGCTCGCCGCGGCCGAGTTCGGTGGGGACCGGGCCAAGGCCAAGCTGGGGCTGATCGGCGCGATGTACGGGCAGACCTCCGGTGGTGCCGCGCCGGCGCTGGCCACGCTGCGCGGCCGGTTCCCCTCGGCGATGGCGCTGCTCGAACAGGCGGCCCGGGCGGGGGAGGAGGGCCGCCTGGTGCGCTCGCACCTGGGGCGGACCTGCCCGCCGGCGCGTCCCGGCGACGAGGCCGACATCGCGGCGCGCGCCCGCGGCCGGTTCACCCGCAACTTCGTCGTGCAGGCCACGGCGGCGGAGTGGGCGCTGGTCCTGCTGGCCGAGCTGCGCCACGCGCTGCGTCGCGACGCGAGCCCGGCGCAGCTGGTCTTCTTCCAGCACGACGAGGTGCTGCTGCACGTTCCGGCCGAGGTGGCCGACGACGTCGCGCAGGCCGTGCACGCCGCCGCGGCGACGGCCGGGCGCCGCCTGTTCGGCGACACCGGGGTGCGGTTCCCGATGCAGGCCCGGGTGGTCGAGGGCTACGACGAGAAGGACGCCGTCGCGGCCGTGCCGTGACCCGCCGCCGGGCGGGCCGTCGCTCCGGTGCCGGGCACGGCCTGGCCTAGGGTCGGTGTCCGTGGCGACGGTACTGGTACTGGGCGGGACGACCGAGGGCCGCGCCGTCGCGGCGGCGCTGGACGGGCGCCCGGGGCTGCGGGTGGTCTCGTCGCTGGCGGGTCGCGTCGGCAACCCCGTGCTGCCCTCGGGCGAGGTGCGGATCGGGGGCTTCGGCGGCCCGTCCGGCCTGGCCCGGTGGTTGCGCGACGAGGCGGTCGGGGCCGTCGTGGACGCCACGCACCCGTTCGCGGCCGGGATGACCGCGAACGCGGCCGCCGCCTGCGCCGAGGCCGGGGTGCGGCTGGTGGTGCTGCGCCGCCCGGGCTGGACGGCCGGGCCCGGCGACCGCTGGCACCGCGTCGCCTCCGCGGCCGAGGCCGCCGCGCTCGCCCCGACGGTGGGGGACCGGGTGTTCCTGACGACCGGGCGCGGTGAGCTCGCGGCGTTCGCGGGTGTCGCCGCCGAGTTCCTGATCCGCTCGGTCGACGCGCCGGGCCCGCCGCTGCCCGCGCGGCACGCGCTGCTGCTCGACCGCGGCCCGTTCACCGTCGAGGGTGAGCTCGCCGTGCTGCGCCGGTTCGGGGCGAACGTGCTGGTGACCAAGGACAGCGGGGGCGCGGCGACCGAGGCGAAGCTGACCGCGGCCCGGATGCTCGGCGTGCCGGTGGTGATGATCGACCGCCCGCCGCTGCCCGGCGGCGTCGTCCCGGCGACGTCGGTCGCCGACGCGCTCGCCCGGCTGGGCGCCGGGGGCACCGGCTGCGGGGCGGGCCGGACCGGCGGGTCCGGGCTCCCCGACGCGTGAGCGTGACACCACGGCTGCCCGCCGCGCCGTCGACGGCCCTGGTGTCGCACTCACCCGGCGCGCCGCCGGTGGCCGCGCGGAGGGCGTCGCACGAGCCGGTACCTCCGGGAGTCGGTGTCAGGAGTGGGCGCCGCGGGCGTCGACCGGCCAGAGGTCGACGACCTCGCCGCCGGAGACGACGAGCAGCTCGTCGGCGAGGTTGACCGCGGTGCAGACGTGGTTGGGCACGACCCGCACCCGGTCACCCGGCGCCGGTGGTGCCACACCGTCGGGGAGGACGGCCGTCGCGTGGTGCTCGGACAGCGCGACGATCCGCGCGTCCGGGTGCTCGGGCAGGCGCCCGCCGCCGCTGATCCAGTCCGGCCGGTCGGCGCCGAGGGTCTTGCTGCCGGCGTCGAGCACGATCCGCTGCCCGTCGCGGTGCACCACCGTGGCGACGGCGGTGAGCGCGACGTCGTCGAACCCGGCCACTCCGAGCTCGACCTGCTGGGCGTCGTGGAACGCCGACACCCCGGGGCGGATCTCGGTGAGCGGTCCCTCCGAGAGGGACTCGGTCGGCGTCGAGCCCCCGCTGCGCACGGCCGGGTCCAGGCCGGCCCTGCGCAGCGACCGCGCGGCGGCGGCGAGGGCGTCGGACTCCTCGGCCGCGACCGGTCCGCGGCGGCCGGGCCCGTAGGAGTGGCCGGGGAAGGTGAAGACCCCGAGCACCTGCAGTCCCGCGTCCGCGGCGCCGCGCGCGAGCGCGCCCGCCTCCTCCGGCGCGACCCCGGTGCGGTGATGGCCGCTGTCGATCTCGACGAGCACCCCGGCCGGCGCCCCGCCGAGTGCCGTGGCCAGCGCGCGGGCACCCTCGGGCGAGGTGATCCCGACCCGCAGCGCGGTCCGCTCGGCCAGCGCCCGGATCCGCGCGGCCCGGGTCCCGGACGCCCACACCGGGTAGGCGAGGAACAGGTCGGTGCAGCCGGCGTCGGCGAACACCTCCGCCTCGCCGACCGTCGCGACGCTCAGGCCCGCGGCGCCGTGCGCGAGCTGGCGGCGTGCGATCTCGACGCACTTGTGGGTCTTCGCGTGCGGGCGCCAGGCCAGGCCGCGCCGCGCGGCGCCGGTCGCGCCCGCGGTGAGGTTGCGTTCCAGGACGTCCGGGTCGACGGCGAGGAACGGGGTGTCGGGCGCGGCGCTCACCCGACGATCGTGCCTATCCTCGGGACGGTCACGACAGCGGGGGTGGGGGATGCACGCGGTCGCCGCGGTGCTGCTGGACATGGACGGCACGCTGGTGGACTCCGACGCCGCCGTCGCCCGCGCGTGGACGACGTGGGCGCACGAGTACGGCGTCGACCCGCGCGACGCGGACGCGATCGCGCACGGCCGCCCGGCCGAGGGGACCGTGCGGTTGCTGCGCCCCGACCTCGACGAGCCGGCGGTCGCGGTCGCCGCCGGTCGCCAGCTCGAGCTGCAGTACACCGACCTGGCCGACGTCACCGCGGCGCGCGGCGCCGGGGAGCTGCTCGCCGTCCTGGCCCGGCGCGGGCTGCGGTGGGCGGTGGTGACCAGCGCCGACCGGCGCCTGGCCGCGGCCCGCCTCGGCGCGGCGGGGATCGACCCGCCGATGCTGGTCACGGTCGAGGACGTGACCCGGGGCAAGCCGGACCCGGAGCCCTTCCTGCTCGGCGCGTCCCGCCTGGGCGTGGCCGCGCGGGACTGCCTGGCCGTCGAGGACTCCCCGGCCGGCCTCGAGGCCGGGCGCGCGGCCGGCATGGCCACCGCCGCCCTGCGCGGGCTCGACGGCGACCTGCGCCCGGCCCACCTCGGCGAGCTCGCCCGGGTCCTCGACGCTCAGGTGTCCTCGCGCCGGTAGTGCCGCGGCGTGAACACGGCGGTGCCGCCCGCGCGCTCCACGACCTGCGTCGTCGACGACCCGACGATCACCAGCGTGCGCATGTCGACCTGCTCGGGGTCCAGCTCGCCCAGCGTGGTCACGGTGATCCGCTCCCCGGCGCCGCCGACGTCGCGCCCGAGCACGACCGGCGTCTCCGGCGCGCGGTGGGCCAGCAGCACGTCGCGGGCCGCGCCGACCTGCCACGGGCGGGCCTTCGACCGCGGGTTGTAGATCGCGATCGCCAGGTCGGCCGCGGCCGCGGCGGCCAGCCGCCCGGCGACGACGTCCCACGGCTTGAGCCGGTCCGACAGCGAGATCATCGCGTGGTCGTGCCCGAGCGGGGCACCGACCGAGGCCGACACGGCCTGGGCCGCGGACAGCCCCGGCAGGACCCGCACCGGCACGTCGCGGTACTTCGGCTCCGAGGCCACCTCCAGCACGGCGGCGGCCATCGCGAACACCCCCGGGTCGCCGGCCGAGACGACCGCGACCCGGCGCCCGGACGCGGCCAGGTCCAGCGCGTGCGCGGCCCGCTGCGCCTCCACCCGGTTGTCCGAGGCGTGCCGGGTCTGGCGCGGGTTCGGCGGTACCCGGTCCAGGTAGGGCCCGTAGCCCACGAGGTCGTCCGAGGTGGACAGCGCGGCCGCGACCTGCGGGGTCAGCCAGTCCCGCCCGGCCGGGCCGGTCCCGACGACGACCACCTCGCCGGCGGCGACGACCCCGGTGTCGACGTCGTCGACCGGCACCGACGACGCGACGTCGCCGGGCAGCAGCGCGATCGCGAAGTAGGGCACCGACCCCGGGTCCACCTCGGAGAGCACGCCGGTGCGCTGCCCGTCCATCGTGGCCCGCTCGACGTAGCGGGCCCCGTCCAGGCGGCCGGCGTCGGACAGCGCGTCCCGGACCCCGGTGAACGTGCGGCCCAGCTTCATGATCGCGGCCGAGTCGGTGTCGCGCAGCCGGCGGGCGAGCTCGTCGCGGGGCAGCGTCCCGGGCAGCACGGTGAGCACCTCGTCGCGTTCGACCAGCGGCGCGCCCAGGGCCGCGGCCGCCGCGCTGATCGAGGTCACGCCCGGCACCACCTCGGTGCGGTAGCGCTCGGCCAGGCGCTTGTGCATGTGCATGTAGGAGCCGTAGAACAGCGGGTCGCCCTCGGCGAGCAGGACGACGTCGCGCCCGGCGTCGAGGTGCGCGGCCAGGCGGGCGGCGGCCTCGGCGTAGAACTCGTCGATCGCGCCCTGGTAGCCGCCGGGATGGTCGGTGGTCTCGGTGGTGACCGGGTAGACCAGCGCCTCCTCGACCGCGGTGCCGCTCAGGTGCGGCTCGGCGATCCGGCGCGCGATCGACCGGCCGTGGCGGGCGGAGTGGTAGGCGATCACGTCCGCGTCGCGCACCAGGCGGGCGGCCTTGATCGTGGTCAGCTCCGGGTCGCCGGGCCCGAGCCCGACGCCGTAGAGGGTTCCCGTGGAGGTGCTGCCGTGCTCCTCCGCGGGAGGGAGTGCGTCGTCGGTGCTGTCGTGCTCCTCCGCGGGAGGGAGTGCGTCGTCGGTCACGCCATGATCTCCTGCTCGTGGGCCAGCGCGTTCAGGGCGGCGGCGGTGATCGCGGACCCGCCGCGGCGGCCGTGCACGACGAGGAACTCCAGGTCGTGACGCTGCGCCAGCGCCTCCTTGGACTCGATCGCGCCGACGAAACCGACCGGGATGCCGATCACCGCGGCCGGACGCGGGGCGCCCGCGTCGAGCATGTCGAGCAGGTGGAACAGCGCGGTCGGGGCGTTGCCGATCGCGACGATGGCGCCGCCCATCCGGGCCCGCCACAGCTCCAGCGCCGCGGCCGAACGCGTCGTGGTGAACCTCTCCGCCAAGAGCGGGACTCGCTCGTCGCGCAACGTGCAGACGACGTCGTTGGCGGCCGGCAGCCGGGCCGCGGTGACCCCGGAGGCGACCATCATCGCGTCGCACAGGATCGGCGCGCCGCCGCGCAGCGCCTCCCGGGCCGCGCGCACGACGCCCGCCGAGGCGGCGATGTCGTCGACGAGGTCGACCTGGCCGCAGGCGTGGATCATCCGCACGGCGACGTCGGCCATGTCCGGGTCGAACCGGGACAGGTCCGCCTCGGCCCGGATCGTGGCGAACGAGCGGCGGTAGATCTCGGCCCCGTCGCGGACGTAGTCGTGGCCGGGCGTGGTCATGCCGCCCCCGCGGTCGGGTGTACGTCGGCGCGGCTCATCGGTGCTCTCCTCGGGATCGGGTCGGTGCAGGGACTCGGCCAGGGCCGACACCGTGACGGTCGCGCCGCCGAGGGTGTAGCGGGCGTCGTCGACGGCGACGGCGTCGGCGTGCGGGGCGTGCGGCGCGCCGCAGCGGCGGTCGCACCCGGCGACGTGCACCGGGCGGGCCGCGGGGGCGTCGAGCAGGGCGCGGGCGTGCGCGCGGACGTCGGCGAGGGACTTCGCGCAGCCCGGACGCCCGGCGCACGCGCTGACCCGCAGCGCGGGCGAGGCGGGGTCCACCACGAGCCCGGCGGCGCGCAGCCGTCCGAT
>CBIHNM010000108.1:0-13406 GCA_966211265.1 uncultured Pseudonocardia sp.
CATCGCCCGAACGCTATCGGCCCCACGCGCCCCCCGCCTGCCCCCGCGTCGCGGAGATGGTGGTGGGGGCTACTCCACCGTGACGGACTTGGCCAGGTTCCGGGGCTTGTCCACGTCGTAGCCGCGGGCGCGGGCGATCTCGGCCGCGATCACCTGCAGCGGCACCGTGGCGACCAGCGGCTGCAGCAGCGTGGAGATCGGCGGCAGCTCGAAGAGGTGGTCGGCGAACGGCCGGACCGTCTCGTCGCCGGCCTCGGCCAGCACCACCGTGCGGGCGCCGCGGGCCTTGATCTCCTGGATGTTGGACAGCAGCTTGGAGTGCAGCACCGCACGCCCCTTCGGCGAGGGCATCACCACGATCACCGGCAGCCCCGGCTCGATCAGCGCGATCGGGCCGTGCTTGAGCTCGCCCGCGGCGAACGCCTCGGCGTGCATGTAGGCGAGCTCCTTGAGCTTGAGCGCGCCTTCGAGGGCCACCGGGTAGCCGACGTGGCGGCCCAGGAACAGCACCGCCTTGGAGTCGGCCAGCAGCTGTCCGAGCGCGCGGGCCTCGCCGAGGCTCTCCAGCACCGTGGCCACGGCCTGCGGGGCGGCCTCGAGCTCCTGGTACTCGCGGGTCACCTCGTCCGGGTACTTGGTGCCGCGGGCCTGGGCCAGGGCCAGGCCGACCAGGTAGTTCGCCGCGATCTGGGCGGTGAACGTCTTGGTCGCCGCGACCCCGATCTCCGGGCCGGCGTGGGTGTAGATGACCGCGTCGGACTCGCGCGGGATCTGCGCCCCGTTGGTGTTGCAGATCGCCAGCACGCGCGCCTTCTGGTCCTTCGCGTGGCGCAGCGCCTCGAGCGTGTCGGCGGTCTCGCCGGACTGGGAGATCGCCACCACCAGCGTGGAGCGGTCCAGCACCGGGTCCCGGTAGCGGAACTCGCTGGCCAGCTCGATCTCCACCGGCAGCCGCGTCCAGTGCTCGATCGCGTACTTGGCCAGCAGCCCGGAGTGGTAGGCGGTGCCGCAGGCGACGACGAACACCTTGTCCACGTCGCGCAGGTCCTGGTCGGTCAGCCGCTGCTCGTCGAGCACGATCCGGCCGTCCACCATGTGCCCGCGCAGCGTGTCGGCGATCGCGGTCGGCTGCTCCTCGATCTCCTTGAGCATGAAGTAGTCGTGGCCGCCCTTCTCGGCGGCGGCCAGGTCCCAGGTGACCCGGAACGGGGTGACCTCGACCGGCTCGCCCCGGAAGTCGGTGACGTCGTAGCCGTCCCGGGTGATCGTGACGACCTGGTCCTGTCCGAGCTCGACGGCGCTGCGGGTGAACTCGATGAACGCCGCGACGTCCGAGGCCAGGAACGTCTCGCCCTCGCCCAGGCCCAGCACCAGCGGCGAGGACCGGCGCGCGGCGACGATCATGTCCGGCTCGTCGGCGTGCGTGACGACCAGCGTGAACGCGCCCTCCAGGCGCAGCGCCACCGAGCGGACGCTGGCCGGAAGGTCGCCCTTGGTGGTCGGGTCGGCGGCGCGTCCGGCGTAGGCCAGGGCCACCAGGTGCGCGGCGATCTCGGTGTCGGTGTCGGACTCGGCCCAGATGTTCTGGGCCTCCAGCTCGGCACGCAGCGGGAGGTAGTTCTCGATGATCCCGTTGTGCACGACGGCCGTCCGGCCGGCGTCGCCGGGGCCGCTGCGGTGCGGGTGCGCGTTGCGGTCGGTGGGCGGGCCGTGCGTGGCCCAGCGGGTGTGCCCGATCCCGGCGGTTCCGGAGAGGGTGTCCCGTCCGACCTCGTCGAGACGCTCCTCCAGGTTCACCAGCGCGCCCGCCCTGCGCTCGACCGCCAGCCCACCGGCGTGCGGGAGGGCGACCCCGGCGGAGTCGTACCCGCGGTACTCCAGCCGGCGCAGACCCGCGAGGACCACGTCGAGTGCGGGGCGATGACCGACGTAACCGACGATGCCACACATGACGCTCAGCGTAAGGGCGAGCTGATCGGCGGAATTCACCGCTCCGGGCGAGCCGCGGGCGGCGGGCGCCGATCGGCCCCGGTACGGTGCCGCACGTGAGCCGGACCAGCACGTTCACCCGACCTCCGTCGATGAAGGGCGCCAAGGACGCGCTCGGCGTGCTGTCACGCCCGGGCCCGCACGAGGTCCGCATCGGCGACCTCGGGCTGGTCGGGCTGCCCGGGACCATCTACACCCCGGTCGAGGGCCTCGGCCTGCCGGCCGTCGTGCTCGGTCACGACTGGCTCCAGCCCGCCTCGCGCTACGTCGAGCTGCTGCGCCACCTCGCGACCTGGGGCTTCGTCGCCGCCGCGCCGAACACCCAGCGGGGCCCGCTGCCGAGCGTGAGCCGGTTCTCGGCGGACCTGCTGACCTCGCTCGACGTCGTCTGCGGCGTCCGCCTGGGTGAGGGCCGGATCAGCGTCGACGCCCGGCGCACGGCCCTTCTCGGGCACGGGATCGGCGCCGGTGCCGCGATGCTCGCCGCGGCCCGCCGGGAGCGCCTGGGTGCGGTGGTGACGCTCGCGCCGTCGACGGTCGCGCCGTCGAACGTCGACGCCGCGAGGCAGATCGCCGCACCGACGCTGCACCTGGCGGCCGAGCTCGACTCGTGGGCACCCGCGGCCGGGCACGCCGAGCCGATCGCCGCGGCCGGGCTGGAAGCGGGCCGTCCGGTGCAGCTGCGCACCCTGGACAAGGCCGGTCACCTCGGCTTCTGCGCGGGCCGGCACTGGAGCGGGGTCCTGTTCCAGAACAAGGCCCAGCCCAAGACCCGCAAGATCACCCGAGCGCTGGTCACCGCGTTCCTGCTCGAGCACCTGTGCGACGAGAGCCGGGCCTCGGTGCTGACCGAGGGCGACGTCCCGGGCGCTCCCCTGGTCGACCCCACCCCGGACCACGACCCGGCATCCGAGGGCTGACCGCGGCCGGGCACCGTCCGCACTGCGCCCGCTGGGCAGCCGGTCAGCCCGGCGGGTCCGGCAGCGCCGGGACGACCGTCCCCCGCCGCTCGGACGCGCGCCCGCCGTCGGTCCCGCCGAGCCGCACCCCGGGCAGCGACCATCCCGCCGCGTCCTCGGCGGGTACCCGGGACGTGGGCCACGTCCAGGCCGGCCCGGCCGGGGTGACCGTCCGGTCACCCGCCTCGGCGCCCACCTCGTCGAGGGCCCCGGCGAGCGCCTCGACCACCCGCACCAGCTCGCCCGCCACGCCGGCCTGGCGGGCCAGCTCACGCCCGAGCAGCGCCAGCCGGGCCGCCCAGCTCGCTCCCTCGCCGTCCTGCCAGGAGGCGGCGACGTCCGCGGCCAGCACCACGGTCGCGGCGACGGCGTCGTCGAGGGTGTGCACGAGCCGACGCAGCGCGTCGGCGTGGGCGTCCGCCCCGGGCGCCGGACCGGTCACGCCGCACCCGGCCGGTCGGGCATCGACCGCCGCCGGACCGGCGTCGGGTCGGCGTCGCGGGCCCCGGTGCCGCGCATCCCGGCCGCGGCCGACCGGTCGGCCTCCTCCGCGCGCCCGGCCGCCGCCGAGACCGCGCAGGCCGTCCCGAGCAGCTCGCCCCGCACCCGGAGCACGACGTCGCGGATCTCCTGCTGGGCCCGCTCCACGGCGGGACCGGCGGCCGAGGGCAACGGCGGCGTGGCAGCGTCCAGCGCGCCCGCGATCCGGGCCGCGGCGCGCCCGGCACGACGCAGGGCCTCGGGGTCGAGATGCAGGTCCGCGGGCACGCCCGGTACCCAACGCGAACCGGCCGCCGCCCACGGGGCGACGGCCGGAACCGGTCACGATCGGGAACTCAGCGGACGCCCGCGACGACCTCGGCCAGCGCCGCGGCGGTGGCCTCGGCGGTCTCCGCGGTGGGGGCCTCCACCATCACGCGCACCAGCTGCTCGGTCCCGGACGGCCGCAGCAGGACCCGGCCGGTGTCGCCCAGCTCGGACTCGGCCCGCGCCACCGCGTCGGCGACCGCCGCGGACGCCGCGACGGCGGCCTTGTCGGTGACCGTCACGTTGACCAGCACCTGCGGCAGCGGCTCGACCACCCCGGCCAGCTCGGCCAGCGGCTTCCCGGTGCGCGCCATCCGCGACATGATCCGCAGCGCGGTCAGCAGGCCGTCGCCGGTGGTCGCGTGCCCGGGCAGCACGACGTGCCCGGACTGCTCGCCGCCGAGGGAGTAGCCACCCGCGCGGAGCTCCTCGAGCACGTAGCGGTCCCCGACGGCCGTGGTGGTGACGGTGATCCCGGCCGCGCGCATCGCCAGGTGCAGGCCCAGGTTGCTCATGACGGTGGCCACGAGCGTGTCGCGGGCCAGCTCGCCGTCGTCGCGCATCGCGACCGCCAGCACGGCCATGATCTGGTCACCGTCCACGACCCGGCCCGTGGCGTCCACGGCCAGGCAGCGGTCGGCGTCGCCGTCGTGGGCGATGCCGAGGTCGGCCCCGTACTCGACGACCGCGGCCTGCAGCGGCCCGAGGTGGGTGGACCCCACGCCGTCGTTGATGTTGAGCCCGTCCGGGTCGGCGTGCAGCGCGACCACCTCGGCGCCGGCCCGCCGGTAGGCCTCGGGGGCCGCGGACGACGCCGCGCCGTGGGCGCAGTCGACGACCACCCGCAGCCCGTTCAACGGCTCCGGGATCGTGGTCACCAGGTGCTCGACGTAGCGCGAGAGCCCGTCCGGGCACTCGCGCACCCGCCCGATCGCCGCGCCGGTCGGGCGCTCGACGACGCTCTCGAGACCCCGCTCGACCTCGGCCTCGGCGGCGTCGTCGAGCTTGTGTCCCCCGGCCGCGAACAGCTTGATGCCGTTGTCGGGCATCGGGTTGTGCGAGGCGGAGATCATCACGCCGAAGTCGGCGTCGAGCTCGGCGACCAGGTGTGCCACGCCGGGGGTGGGCAGCACGCCGACACGGACCGCGTCCGCACCGGCGCAGGTGAGGCCGGCGACGACCGCGGCCTCGAGCATCTCACCGCTGGCGCGCGGGTCCCGGCCGACGAGCACGACCGGCCGCCGGCCGCCGTCGCGGGCCAGTGTCCGCACGGCCGAGGCACAAACGCCAACGGCGAACTCCGGTGTGAGGAGCTCGCCGTTGGCCAGGCCCCGGACTCCGTCGGTTCCGAAGAGGCGACGCATCCGGGTTTCGATCAGCGCTTGGAGTACTGGGGCGCCTTGCGGGCCTTCTTGAGGCCGTACTTCTTGCGCTCCACGGCACGGTCGTCACGGGTGAGGAAGCCGGCCTTCTTCAGCGGCGGGCGGTCCTCGGAGTCCAGCTCGACCAGGGCACGGGCGATCGCCAGGCGCAGGGCGCCGGCCTGACCGGAGGTGCCGCCGCCGCGCAGGTTCGCGAAGATGTCGAAGCGCTCGACCTTCTCGACCGTGTTCAGCGGGTCCTTGATCAGCTGCTGGTGCAGCTTGTTCGGGAAGTACTCCTCGAGGGACTTCCCGTTCAGCGTGAAGTTGCCGGTGCCGGGCAGCAGGCGCACCCGGACGATGGCCTCCTTGCGGCGGCCCACGGTCTGCACCGGGCGGTCCCCGAGAACGGGGGACGACGCGGCGACCGCGCCGGCATCGGCGTCGGCGTCGCCGCCGATGGAGTAGTCGACGTCGGCGATCTCCTCGCCGATCGGGGCGCTGAGCTCGGACTCGACGGCCTCGGCCTCGACGCCCTCGCTCTCGACGGCGTCGACGACCTCGGCGGGCTCGACGACCTCGTCGGCGGGTCCGGTTTCGGGGCTGGTCACGGGCTGTCCCTCTTCGTTGCTGTCGGCAGTGGTCACTGGGCGACCTGGGTGATCTCGAACGGCTGCGGGTTCTGCGCCGAGTGCGGGTGCGACGGGCCGGCGTAGACCTTCAGCTTCTTGGCCATGGCGCGCCCGAGACGGTTCTTCGGGAGCATGCCCTTGATGGCCTTCTCGACCAGCCGGTCGGGGTGCGTCTCGATCATCTGACCGACCGAGCGCGACCGCAGACCACCCGGGTAGCCGGAGTGCCGGTAGAGGAACTTGCCCTCGCGCTTGTTGCCGGAGATCGCGACCTTCTCCGCGTTGATGACGACGACGAAGTCGCCGGTGTCCATGTGCGGGGCGTAGGTCGGCTTGTGCTTTCCGCGCAGCAGGGTCGCCGCGTGGGTGGCGAGCCGACCGAGCACCACGTCGTTGGCGTCGATCACGTGCCAGGCATGGGTGATGTCGCCGGGCTTGGGGCTGTACGTGGGCACGGATCTACCTCGTCGTCGTTCTCGGCTGCGGGTGAACGACCTCGTCGGCTGCGTCCACTCTGGTGTCACTGTCGTTCTTCCGGTGTTACCGCGGTCGTTCTGCTGAACGCTCGCGGCGTGCGGCGCGGTGGACGCCGGTGACCGGTCTCGATCCCGGGTCTCCACCGCAAGCACAACGAGTGTCAAGCGTACCCGCCGATCCCCGGGAGGCTCACGGGCCCCCCATGGGGACGACGCCGGCCCGCGGACGCCGCAGGCGGGCGCCCGGGCCTGATCGTCCGAAGCGCCCATCCTACGGTCGCGTCCGCGGGCCGGCCCCGCGGGTGGGGGTCGCGCCGCGCTCAGCCGGGCCAGAGACCCGCGTTGCGCTGCTCGGTGACCTGGTACTCGTTGTTCGCCCGCCCGAGGCCGACGCCGATCTGCTCCAGTACCTGGGTCAGGTCGGCCGCGGAGGTGTCCCACTTGCGCTGGGTGGCCTGGTAGCCCTCGGCCGCCTGACCGGTCCAGGTGGCGACCATCGGGGCGAGGTACCGTCGCAGGTCCTCCAGCTGGGTGTGGATCCGCCCGGCCGTCGCCTTGACGTCGCTCTGCGCGGCCGCCAGCGCACTGAACGTGACCTTGATCTCGGCGCTACTCATCGATGTCCTCCCCTCAGCCCAGTGCCGACGCGATGCCGGACATGCCCTGGGCCTGCTGCTGTTCCTGCTGCGCGTAGTTGCGTCCCGTGCCCTGGAGCGCGCCGCCGATCGACCGCAGTGCCTCGTTGAGCTTCTGCGCGTCGGTGTCCCAGCGCTGCATCAGCTTCGCGAACTCGATCGAGGCCTGCCCGGTCCAGAGGGCACCGGCCAGCGGCTCCAGCTTCCCGCGCAGCCCGGCCAGCTCGGCCCGCACGGACTCGTTCACGGCCTCGACGTGCTGGGCCGCCCGTGTCATCTCCTCGGTCGTCGTTCCGAACCCGTCGGCCGTCCCGGCCATCGCGGTCACCTCGTCCTCGTGTCGTGTCCTGCTCCCGCCCCCGGTTCCCGCCGGACGAGGGGAGATCTCGGGGCCCGGCACGGTGCGTCGCGCCCGGCCCGGGGACGGTCGCAGCGGGCGGGGGTGCCCGGAGGCCGTTCCGGCCGTTCCGTTCGCGCCCGCGAACGCCCCGGCCCGACGCCCCCGGAAGGCCCGCCGGTCAGCCGACCGGGCGCACCGACGCGACGACGGCGGCGCACGCCCGCGCCACCGCCGGCGCGTCCGGGTACCGGCACCCGACGACGAGCTCGTCGGTGCCGGTGAACAGCACGAACCAGTCCACCGCGGGACCGGGACCGGCCTGGCGGTAGCGCAGCACCGCGCGTCCGTCCACGGTGTCCTCGCGCAGGTCGTGCAGGCCCGCCCGCACCGCCCGCCGCCCGAACTCGGCGGCCAGCTCGGCGCGGGCCCGCTCCGGTTCCAGCGCGCTGTCGTAGCCCAGCGGGGCGCGCTCGACCGCGATCAGCTCTGCGCCGTCCGGGGACCCGGCGCGGGTGAGCAGCGTGCGCCGTCGCTCGGGCAGGCCGCCGGTGTGCTCCCAGCCCGCGGGCAGCACCGTCGTGTAGCCGTACTGGACGAGCGCGGTGCCCTGCGGCGGGCCGGGCGCCGCCGGGGCGCGGGCGGCCACCGCGCCGGTCGCGGCCAGCGCGATCCCGAGCGCGGCGACGAGCGGTGCGACGCTCCGGTGACCTCGACGGCGGGCCGCCGGGCCGGGCCCGCCCCGGGCGGGCGTGAGGTCATCGGTGCGGCCGGCGACGGTGTCGGGGCGTCCGGCGGTCCGCAGCGCGCCCAGGACGGCCGCGGACTCCGGGGCGTCGAGGAGATGGACCGGCACGTCGAGGACGTCGTCGAGCAGCTCGGCCAGGAGCGGGGTCCGGGCCAGGCCACCGGTCAGCACCACCGTGACCGCGCGGGACCGCCGCGCGGTCGCGGCCACGGCGGCGGACAGCTCGGCCAGCACCGGGCGGATCACCCGGCGGCACCGGGCGGCGTCGCACCGCAGGCCGCCGGGCAGCACGACGTCGGTACGCAGTGACAACGCCTCCCGCACCGGCCGGGCGAGCGCCGGGGCGAGCCCGAGCGCGGCACCGAGCGCGGCGTCGAGCCGGTCGCCGCCGACGTCCACCCGGTGCGCGGGCATCGCCCGGTCCCCCGCCACGACCGTCAGGTCGGTTCCGGAGGCGCCGGCGTCGACGACCAGGCACGCGCCCCTCCCCGCACCGGACGGCACCGCCGCCGCGGTGTCCCCGAGCCCGGCCAGGACCGCGAGCGGCGCCGGCACCGGGCGCACCCCGGCGGCCCGCCCGCGCAGCGCCTCCACCGCGGAGGCGACCTCGTCCGGGGCCCACCCCGGCGGGTGCACCAGCAGCACCAGCGGCACCGGTGCGTCCCCGTACAGCGACGCCAGCGCCGAGCCGACCGGGGTCCCGGCCGGCAGCTGCGCGACCAGCTCGGGCCGACCGTCGGGCCCGGCGGCGGGCCCCCCGGTGGGCGCGGTGCCCGCCCCCCCCCCGCTAGCGGGGCCCCGCGCGGGGGGGGCCCGGACCTCACGTGAGGGTGCAGCCACGCGAGCTGCACCCGCCGCGCCCCGCGCCGCCGGTCCACCAGCACCGAGCGACCCGGCGGCAGCGGAGCGGGCTTCACCGACTCGACCAGCGCCCCCTCGTCCGGGCTGCCGTTGCCGACCAGACCCGGGGCGCCCAGCTCGCGCAGCCGGCCCAGCACCGGGTCGAACAGCGACCGCCCCGCGCCGCCGCTGCGCCGGGTCAGCACGACGTGCAGCCCGACGTCCTTGGCCTGCGGCAGGAACTCGGTCAGCGCCAGCAGCGGGTGCGGCCCGGTCGAGCCGGTCGGCGCGACCAGGTCGTAGTCGTCGACGAGCAGCCACACCTCCGGGCCGGACCACCAGGAGCGTTCGCGCAGCTGGCGGGCGGTGACGTCGGGTCCGGGCATCCGCCGCCCCAGCGAGCCTGCGATCTCGGTCGCCGCCTCCGCGGTGGCCGCCGCGGTGCTCGCGTAGGCGATCAGGTGGGTGTCCGGGACGGCGCCGAGCAGCCCGCGCCGGTGGTCGACGACCACGATCCGCGCCTGCTCGGGGGTGTAGCGCTCACAGATCCCGCGGGCCAGCGTGCGCAGCAGGGCGGTCTTGCCGCTCTCGGCGTCGGCGAAGCAGAGCAGGTGCGGCTCGTCCGGGTCGAGCTCGACGGTGGCCAGGCGGTCCTCGTCGACCCCGATCGGGATCCCCCGCCCCGGCCCCGGCGCCAGCTCCTCGACGGTGATCCGGTCCGGCAGCAGCCGCACCGCCGGCACCGACGGCCCGTCCCAGGCGGCGGCCACCGCGCGCAGCGCGGCCGCGGCGTCACCGTCCTCCAGCGCCGGGGCGGCGACCACCGCGGGCTCGGCGTCCGGGGCCAGCCCGTGCCCGGGCCGGGCCGGGACCACCGCGGCGCGCCGGCGGTCGATCTCGGAGTCCGAGGGCTCGCCCATGCGCAGCTCGATCCGGCTGCCGAGCAGGTCCTTCACCGCGGCCCGGATCTCGCTCCACCGCCCGGCCGAGACGGCCAGGTGCACTCCGTAGGACAGGCCGTGCCCGGCCAGGGCGGTCAGCCGGTCCTCCAGGTCGGCGAACTCGGTGCGCAGCGAGAGGTAGCCGTCCACGACCAGCAGCAGGTCGGTGGCCGGCTCGTCGGGGAACTCCCCGGCCGCGCGCCGGGCCCGGAACTCCTCCACCGACCCCACCCCGGCCTCGCGGAAGCACCGCTCGCGCCGGTCGAGCACGGCGCCGAACTCGGCGAGCGTGCGGCGCACCAGGTCCGGTTGCTGCCGGTCGGCGACCGTCCCGACGTGCGGCAGCCCGGCCAGCGGCCCGAGCACGCCGCCGCCGAAGTCCAGGACGTGACAGCCCAGCTCGTGCGGGGTGTGGGTCAGCGCCAGCGCGAGCACGACCGTGCGCAGCGCCGTCGACTTGCCCGACCGCGGACCCCCGACCACGGCCAGGTGCCCGGCCGCACCGGACAGGTCCAGCACCAGCGGGTCGCGGCGCTGCAGGTAGGGCCGGTCCACCAGCCCGATCGGGGCGGACAGCCGCCCGACCGGGCCGGACGCCCCGAGCCCGCGACCCGGCACCGGCGTCGCCGCACCGAGCACCTCGGTGAGCACCGGCGGGGTGTCCAGCGGCGGCAGCCACACCCGGTGCGCCCGCGGCCCGGGCCCGCTCACCGCGGCGACCACCAGCTCGAGCACGGACGCGGCCGCGGGGGCCGGGATCCGTGCCGCCTCCGCGGCGGCGGGTCCGGGGGCCGGGCCCGGGGCGGGGAGGTCGAGGACCGGGCGCGCGTGGAACGGCCGGGCGCGGCGGCGCGCCGCCCCGGCCGCGGCCTGGCTCGGGGTCGCCGCCGGCGGCGGCCCGGACACGTAGGCCGCCCGCAGGCGCAGCAGCTCGTCGGTGCCCGCGGACAGGAACGCCGCGCCGGGCGTCGGCGGGAGCTGGTGGGCGTCGGGCACCCCGAGCACGGCGCGGGACTCGGCGGCGGAGAACGTGCGCAGCGCGATCCGGTAGGACAGGTGCGACTCCAGCCCGCGCAGCCTGCCCTCGTCCAGGCGCTGCGAGGCCAGCAGCAGGTGCAGACCCAGCGACCGTCCGAGCCGGCCGATCGTGACCATCAGGTCGATCATCTCCGGTCGCTGGGCCAGCAGCTCGGAGAACTCGTCGACGACGATCAGCAGCGCCGGCAGCGGGGCCAGGTCGGCGCCGCCGCGGCGGGCGGCCTCGTAGTCGGCGACGCCGACGAAGTTGCCGGCCGAGCGCAGCAGTTCCTGGCGTCGGGTGATCTCGCCGGCGATCGCGTCGCCCATCCGGTCCACCAGCGTCAGCTCGTCGGCCAGGTTGGTGATCACCGCGGAGACGTGCGGGAGGTCGGCGAAGCCCAGGAACGTCGCACCGCCCTTGAAGTCGACCAGCACCAGGTTGAGCTCGTCGGCGGAGTGCGTGGCGACCAGCCCCAGCACCAGCGTGCGCAGCAGCTCGGACTTGCCCGACCCGGTGGCCCCGATGCACAGACCGTGCGGGCCGGCGCCTCCCTGCGCGGACTCCTTCAGGTCGAGCAGCACCGGCCGCCCGGCGGAGTCGGTCCCGAGCGGGACGCGCAGCCGGTCGGCCTCGCTGTGCCGGCGCCGGGCACGCAGCGCGGCGACGCGCTCGGGCGACAGCCCGTCGAGCCCGATCAGCTCGGGCAGCCCCGAGGGACCGGCGGGGCCCTCGTCGTCGGTGCCGTCGAGGGTCTCGGTGGGCCGGTAGCGCGCGAGGCGCCGCGCCAGCGCGCGGGCCTCGGCCACCGTGAACGCGTCCGGGCGCCCCAGCCGGGCCGACGCCCGGGTGTCCCCGCCCCGGGCCAGCCCGTCCGGCCCGACCGCCAGCCGGACCACCGACGGTGCCGCGCGGCGGCCCCGCGGCGCCCCGACCCGCAGCACCGTCCCCCCGGGCCCGCCCGCCCCCGGTCCCGGCCCGGTCGCGGCGCCGTCGGTGACGACCAGCAGGTGACGCTGCCCGGCGACGGCCTCGCCGACCCACCAGCGACGCACCTCGTCGGCGTCGCCGGTGAGCATCCGCACCGCACCGACGGCGTCGGTCAGGCGCGGGTGCGCGGCGTGCGGCAGCCACTTCGCCCACTCCCAGTGCACCGTCGCCTCCCCGGACGCGACGACGGCGAGCTGCGCGTCGGCCGGGCTGTGCCAGAGCACGTAGTGGGCCACCATCGCCCGGGCCAGCGCCCGCGCCGGGCCCAGGTCCGCGGCGCGGGCCCCGCCGCCGTCGTCGCCGGGCGAGGGTTCGAGCCAGATCGTGGAGCTGGCCCGGGTGTCCACCGCGACCGGCAGGTCGGGCACCAGGGAGTGCCGGCGCAGGAACTGCCGCAGCGCGAGCGCCGAGATCGGTTCCAGGCTCTCCACCGGCCCGGTCTGCGGCGCGGTCAGCCGGGTCGCCAGGCGCTGCGGCCCGACCCCGACCCGCAGCTGCCCGAAGTCCGGGTCGGACGGGCGGCGCTCCCACATCCGGCCCGCGGCCAGCACCGCGGGCCACGCCGCGGGGTCCGGGTGCACGGTCTCGAGCGCCTCGCGCTGCTCGTGGGCGATGTCGCCGACGCGCCGGGACAGGACGTCGAGGTAGCGCAGGTAGTCGCGGCGGTCCTCGTCCATCGTCGCGGTCCGGGCACCGGCGCCCCGCCCACCGCCACCGCCGACCAGCATGCCGAGCGCGGAGATCGCGAACATGCCGCCGAACATCCAGGACGTCGGGTCGCTCGGACGCAGCAGCACGAACCCGAGGCAACCGACGACCATCACCAGGGGCAGCAGTCGCCCGACCAGTCCACTGGGGACGACGCGTTCCGGCTCGGGCGGCGGTTCGAGCACCAGCTCCCCGCCGGGGGCCCGCGGGACGGTGCGACGGGGCCTGCGCACCCCGACCGTGCTGGTCATCGATGTAGCTCCTTGACACCGCCGAGGTGCGGCCCGCACCGCGTCACGAGTTCCGCCGAACGGCCTCGGGAGGTGGGCCGATGTGCCGATACTGGCAGCCGCTCCGGGCTCCCCGGGGCGGTTTCGCGAAACACCCCGACCCACCCCGTACCACACGCAGGGAGCCGTGAAGGCCGTGCCCGAACCGCAGCTCGCCCCGTCCCACGCTCCGGTGCCGGCCCCGACCGGGCTCTGGGTCCGGGTCGGCGTACTCACCCCGCGCGGGCGGGTCGACCTCGCGCTGCCGGCCGACGTGGCCGTCGCCGAGCTCGTCCCGATGGTGCTCGAGCTCATCGCCGAGAGGGGGGCGCCCGGGACGGGCGCCCGGAGCGGAGCGGCACCCGGGCGCGGCGCGGGACGCGGGGGCGGGATCCCGCAGCCGTGGCGGTTCTGCGGACCGGCCGGTGGGCCGCTGCCGGTCGAGGCGACGCTGGCCGGGCTCGGCGTGCTCGACGGCGAGCTGCTGCACCTGGGACCGCGCCGGGACCCGTTGCCGCTGCCGGTGTTCGACGACCCCGCCGACGCCCTCGCGGCGTCGGTGCGCGAGTCGGCCGGCGGCGACCCGATGGCGCGCTGGGCCGGGCCGCTGGCCGCGCTCGTGGTGGCGACCGCGGCGGCGGCGGTGCTGGCGACGGTGCGCGGCGTGCCGGGGGCCGGGGCGACGGCGGTCGTGGT
>CBIHNM010000109.1:0-13375 GCA_966211265.1 uncultured Pseudonocardia sp.
GTCAGTAGTCCTCGTGCCAGGCGCGGCCGTCGCGTTCGATCAGGCGGGTGGCCGAGGCGGGGCCGTTGCCGCCCGCGGCGTAGGGGCGGGGCTTCTGGTCGGTCTCGGCCCAGGTGTGGAGCACCGGCTCGGCCCAGCGCCAGGCGGCCTCGATCTCGTCGCGGCGCATGAACAGCGTCGGGTTGCCGCGCAGCACGTCCATCAGCAGCCGCTCGTAGGCGTCCGGGAGCCGGTCGCCGAAGGTGCGGGCGAAGCTCAGGTCCAGCGCGGCCGGGTGCGGGCGGATGCCGCCGGGGCCGGGCTGCTTGGCCGTCATGTGCAGCCGCACCCCCTCGTCCGGCTGCAGCCGCAGGACCAGGCGGTTGGGCGGGATCTCCTCGCCGAACGCGGGGAAGATCGAGTGCGGGACCGGCTTGAACTGCACCACGATCTCCGACGCGTGCCGGGCCAGGCGCTTGCCCGTGCGCAGGTAGAACGGGACGCCTGCCCAGCGCCAGTTGCCGACCTCGGCGCGCAGCGCGACGAAGGTCTCGGTGTCGCTCGGGGTGAGCTCGTCGGGCGTGCCCGCGCGGGACTCGGCCAGCTCGGTGCCGTAGCCGGGCACCGCGGTGCCCTCGACCAGGCCCTCGGTGTACTGCCCGCGCACCGTGTCGCGCACGACGTCCGGGCCGGTCAACGGCTTGAGCGACTGCAGCACCTTGAGCTTCTCGTCGCGCACACCCTCGCCGTCGATCCGGGCCGGGGGCTCCATCGCGACCAGGCACAGCAGCTGCAGCAGGTGGTTCTGCACCATGTCGCGCATCGCGCCGGAGCCGTCGTAGTAGTCGGCCCGGCCGCCGACGCCGATCGACTCGGCCACGGTGATCTGCACGTGGTCGATCTGCCCGGCGTTCCACAACGGCTCGAACAGCGAGTTGCCGAAGCGCAGCACCAGCAGGTTCTGCACCGTCTCCTTGCCGAGGTAGTGGTCGATCCGGTAGATCTGCTCCTCGGAGAAGACCGAGCCGACCTCGTCGTTGATCGCCTTCGCCGAGGCGAGGTCGGTGCCCAGCGGCTTCTCCAGCACGACGCGGGACCGCTCGTCGATGATGCCGTGGGCGTGGCTGCCCACGCAGATGCGGCCGAACAGCGTCGGCGCCGAGGCCAGGTAGAGCACGCGGGTGCGCCCGTTCGGCGGGCCGAGCAGGTCCGCGAGCACGCTCCAGTCGTCGTCGGCGACGTCGAGGGTGATGTGGTGCAGGCGGCGCAGGAACGTCTCGTGCACCTCGTCGGCGGTGTAGTCCGAGCCGGTCCAGGCCGGGGCCGTGCGACGGAGCTCGGAGTCGACCTTGTCGCGGTAGTCGGCGTGGTCGAGGCCCGAGCGCGACACCGCGACGATCCGGGTGCCGGCGTCGAGCTGCCCGTCCCGGTCCCGCAGGTAGAGCGCGGGCAGCAGCTTGCGCATCGCCAGGTCGCCGGTGCCGCCGAACACCACGATGTCGGCCGGTTCCATGACGGGAAGGTGCGGCACGGGCCGTCTCCTCCGGGGTCGGGTACCGGTCCGCGGGCTGCGGATCGGCCTCTTCCGTACTGTACCGGTACAGTTACGCCCTTCAAGGGCCTTACCCGGTGAGGCTCAGGACAGGCGGGACGCGCCCCGGGACGGGGTGGCCGTGAACGTGGCGGGCGCGGCCCAGTCGCGCTCGGCGTAGGCCTCCTCGACGGCACCGCGCACGGCCGCGACGTCGGCGTCGTCGCAGAGGGCGATGACGCAGCCGCCGAAGCCGCCGCCGGTCATCCGGGCACCGTGCGCGCCGGCCTTACGGGCCATCTCGGCGGCGACGTCGACGTGCGGGACGGTGATCTCGAAGTCGTCGCGCATCGAGGCGTGCGAGGCGTCCAGGGCGGGTCCGATCGCCCGCGGGTCGGCGCCGCCGGAGAGCAGCGCCACGACATCGCGGACCCGGTCGTTCTCGGTGACGACGTGCCGTGCCCGGCGCCGGATCCGGTCCTCGCCGAGGGCGGCGACGGCGTCCGGGGTGGCGTCGCGCAGCGCGGGCACGCCCAGGGCGGCGGCCGCGGCGGCACAGTCGGCGCGTCGCTCGCCGTAGCGCCCGTCCGCGTGCGCGTGCGGTGCCCGGGTGTCGATCACCAGCAGGGTCAGCCCGTGCTCGGCGAGCGGGAACGGGACCAGCTCGATCGTGTCGTCGCGGGTGTCGAGGAACACCAGCCGCTCCGGGCGCCCGTGCATCGCGGCCATCTGGTCCATCCCGCCGGTCGGCGCGCCGACGAAGTCGTTCTCCGCCCGCCGGGCCAGCACCGCCATCGGCGTCGGACCGATGTCGGACCGGCCCAGGTCGGCGATCGCGACCCCGACCGCGCACTCCAGCGCCGCCGACGACGACAGCCCGGCCCCGACCGGCACGTCGCTGTCCAGGACGAGGTCGAGTTCCGGGACCCGGTACCCGGCCGCGCGGAACGCCCAGAACATCCCGGCGACGTACCCGGCCCACCCCGCGACGTCGCCGGGCCCGACGGTGGCGGCGCAGAACACGGCCGGGTCGGGCTGCTGCGCGCTGGCCACCGTCGTGCGGGACCCCGACGCCGGTGCCGCGGCGACCACGGCCCGCTGCGGCAGCGCGAAGGGCAGCACGAACCCGTCGTTGTAGTCGGTGTGCTCGCCGACCAGGTTGACCCGGCCGGGTGCGGACCAGGCGGCCACCGGCGCGCGCCCGTGGCGGGCCCGGAACTCGGCCGCGACGGCGGTGGCGGTGGGTGTCATCGGTGGTGCTCCTGGTGATCGGGGGGCCGCGCCGGCCCCGGGCCGGGGGTGCTCACGCCACGGGCGCGTCCGGCGCGGACGTGGTCCTGCACGGCGACGACGGCGGCCCCGCGGGCCAGGTCGGTGGCCCCGGAGGACGCGGTCCGCACCGGGACCGGGTCGATCCCGGGACGGCCGTGCCGGGCGATCTCGGCGTCGAAGGCCGCCCGCGAGACCGCGAGCAGGTCGGCGCCCTCGTCGCAGACCAGGACCAGCTCCGGGTCGGCCAGCGCGGTCACGGCGGTGACCAGCAGCGCGAGCCCGCGGGCGGCGTCGTCGAGCACGGAGACGGCACCGGTGTCGCCGGCGGCGGCGAGCTCGAGCAGCCCGGCGTGGGTCACCGGTCGGCCCAGGCGTGCCGCGGCCGCGGCGGCCCTCCCGGCGGTCCCCAGGACGGCCTCGGCGCAGCCGGGATGGCCCAGTGCGCACGGCCCGCCGGCCGCGGTGTCGCGCAGCGGCAGGTGCCCGACCGCGCCGGCCGTCCCGCGCGCACCGCAGACCTGCCGGTCGTGCACGACCAGCCCGACCCCGACCCCGGTGCCGACCCGGACCAGCGCGAACGAGTGCACCCCCCGGCCCGGGCCGAACCAGTGCTCGGCGGCGGTGAGCGCGCGCACGTCGTTGTCCACCGAGGCCGGGACGCCGGTCGCCGCGCCGAGCAGCCCCGCCAGCGGGACGGCGGTCTCCCAGCCCGAAAACGGTGCGACCACGACGTCGCGGTGCGCGGTGACCAGCCCGCCGATCCCGACGCCGACGCCGACCACCGGGCCGTGCGTGCGGGTCAGCGCGTCCACGACCGCGGCGATGCCGCGCACCACCGCCTCCGGGGCCCGCCCGGGCAGCGCCGCCGTGCGGCGGTCGAGGACCTCGGCCCGCAGATCGGTGACCACCGCGACCAGCTCGTCGGCGGTGACCGCGACGCCGGCGACGCGGGCGCCGGTGGGGCGCACGTCCAGCGGTACCGACGGGCGTCCGGTGCTGCGACGCCGCTGCGGCCCGGCCTCGACGAGCAGGCCGTCGTCGAGCAGCGGGCGGGTCAGCCGGGTCAGCGAGCCGGGGGACAGGCCCAGGCGGCGGGACAGCTCCGCGCGCGGCAGCGGGCCGTGGCGCAACACCTCGACCGCGACCGCGAGCAGGCTGCCGTCGAGCCCGGTCCACCCGTCGCGATCGGTTTCTTCCGGCACGGAAGTCACGGCGGTCACGCTACCGGAGCGGCGGGCCGGCCCCGGCCCGCCGGCCGGCAACCCGCGCGACGGCGGCCCGGCCGGGTGGGCATGATCGGGGCCATGGACGACCCGCTGGTGAACCCGGTCCCCGCCGCACTCACCGGGCCGTTGCGCGCCTTCGGCGACCGGCGCGGCCGGGCGGTGCGTTTCGACCCCGAGGTGTCCCCGTTCGCGGGGATCCCGGCGGCGCCCGAGGCCCATGACTGGGCCGACCTCGCGGCGCTGGCCGGGCCGGGGGAGACGCTGGTGCTGACCGGGCCGGGCGCGGCCCCGCCGCCGGGCTGGGAGACCGTCCGGGCACTGGCGGGCGTGCAGATGGACGGCTCGCGCATCGAGGCCGTGCCCGACCCGGACGCGGTCGTCCTGGGCCCCTCCGACCGGACCGCGATGCGCGAGCTCGTGGAGCGCACCGAGCCGGGGCCGTGGGGGCCACGTACCGCCGAGCTGGGTACCTACCTGGGCATCCGGCGCGCGGGGGAACTCGTCGCGATGGCCGGCGAGAGGCTGCGGGTCCCCGGACGGACCGAGATCAGCGCCGTGTGCACGGACCCGTCGGCGCGCGGGCAGGGACTCGCCGAGCGGCTGGTGCGTGCCGTCGCGGCCGGGATCGTCGCGCGCGGGGACCGGCCGCTGCTGCACGCCGCGGCGTCCAACGAGCAGGCCTTGCGGGTCTACCGGCGGATCGGGTTCGTCCTGACCCGCCCGATGCGCTTCGACCTGTTGCGCACACCCCTGTGAGTGGCACCGGTCGCGATGGCGACCATCGCCACTCACGAGGGGGCGGGTGAGGTCTCGGAGAGCGCGGCGTCCACCGCGGCGGGGGCGAGGACCTCGTCGAGCACGAGGATCGCGCAGCCGGTGACGCCACTGCGCCCGGAGAGCAGGCCCGGCTCGATCCGCAGCTCCTGGGTCGCCGCGGCCATCGACTGCCGGTAGATCGCCTCGCGGACCCCGGCGACCAGCGGGTCGTAGGCCCCGACCAGGTCACCGCCGATCGTCACCACCGCCGGATTGATCAGGTTCACCGCCGCGGCGAGCACCTCGCCGAGGCGTCGCCCGGCCGTGCGCACCAGGCGCACCGCGTCCGGGTCGCCCTGCTTGACCAGCGCGACGACGTCGGCGATGCCGTGTACCTCGCGCCCGGCCGCGGACAGGTCGCGGACCAGGGCCGCGCCGCTGGCCAGCACCTCCAGGCAGTCCACGTTGCCGCACCCGCAGCCCACGCCGGGCCCGTCGTGCACCGCGGTGTGCCCGATCTCGCCGGCCGCACCCCAGGCCCCGCGCTGCAGCACGCCACCGGCCACCACGCCCGCGCCGACGCCGGTGGAGACCTTGACCATCAGCAGGTCGTCGACGCCGGGGTGCGCGGCGTGCTCGGCCAGCGCCATCACGTTCACGTCGTTGTCCACCCGGACCGGCACCGGGAAGCGCGCGGTGAGCAGCGGGGGCAACGACACGCCCTCCCAGCCGGGCAGGGCCGGGACGCCGATGCTGCTGCCCGCGTCGCCGTCGACGGTGCCGGGGATGGAGAGCCCGATCCCGCGGATCCCGGACTCGGCGGCGCCGGCGGTGGCCAGCAGGCCCTCCAGGGTCCCGGTCGCGGCGTCGAGGAGCTTGTCGGGCCCGATCGAGGCGGGCAGGTCCAGGACGTCCTCGGCGAGCACCTCGCCGGTGAGGTCGCAGATCGCGGCCTTGGTCCGGCTGACCCCGACCGAGAGCGCCAGCACGGTGCCGCCGGTGGCGTGGAAGACCAGGCGGGCGGCCGGTCGTCCGCCGGTGGCCGCGGCGCCGACGACCTCGGTGACCAGACCCTCCGCGAGCAGCCGGTCCACCCGCGCCGCGACGGCGGTCCGGGACAGGCCGGTGGCCCGGCCGATCTCGGTCCGGGTGCCGGCTTCACCGTCGCGGACCAGCCGGAAGATCTCACCGGCGGTGGCGGGCGCGGTGGTCGGGGTGCGTCCTCGCATTCGGCCAGTAGACCACGTGTCTTTGACCTGCGCTAACGCAGATACCCAACCAGTAATGCCTTGTGAGTACCGAAGTAGAGCTCTAAAGTGCTCATTGCCCGGTTCGACACCACCGCTTCCTCAGGAGACCCGCGCCGCGTGACCGCCGCCCCGCACGTCCTCCGCCCGGACACACCCGATGAGATGCACCCGACCGTCGCCGCGGTCACCGACCGGATCCGCACCCGCTCCGCCGCCCGCCGCGCCGCCTACCTCGGCCGCGTCCGGGCCGCCGCCGACCCCGGCGGGCCCAGCCGCGGCGACCTGGGCTGCGCGAACCTCGCACACGGCGTCGCCGGCTGCGGGCCGGACAAGGCCACGCTCACCGCCTCGCCCGCCCGCAACGTCGCGATCGTGTCCGCCTACAACGACATGCTCTCGGCCCACCAGCCCTTCGAGACGTTCCCGGCCCGGATCAAGCAGGCCGTGCGCGAGGCCGGCGGGGTCGCCCAGGTCGCCGGCGGCGTGCCGGCCATGTGCGACGGCATCACCCAGGGCCGCGACGGGATGGAGCTGTCGCTGTTCAGCCGGGACGTGATCGCCCTCTCGACCGCCGTCGCGCTCTCGCACGACATGTTCGACGGCGCGGTGCTGCTCGGGGTCTGCGACAAGATCGTCCCCGGGCTGGTGATCGGGGCGCTGTCGTTCGGGCACCTGCCCGTCGTGCTGGCCCCGGCCGGGCCGATGACCTCGGGCCTGCCGAACACCGAGAAGGCCCGGGTCCGCCAGCGCTTCGCCGAGGGCAGGGCCGGGCGCGAGGAGCTGCTCGAGGCCGAGTCGAAGAGCTACCACGGTCCCGGGACCTGCACGTTCTTCGGCACCGCGAACTCCAACCAGCTGCTGATGGAGGTCATGGGCCTGCACCTGCCGGGTGCGAGCTTCGTCCACCCGGGCACGCCGCTGCGGGAGGCGCTGACCGACGAGGCCGCCCGCCGGGCGCTGGACCCCGCGACCCCGCCGATGGGCGAGGTGGTCGACGAGCGCGCCGTCGTCAACGGGGTGGTCGCGCTGCTGGCCACCGGCGGCTCCACCAACCACACCCTGCACCTGGTCGCGATGGCCGCCGCCGCGGGCGTCGAGCTGACCTGGGACGACTTCTCCGAGCTGTCCGCGGCCGTCCCGCTGCTGACCCGGATCTACCCCAACGGCACCGCCGACATCAACCACTTCCAGGCCGCCGGCGGGATGTCGCTGCTGATCCGCGAGCTGCTCGGCGCCGGGCTGCTGCACGAGGACGTGCAGACCGTCGCCGGACGTGGCCTGCACCGCTACACCCGCGAACCGTTCCTCGCGAGTGCGAACGACGGTCCCCGCTCACCGGGGCTCGAGTGGCGGGAGGGGCCGACGGAGAGCCTCGATGCGACCGTGCTGCGCGGGGTGGCGGACCCCTTCGCCGCGGACGGCGGCCTGCGGGTGCTGGAGGGCAACCTCGGCCGGGCCGTGGTCAAGACCTCCGCGGTCGGGCCCGACCACCGGGTCGTCACCGCGCCCGCGCGGGTCTTCGACGACCAGGGCGAGCTGCTCGGGGCCTTCTCCCGCGGCGAGCTCGACGCCGACATGGTGGCCGTCGTGCGGCACCAGGGCCCGCACGCGAACGGGATGCCGGAGCTGCACAAGCTCACCCCGGCCCTGGGCGTGCTGCAGGACCGCGGGCACCGGGTCGCCGTCGTCACCGACGGGCGGATGTCGGGCGCGTCCGGGAAGGTCCCGGCGGCGCTGCACGTGACCCCGGAGGCGGCGCGGGGCGGGCCGCTGGGCAGGGTCCGCGACGGTGACGTGATCCGCCTGGACACCCGGGCCGGCACCCTCGCGGTGCTGGTCGAGGCGGACGAGTTCGACGCCCGCGAGGAGACCCCCGCGCCCGCCCCGGCGACGTTCGGGACCGGCCGTGAGCTGTTCGCGGCGTTCCGCGACGCCGTCGGCCCGGCCGAGCGGGGCGCGAGCATCGCGCTGGTGGACCGGTGAGCGCGACACCGCCCCGGCGACCCCGCGCGCAGGAGAGGCCGATGACCCGCACCGGAACCGTTCCCGCCCGCCCGCCGGGCTCGCTGCTCACGCTCGCGCCGGTCGTCCCGGTGGTGGCGATCTCCGACCCGGCGACGGCGGTACCGCTGGCCCGGGCGCTGCTCGCCGGCGGTCTGCCGGTGATCGAGGTGACGCTGCGGACCCCGTCGGCGCTGGAGGCCACCCGCCGGATCGCGCAGGAGGTCCCCGACGTCGTCGTCGGCGTCGGCACGATCCGCACCCCGCTGCAGGTCCGCGAGTCCCGCGCCGCGGGCGCCCGGTTCCTGGTCGGCCCCGGGACCACGCCGTCGCTGCTCGACGCGATGGACGACTCCGGACTGCCCTACCTGCCCGGGGTCGCCACGGTCTCGGAGATGCTCGCCGTCGCCGAGCGCGGGCGGACCGAGATGAAGTTCTTCCCGGCCGAGGCCGCCGGCGGGGTGCCGTTGCTGAAGGCGGTCGCCGGTCCGATGCCGGAGCTGGCGTTCTGCCCGACCGGGGGGATCACCCCCGACTCGGCTCCGGACTACCTCGCGCTCGGCAACGTCGGGTGTGTCGGCGGGTCCTGGCTGACCCCGTCCGAGGCGGTCGCGGCGGGGGACTGGGGCCGCGTTCGCGAGCTCGCGACCCGGGCGGCGGGCCTGCGCCCCCCGACGCGGCGCTGAGACGCCCCGGGCCGGTGCCGGCGAGCGTGGGCGCAGCCGGGCGGACGGTCACCGACGTGTGCGAACGCACCCGGCCGGGGGCCCCGGATGGCGGGCCGGGGCGGCTAGCATGGTCGGTGGTGTGCCGGGAAGTCTGGTCGGCGGTCGTCCCGTCGTGTCCGGACCCCACCCGAGGAGCCGCGTGAGCCCCACACCGTCCACCCCGTCCCGCCTGTTCGCCCGCGGATCCTGGCGGGAGGTCTCGCGGGTCGGTGACGTCCTGCGGACCGAGACGGTCGGCGGCGGGTTGCTCGTGGTCGCGGCCGCGCTGGCGCTGGTCTGGGCGAACTCCCCGTGGCGCGAGGCCTACACCGCGCTCGGCGGGTTCACGCTCGGCCCGGCCTCGCTGGGGCTGGACCTGTCGCTGTCCACCTGGGCTGCGGACGGGCTCCTGGCACTGTTCTTCTTCGTCGCCGGGCTGGAGCTCAAGCGCGAGTTCGTGGCCGGGGACCTGCGCGACCCCCGGCGGGCGGTGCTCCCGGTGGCCGCCGCCGTCGGCGGCATGGCGATCCCGGCCCTGATCTACACCGCGGTCAACCTGTCCACCCCGGGCGCCGGGTCGGGCTGGGCGATCCCGACCGCGACCGACATCGCGTTCGCGCTCGCCGTGCTGGCGGTGATCGGCGCGAGCCTGCCGGCCGCGCTGCGCACGTTCCTGCTGACGCTGGCCGTGGTCGACGACCTGCTGGCGATCACGATCATCGCGGTCTTCTACACCGACGACCTGGCCGTGGTCCCGCTGCTGCTGTCGGTCGTGCCGCTCGCCCTGTTCGCGCTGCTCGTGCAGCGCCGGGTGCGCTCCTGGTGGCTGCTGCTGCCGCTCGCGATCGCGACCTGGGTGCTGGTGCACGAGTCCGGGGTGCACGCCACGGTGGCCGGGGTGCTGCTCGGCTTCGCGGTGCCGGTGATCCGCCGCTCCGAGGGGCCCGGCCCCGGTCTGGCCGAGCACTTCGAGCACCGCTGGCGCCCGCTCTCGGCCGGGTTCGCGGTCCCGGTCTTCGCGTTCTTCGCCGCCGGTGTCTCGGTCGTCGACGGGGGCGGGCTCGGGGCCGCGCTGAGCGACACCATCACGCTGGGGATCATCGGCGGCCTGGTGGCCGGCAAGGCGATCGGCGTCCTGGGCGCGACGTGGGCGGTGCAGCGGTTCACCCGCGCCCGGCTCGCCGACGAGCTGGGCTGGTGGGACGTCGTCGGGCTCTCGCTGCTGGCCGGGATCGGGTTCACCGTGTCGCTGCTGATCGGGGAGCTGGCCTTCGGCACGGGTACGCCGCAGGACGACCACGTCAAGATCGGGGTCCTGCTGGGGTCGTTGGTCTCGGCCGCCCTCGCCACCGTGGTGCTGCGGCTGCGCAACGCCCACCACCGGCGGATCACCGCGGCGGAGGCGGTCGACGCGGACGGCGACGGCGTCCCGGACGTCTTCGAGGACGACGCCGGCCGGTAGTGCGCCGCCCGGGCCGCGGGCGGGTCAGCGGTGGTCGGCCTGCTCGTTGGCCCAGTGCAGGGCGGCGGGGGCGACCCCGCGCCGGACCGGGTTCCACTCGCCGGTGTCGGGCCGGGTGCAGGCCCGCGCGTGCACCGCGGCGTGCAGGCGACGGACCCCGCCGTCGGCGACGTCGGGCACCCGGTGCGGGATCAGCCGCAGCGGCTCGCTGGCGCGGTCGATCTCCGACCAGCACCGTTCGCAGACCAGCGTCCTCATGCAGCGCTCCGACGTCCGGGCCCGCCGACGTAGGCCACGGCCGGTCCGCAGAGCTCGGTGTGCACCGTGGCGTAGTCGAACACGACGTGGCCGGACGGCTCGGCGTGCGAGACGTGTCCGAGGCGGTAGAACTCCTCGTGCTCCGGGTCGATCGGTCCGTAGCACCGTTCGCAGAGCAGCAGCATCGCGAACACCTCCAGATCGTGAGCGCGCGAAGCCGGTGTCCGCGCGGGGTCCCTGCCCGCACTGTCGTGCGGTGAGCGGGCGGGACACCATGGCCGTGTCTCAGGCTGACACACTTCAGGCCTTGACGCCGTGCCATCACGGCGTGGTCTTGCGCACGACGGCGGAACCGTCGGACCCGCGGTATACCCTCTCCGGCGAGACTTACAGCAGTGTCATTACCCCGTGCCACGTCTGGAGGCGGCTGATGCGACTCGTGCACGCGGCCGACCTGCACCTGGACAGCCCGCTGCGCGGGCTGGCCCGTCTCGGCGACTCGGAGCTGGCCGACACGCTGCGCTCCGCGACCCGTCGGGCCTGCGAGAACCTGGTCGACGAGGTGATCGCCCGGCGGGCGGACGCGCTGCTGCTGGCCGGTGACGTCTACGACGGCGACTGGCGCGACTACGCGACCGGCGCGTTCTTCGTCCGCCAGCTCTCCCGGCTGCACGACGAGGGCGTCCCGGTGTTCCTGATCAACGGCAACCACGACGCCGAGTCCGAGATCACCCGGTCGCTGCGGCTGCCGCCGAACACCCACCGGCTCTCGGTCGACGAGCCGGAGACGGTGGTGCTCGACGACCTGGGCCTGGCCGTGCACGGGCAGGGCTTCGCCCGCCGCGCGGTGCTGGAGAACCTGGTCCCGGCCTATCCGGACCGGATCCGGGGGCTGGTCAACGCCGGGATGCTGCACACCTCGGTGCAGGGTGACTCCCGCCACGACACCTACGCGCCGTGCCGCCCGGAGGACCTGTCCGGCTGCGGCTACGAGTACTTCGCGCTCGGCCACATCCACGAGCAGCGGACCGTCTGCGACGGGCCGCACGTGGCCGCGTTCTCCGGCAACCTGCAGGGTCGCCACCCGCGCGAGACCGGCGCGAAGGGCGCCCTGGTCGTCGACGTGGAGCCCGGTGAGCGGGCCCGGCTCACGCCGCTGACCCTCGACGTCGCCCGCTGGGAGCTGGTCGAGGTCGCGACCGAGGACTGCCGCGACGCCGACGAGGTCCTGGACGCGGTCGAGGTCGCCGTGCGCGAGCGGTGCGTGCAGGCCGCGCCGCGGGCGGTGGTCGTGCAGGTGACGCTCACCGGCGCCACCGCGGCGGCGCCGGCCCTGGTCGAGGCGGAGTGGCTGCGTTCGGAGATCGAGCTGCTGGCCGCCAAGGCCGGTGCGGTGGTGGAGAAGATCCGCAACCGGACCAGGCCCCCGGCCGGCGCGCTCACCGTGGACCCGGAACTGACCGGGGCGGTGGCCGCGGCCGCGTCCGGGCTGGTCTCCGACCCCGAGCGGGTCCGCGAGCTGGCCGCCCCGCTGGAACGCGAGATCGGGCGCCGGCTGCGCGAGGCGGGCCTGCTGGACCTGCGCGACGACGACCGGCTGGAGTCCCTGGCCCGGCAGGCCGAGCAGGCGCTGCTGGCCCAGCTCGCCGGTGCCGGCGGTGAGGACACCGCGTGCTGATCCGGTCGCTGACACTGCAGCGCTACGGCGGGTACGAGAACCGTGAGCTGGCCCTGGGGCCCGGCCTGACGATCGTCACCGGCCCGAACGAGGCCGGCAAGACGACGCTGCTCGACGCGCTCACGGACCTGCTGTGGGGGATGCCGCGCCCGGTGCGCAACGCCTGGGCGTTCAGCCCGGCGCGGCTCGCGATCGCCGCGCGCACCGAGTGCGACGGACGTGAGGTGACGGTCCGGCGGACCACCCGCGGGCTGTTCTCCTCCGGCGAGGACGAGCCGGACGTCCCCTACGACCCGCCGTGGGGCCCCGGCGGTGCGGAGGCCCGCAAGCGCTGGCGGCAGGGCTTCGGCCTGGGCCACTCCGAGCTGCGCGAGGGCGGACGGCGGCTCTGTGCCGGCGGCGGGGACCTGGCCGAGCTCGTGTTCACCGCCCGCAGCGGGCGTGACGTCCGCGCCGTCGTCGGCGCACTGGACGGCGAGGCCGACAAGCTGTTCAAGGACCACAAGGGCAACAAGTCGGTCGAGGTCCGGGCCGCGATGGGCCGCTACGAACAGACCGAGACCGCCGCCGGCGAGCAGATGGCCAGGGCCGGCGAGGTCACCGCGCTGGTCGAGGAGATCGGACGCCTCGAACGGCGGGCCACCGAGCTGGCCCGGTCCCGCTCGGTGGCGGCGACCGGGAGCGACCGCGCCCGGCAGGCCGTCCGCGGGCACGAGCCGGCCCGCGTGCTGGCCGGGCTGCGCGCCGAGCGCCGCGCACTGGAGGAGTCCGGGGTCGTGCTCGACGCCGGGCGGCTCACCGAGTTCGAGCTCGCCTCGGCCGAGCTCGACACCGCCTCCGACGAGCTGGCCCAGCACCGGGAGCGGGCCGAGCACCTGCGCGAACGCCGTTGCGGCCTGGACGTCGACGACCGCCTCGTCGCCGACGCGCCGCGGGTGCGCGAGCTCGACTCCGCTGCGCAGGCACGCGCCGCCGACGCCGAGCGGGCGGCCGCGCTGCGGGCCGAGGCGGCCGAGCTCGGGCACCGGGCCGAGGCGTCGCTGGCCGGGCTCGTCGCCGAGGACGGGCGCTCGGCGTCCCAGCGCCTGGCCGCGGTGCACCTGCCCGCCGACCGTGCCCGCGACCTGGACGCCCTCGCCGACGCGCTGCGGGCGGCCATCGCCGCGACCGAGCGCGCCGAGGAGGCGCACCGGGCCGCGCTGGCCGAGGTCCGCGACGCCGCCCGGGGGGGCGCCGGGGCGGGGCCCGACCCGGG
>CBIHNM010000110.1:0-13341 GCA_966211265.1 uncultured Pseudonocardia sp.
ACGGTCGAGGAACAACCCGCGCCCCGGCGTCGGCGACCAGGACGGCGCCGGGCCGGACACCAGCGGGCCCAGCTCGCCGCCCAGCACGTCCAGCGCCACCCACGCGCCGAGGTCGTCGAGGCCGACGCCGAGGCCGGTGAGCAGGGTCTTGAGCCGTGCCACGCTGCGCCACCAGCCGAGCACGTGCATGCCGGTCTCCGGCCCGTAGTGCACCAGGCGCCGCAGCGCCTCGGTGCCGGCGCGGTCGAGCACCGCGTCCGCGGCGTCCACCCCGAACACCACCACGACCACGGCGTCGCGCTCACCGCCGGTGTGCCGCCGGTCCACCTCCGCCGTCAGCTCGGTGACCCGGTCGGCGAACCCGTCGAGCCCGACCTTCTCCACCTGGTGCCCGCGTCCCAGCACGCCGGCCAGGTCGTCCACCGGTCCCGCGGCCTCCTCCACCAGCGACACCAGCACGAACCGGGCGTCGTCGAGCTGCTCGCCCAGCGACGCCGCCGCCGAGCACAGCATCCGCGTGGCCGGCGGCGCGGCGACACCGAGCACACCCAGGTTGCGCCCGGGCGCGGCCGGGAGCCCGACCGTCGCCGGGCTGCCGGCGACGTCGATCCGCTGCCCGACCAGGGCCTGCGGCGGACCGGTCCGGTCCATCGCGGCGACCAGGTCGTCGTGGGTGGGGGCGCGGGCGCCGTCGAACACGACCGGCGCGGTCCCGGGGTCCGGGGGGAAGGCCGCGAACGCGTCCTCCTGCACCTGCCGGACCACCGTGCCGCCCGCCTCCGGGATCGACACGACCTGGTTGCCGTGCGCGACACCGGACTCGTGGTTGACCACGGCGTGCCAGCGCGGCAGCTCCATCGCGGCGTCGTTGAGGTTGGCCAGCACCCGCCGGGCCCGGGGCAGCGCGATCCGCAGCACGAACTGCTCGAAGATCGCCGGGCGGCCCCAGAACGCCTCGATACCCGACACGTCCTGGCTGGCGAACACGAGGTGGATCCCCTGCGAGCGGCCGCGCCGGGCCACGTCCTCGAGCAGCGACGTCGCCTCCGTGGTGACGGCGTCGCGCTCGGCGAACAGGAACTGGAACTCGTCGACCACCGCCACGATCCGCGGCCAGTGCGCATCCGGGCCCCCGACCCCGGCCTCGGCCACCGCCTCGCGCAGCTCGGCGAGCTTGGTGACGCCGTACCGCTTGGCCGCCTCGGCGCGGCGGCGCATCTCCTCGGACAGGTGGCGCAGCAGCGCGAGCCCGAACTCGCGGTCGGTGTTGATGTTGACGCCGATCAGCCGGGCGTGCGGCAGCCATCCCTCGCGCAGCGCCCCGGTGTCGCGCTGGTCCGGCGCGAACTGGGCGAACGAGACCCCCTCCTTGAAGTCGAGCAGGTAGAGCTCGGCCTCGGCGGGCGGGTAGTGCGCGGCCAGCGAGCTGATCCAGGCCAGCAGCAGGTTCGTCTTGCCCGAGCCGCTGGGCCCGCCGACCAGCGCGTGCGGGGACGCGTCGTCGAGGGTGAGCCCGACCGGAATGCCGTCCTCGAACCCGATCGGGGCGTAGAGACCGCCCGCCGAGGACCAGCTGCCCCGGGACCCGGCGCCGGGGAGCAGGTCCGCGAACGCACCCAGGCGCCCGCGCCAGCGCTCGTGCTCGTCCACCAGCACGTCGCAGGCCCGCGCGACGTCGCCCGCGGGGACCGGTGGGTCGGGCGTGACCTGCACGTGTGGCCCGGTCATCGACGTCCGTACCCGCGGGCGGGCCGGCATCCGGCCGGCGTCGGCGTCCTCGGGGTCGGTCAGGTCGATCGTCTCCACCGACGCGCCGAGTGCGATCGGCACGTCGAGCAGCACCAGCGCGACCCCGCACGCGGCCCCGCCGCGCGCGACGCGCTGCAGCTGGCGGTGCTCCTGTTCGGACAGTGCCTGCCGGTTGCCGGCCAGCACCGCGAGCAGCCACGGCTCCGGGCGCGCCCCGGTCTGCTCGGCCAGCGAGCGCAGCGAGGGGTGCCCCGCCGACAGCACCCGGGTGTGCACCCGCCGGATCCGCTCGGAGAGCTGCCCGAGCAGGTGCCCGAGCTGCGCCGGGTCGTGCACGGTGAGCAGGCCGGAACGGGTCAGCGGGTAGAGCCCGGGCAGCGCACCGGTGAAGCGCCCCACGTCCCACACGTGCACGCCGACCACGCCCGGGCGGAAGTGCGAGAGCACCCGCATCAGCAGCGACTCGACCAGCGCCTCCGCCTCGTCCCGGGTGCCGGGCGTCGAGGTGATCTGCAGGTGCGACTCGTCGAGCAGCGGCACCCCGACCGGGAACGGGTCGCCGCCCTCCACCGACCCGGTCCCCACGTGCCACAGCCCGGGCACCGGCCCGGTCGCCTCGAGCCGGCCCGGGGTGCCCAGCCAGCGGTCCGCCGGGAGGCCCGCCGAGCCGGGCGCGGCGGCGCGGACCAGCTCGGAGAGCAGCTCCGGCGAGCCGCCCTGCCAGTCGGTGAACACCTCGTCCCGGTCGGCCTGGGCGCGGGCGCCCGGCCCGGCGAACGCGGGGTTGCCCAGGACCCGCAGCAGCCCGGGGTCGCGGCGCGCGGCGTCGATGCCGACGTCGCGCAGCCACAGCGCGGCCATCGTCTCGGCGTGCGCGCGCGCCGCCCGGTCCTGGTTCGCCTCGGCGGCGCCGAGCGCCGACGACGCGGCCGCGTGGAACCGGTCGAACGCGGTGCGGATGCGCTCCTTGCGCCCCGGACGTCTGGCCACGGCGCGCCTACAGCCGGTTTCCGAGGTCGGTGACGGCGGCGGCCGCCGCGGCGATCACCGCGCGCAGGTCGTCGAGCTCGCGACGGGCCCGGTCGACCTCGTCGCGGGGCAACGCCTCGTGGCTGCCCGGGCTCAGCTCGGCGAGGATCCGGGCGACCTCGTCGAGGCGCCCGCGGGCGAGCTCGACCTGGCCCTGGGCGTGCGCGGTGCGTTCGGACACCGCGGCCAGGGCCGCCCGGAGGTCGCCGACCGAGGTCACAGCCTGGTGGCGATCTCGTCGGAGGCCTGGGTCGCGGCGTAGACGGCCTTCTCCACGTCGTCGACCTTCTCCGCGGCGTCGGCGTAGTAGGCACGTGCCTCGTCGACGTCGGCCTGGGTGCTGCCCTCGACCGCCTGGTCGAGCATCGACCGGGCCTCCTGGATGCTCAGCTTCGCCTGGCGCAGCGCGCCCAGGCTCTCCGAGGCCTTCTGGTTGGCCTGGCCGATGCCGGCCCGGACCTCGTCGATGTTCGCCATGCCACTCCCTGCGTCGTGTCTCGCGCGCGTCGCGGGGGGACCCGGCGCGACGGCTGCGCACCGGGGAAACCTAGCGTTTCGTGCCCACCACCATGGTGACCCTCCGCTGCGGGACACGCCACCGGGCGTGATGCCCCCGCGCGTGGTCGCGATCCTTGGACCGCGCCCGATCCTCACATACGGTGCACCAGGAGTCGGTCCGCTCCCGGGCCGGGTAGGCAGCCACGAACGGAGCGCCGCCGATGGCCACGTCCGAGCAGACCGAGCTGCTCCCGCCGCAGGGGTCGGCGAAGATCCGCGCGATCGGGCCCGGGCTGCTGGCCGCCGCGACCGGCGTCGGCGCCGGCGACCTCGTCGCGACGATGGTGGCCGGGGCGAGCTTCGGCACCGTGCTGCTGTGGGCCGCGCTGGTCGGCACGCTGGTCAAGCTCGCACTCGGCGAGGGCGTCGGGCGCTGGCACCTCGCCTCGGGCGCCACGATGCTCGACGGCTGGCGGCGGCTGGGCTACTGGGCGACCGCCTTCTTCGGCGTCTACATCGTGATCTGGGGCTTCGTCTACGGCGCCACCGCGATGTCGGCGGTCGGGCTCCCGCTCAACGCGCTGTTCGGCGGCCTGTCGGTGCGGTACTGGGCGATGATCGCCGGCGTGCTGGGCGTGGCCCTGGTCTGGACCCAGCGCTACGCGGTGTTCGAGAAGTTCATGACCGTCCTGGTCCTGATCAAGTTCGTCTCGGTGGTCTCGATCGCGGTGCTGGTCGGCCCGGACCTGGGCGCGCTGTCCTCCGGCCTGGTCCCGCGCCTGCCCTCCGGGTCGACGGTCTACGTGCTGGGGCTGATCGGCGGCGTCGGCGGCACGATCACGATGGCCTCCTACGGCTACTGGCTCTTCGCCAAGGGCTGGAAGGGCCCGCGCTGGCTGTCGATGATGCGCCTGGACAACGCCGTCGGCTACATCATGACCGGCGTCTTCGTGGTGTCGATGCTGGTCGTCGGGTCGACCATCCTGCTCGGGCAGGACCTCACCGAGTCCGACTCCGGCCTGCTGGTGCTGGGCAACCGCCTCGGCGAGCTGTACGGGCAGTGGGCCCGGGTGCTGTTCCTGGTCGGCTTCCTGGCCGTCACGCTGACGTCGTTGCTGGGGGTCTGGAACGGCGTCTCGCTGCTGTTCACCGACTGGACCCGGGCGATCCGGCTGCCGCACGGCGCGAAGGCCGACATCGGCGCGGACGCGAGCACCCCGAACGCGGTCGTCGCCGGTGAGGTCGTGGAACGGGTCGGCGACGGGCCGGGCCGTCCGAGCGCCTACGAGGCTCGCGCGGCCGAGAAGAGCCTGCCGTTCCGCGGCTACCTGCTGTGGCTGACGTTCCCGCCGATGCTGCTGCTGCTGTTCGACAAGCCGTTCGGGCTGACCCTGGTCTACGGCGTGCTGGGCTCGTTCTTCATGCCGTTCCTGGCCATCACGCTGCTGCTCCTGCTGAACACGAAGCGGGTGGTGCCCCAGGGCCGGTCCGGCTGGCTGTCGAACGCGGTGCTCGGCGTCTCGTCGGTGTTGTTCCTGGCCCTGCTGGTGACCGACGTCCAGCAGCGGCTGTTCTGAGCATCGACGCGTCCCCCGGTGGCCCGTCCTCACGCGGGCCGGTCGGAGACGGCGTCCCCGGTCCGGACGGTGCCGCCCGTGAGCACGCGGGCGTAGAGGCCGGCGCACGGCAGCACGCCGAAGCCCTCCACCTCGACCCGGTTCCGCGTCGTCAGCGGCCGCAGGGACTGCGGTGAGCGCGGCAGGTCCCCGTGCTCGAGGGTCGGCACCGAGCAGCGCGGGGTGGGCAGCACGCCGGCCAGGCGGACGTCGCCGACCCCGAACTCCCGGCCGACCCACTCGTTCTCGGAGAACGGCGGGTGCCCGGGCGGGGTGGCGACCACCAGGTTCGGCCGGTAGCGCAGCGCCTCCACGCCCAGGGCGTCGAGCGTCGCGGTGGTGATCAGGTGGATCGGCGAGTGGTCCACGAACCGTCCGCCCGGCGCGCCCTGGGCGATCTCCAGGATCGCGACGCCGACGTCCGCGTCGAGGCCCTCGGCCAGCACGTCCTCCGGGTCCGGGCGCTCCACCGTCGCGCCCTCGGCCCGCTCGGCCGCCATCGCGACGTCGCGGCCGAGCAGTGCCGACAGCGCGCCGTCGGCCGCACCCGCGGGCAGGTCACGGCCGTCCGGCAGGGTGACGGTGACGCCGTCGCGCCCGGACGCGGCACGGCACCGCAGCAGGTCCCGGTACCAGCGCGGCTGCTTGGCCGTGGCCACCCGCCCGGTGGCGGTGTCGAGCAACGCCAGCCCCCGGTCCCCGACCACGCCGTACCCGTCCAGCTCGAGCACGTCGAGGTCCTCGCCCAGCATCGACTTCACCGGGTACCGGTGCAGCGACGCCACCGATCCGACGATCTCCGCGGTCAGCGCGGTCCTCCACGGTGGTCCACCCGCGCCACGATACGGCCGCCGGGCGACGGGGCGGCTCCGCGCGGTCACGGCGTGCGCGGTCGCCCGGTCGCGACGACAGTGAGGCGATGCCGACCGAGCACTCCGCCCTGCCCCGACCGCACCTGGACCTGGACCCGGACGCCCCGCACGTCGCGGACTACTTCCACTACGCCGACCTGCTCACCGCCGACGAGCGCGCGCAGCTGCGCCGGGTCCGGGAGTTCCTGGCCGCCGAGGTGGCCCCGGTCGTGGAGCAGGCATGGCAGCGCGACGAGTTCCCGCACCAGCTGATCACCGGTTTCGCCGGGCTCGGACTGGCCGGCGCCGGGTACGCCGACCCGCCCGCGCGCCGGCTGTTCCTGGGCTTCCTGCACGCCGAGATCTGCCGCGTGGACCCGTCGGTGAACAGCTTCTACGGCGTGCACACGGGCCTGGCGATGGGCTCGGTGTCGGCCTGCGGCACCCCCGAGCAGCGCCGCCGCTGGCTGCCGCCGATGGCGCGGATGGAGCAGATCGGCGCGTTCGGGCTGACCGAGCCGCACGGCGGCTCGGACGTGGCCGGCGGCATGGAGACGACCGCGACCCGCCACGGCGACGAGTGGGTCCTCGACGGCGAGAAGCGCTGGATCGGCAACGCCACCTTCGCCGACCTGATCGTGATCTGGGCGCGCGACACCGACCCGCAGGCCGACGGCGCGGTGCGCGGGTTCGTCGTGGAACGCGGGACCCCGGGCCTGGCCACCACCAAGATCGAGGGCAAGACGGCGCTGCGGATCGTGCAGAGCGCCGACATCCTGCTCGACCAGGTGCGGGTCCCGGAGTCGCACCGGCTCTCCGGGGGCACCGGCACGTTCGCCGACGCCGGGGCCGTGCTGCAACGCACCCGGGCGAACGCGTCCTGGGGTGCGGTCGGGGTGCAGATGGCCGCCTACGAGCTGGCGCTGTCCTACTCGCGCGAGCGCGAGCAGTTCGGCCGCCCGATCGCGGGCTTCCAGATGATGCAGGACCTGCTGGTCAGGATGCTGGGCAACGTGTCCGCCTCGCTCGGGATGGCGGTGCGCAACTCCCAGCTGCTCGACGAGGGCAGGGGCTCGGACGCGCACTCGTCGCTGACCAAGGAGTTCTGCGCGAGCCGGATGCGCGAGACGGTCGCCTGGTCGCGCCAGCTCGTCGGGGGCAACGGCGTGATCGTGGCCAACGGCATCGCCCGCTACCTCGCCGACGCCGAGGCGATGTTCTCGTTCGAGGGCACCCGGGAGATGAACACGCTGATCGTGGGCAAGGACATCACCGGGCACAGCGCCTTCGTCCGCTAGACCACCGCGTCCGGCGGTCCACCGGCGGCCGTGGCCGGGGTCGGCAGGCCGCCCCCGCGCAGCACCCGGTGCAGGTCCTCCGGCCGCAGCGAGCGGGCGAACAGCCAGCCCTGGAACGCGTTCACCCCGAGCCCGCGCAGCACGTGGAACTGCTCCGCGGTCTCCACGCCCTCGGCGACGGTGCCCCGGCCCATCGCGCGCGCCACCTCGACCACGGCGCGGGCCAGCGCGAAGTCCGCCGGGTCGGTACCGACCCCGGTCACGAACGCGCGGTCCACCTTCACCGTCTGCGCCGGGAGCTCCTTGAGCCGGGCCAGCGACGAGTAGCCGGTGCCGAAGTCGTCGACGGCGAACCGGACGCCGCGGCGGACCAGCTCGCTCATCGCGTCCAGCGCGGGCCGGGGCAGCGCGACCAGGCTGGTCTCGACGAGCTCGAGCGTCAGCTGGTCCCAGCCCAGCCCGGACCCGGTGACCGTCGAGGTGACGACGTCGAGGAAGTCCGGGTCGGCCGGCAGCAGGCCGGCCAGGTTGACCGCGACCGAGATCCGCTGCCCGAACCGCGACCAGCCCGCCGCCTCGGTCGCGGCCGTGCGCAGCACCCAGATGTCGAGGTCCCGCTGCAGGCCGCCGCGCTGGGCCACCGGCAGGAACTCTCCCGGGGTCACCTCGCCGTGCACCGGGTGCGACCACCGCAGCAGCGCCTCGGCCGAGAGCACGGTGCCGTCGGGGCCCACCACCGGCTGGTACTCCAGCCGCAGGCCGTCGTTCTCGATCGCGGCGCGGAGCTCGGCCTCCATCTGCAGCTGGCGGGTGGCCGCGTCGCTGCTGCGGGGGTCGGCCACCGCGACCGCGCCGCGGCCACGCTTCTTCGCCCCGCGCATCGCGACCTCGGCGTAGCGCAGCAGGTCCGACCCGCGCGGCGCCGATCCCCCGCCCGCCGTCGCTCCGGCCGGTGCGGGCCCCCGTCCGGGCTGCGCTCCGCCCGGGGCGTCGGGCACCGCGGGGACGACGTCCGGCGTGGCCAGCCCGACCGACGCCGTCATCGCGACCGGGCGCCCCTGCACCGCGACGGTGCCGCGCAGCAGCTCCGCGACCAGCGCCGCCAGCCGCTGCGGCCCGCCGACCTCGGCCACGTCCGCGCAGACCACCGCGAACTCGTCGGCGGACAGCCGCGAGGCGGTGCACGAGACCGGGAGCTCACGCTGCAGCCGGGCCCCGAGCTCGACCAGCAGCGCGTCGCCGGCGTCGTGGCCGAGCGAGGTGTTCACCCGGGAGAAGTCGTCGACGTCGCCGACGGCCAGGGCGACCCGGGCCGCGCCCGGCCCGGAGAGCAGCCGGTCGGCGTGCGCGAGCGCCGCGGCACGGTTGGGCAGGCGGGTCAGCGGATCCACCGTGTCGGCGTCGCGCAGCACGCCCGCGGCCCGGTTCCGCTCACCGACGTCGGTGCAGACCAGCAGCCAGAACGGACGCCCGTCGTCGGCCGGGGAGGCGTTCACGACGATCTCGGTGTCCACCCGGGTGCCGTCGGCGCGCAGCAGCGCCAGCGAGTCGATCCGGTAGTTCGGGCGGGGGTCCGAGGGGTCGCGCAGCCAGTCCGGCAGCTCCGAGGTCGTGCGCTGCGGGTCGGCGGTCAGGCTGCGCGCCGACACCCCGCGCAGGGTCTCCAGGTCCGCGTCGAGCAGGGCGCACATGGCCGGGTTGGCGTCGACGACACGGCCACGGTCGTCCAGCATCGCGACACCGGTGGTGATCGTGGCGACCAGGTCGGCGAAACGCTGCCCGGCCCGCTGGGCCCGGTGCTCGGCCCGGCGGCGGCCGGTCACGTCGGCCACGGTGCCGATCAGCCGCAGCGGCCCGCCACCGGCCGTGCGCTCGATCCGGGTCCGGCAGCTGAGCACCGGCGCTCCCGGGCCGTCGCCGGCCGGGCGGATCTCGGCGATGTGGGTGCCGGCGTCCGGGTCCCCGTCGCCCGCGGGCGGGTCGCGGCGCAGCAGCCGGCACACGCGCTCGACCTGCTCGCCCTCGATCGGACCCTCGGGCCCGTCCGGACGGACCTCGAGCGAGCGGTAGAGCTCGACCAGACCCTCGCTGCGGGTCAGCGTGCCGGCGTTCAGGTCGAAGGTCCAGGTCCCGGAACGGGTGGCCCGCTCCAGGTCCAGTGCGGGCGCCTCGTCCGACGGCGCGGTCTCGGCCGCCGGGAACGGCACCAGCACCACGGCCGTGCGCTCACCGGGCTGCGCCCAGCGCACCACCCGCACCCGGGCGAGCTGGCGGTCCGCGCGCACGAGCCGTGCGTCGGAGTCCGGCCCGACGAGCAGCTGCGGCAGCCGCATCCCGGTCGGGTCCGCCGACCCGGCCAGGCGGCGCAGGGCCGGGTTCGTGCGCAGCACCGTGCCCGCGCGGTCGCACAGCATCGTGGGGGCCTGCGGCAGCACGACGTCGGAGACGTCGGGGACCACGGTCGGGCGCGCGTCCTCGGCCTCGTCCAGGACCGCTGCGGGGCGGCCGGTGTCGCTGAAGGCGCGGGCGAGGTCGCCGGCGAATCCCGATCCGGCCGGCGGCGCGCCCTCGTCACCGGGTCGTCGCACGTCGCCGCGGGTCGCCGTGCCCGAACGCGGCACCGCCCCGCCGGGGCCACCGGACGGACGATCGCCCCTACGCGGTTCCAGGTCGCCCACGCCCGCCTCCGTTCTGATCGACTCCGTGCATCAGAACCAACGAGCCACCGGCCCGGGCGATCCGCCCGGGTAGCCCGATCGTGCCAGGCTACACAGCCCGTAACGGGCCCGTTCAGTCCAACGGGAGGGCGGCCGCCCGCCGAGTCCCGCCCGGGAACGGCTTCGCGGCGCGCCGAGGGGTCACCCGCTGTCGCCCAGCGGCACCCATCGAGTTGACCGACCGGCCCCGCCGCTCACCGAGAGGTGATCTGCGATTCGGCGCATCAACGGACAGTGATCAGGATCCGGGCGTGTCGGCGGCGTGTGCGACGGCGGCGGAGACCGCCGGGGCGACCCGCGGGTCGAACGGGCTCGGCACGATCCGGTCCGCCGCGAGGTCGTCGGCGGCCACCGAGAAGATGGCCTCGGCCGCGGCCAGCTTCATCCGCTCGGTGATCCGGCGGGCACCGGCGTCCAGCGCCCCGCGGAACACGCCCGGGAACGCCAGCACGTTGTTGATCTGGTTCGGGAAGTCGCTGCGTCCGGTCGCGACGATCGCGGCGTGCCGGCGGGCCACCTCGGGATGCACCTCGGGATCCGGGTTCGACAGCGCGAACACCATCGCCTCCGGTGCCATGGTGGCCAGCATCTCCTCCGGCAGGAGGGCGCTGGACAGGCCGACGAACACGTCCGCGCCCGACATCGCCTCGGCCACACCACCGGTGATCCCGCGCGGGTTGGTGACGGCGGCCAGCTCGGCCTTGATCCCGCCGCGCCCGGCGTCGACGATCCCGCGCGAGTCGAGCAGCACCACGTCGGTCGCGCCGGCGGCGAGCAGGATGCGGGTGCAGGCCACCCCGGCCGCGCCGGCCCCGGAGACGACGATCCGCAGACCCGACAGCGCCCGGCTCTGCACCGCGCAGGCCCCGCGCAGCGCGGCCAGCAGCACGATCGCGGTGCCGTGCTGGTCGTCGTGCATCACCGGGCAGTCCAGGGCCTCGACCAGGCGGCGCTCCAGCTCGAAGCAGCGCGGCGCCGAGACGTCCTCGAGGTTGACCGCGCCGAACGTGGGCCGCATCCGCACCATCGTCTCGACGATCTCGTCGACGTCGGTGGTGTCCAGCACGACCGGGATCGAGTCCAGTCCGGCGAAGGACTTGAACAGTGCCGACTTGCCCTCCATCACCGGCAGCGCCGCGCGCGGGCCGATGTCGCCGAGCCCGAGCACCGCGGTGCCGTCGCTGACGACCGCGACCAGCCGGTGCGACCAGGTGTAGCGGGCGGCCAGCGACGGGTCGGCGGCGATCGCCCGGCTGACGTCGGCGACACCGGGGGTGTAGGCGATGGCCAGCTCGCGGGCGTCGCCCAGCGGGGTGGTCAGGCCGGTGCTGAGCTTCCCGCCCTCGTGCGCGCCGAACACCTCGTCGCGGGTCGGGGCCTGGGTGTCGGTGTGGTCGGCAAGGGTCATGACGCGAACTGCTCCTCACGGATGGGGCGATGCGGGGCACACCGGGAAGGGCGGCCCCCTGCCGTTGCACCGGAGGTCGCGGGTGTCGTCAACCAGTTCGCGGTGCCGGACGGCCACCACGGGGGTCCACGCAGGATGCGGCGGGACGTCCCGGGAGTCGGCTGTCGGGTACGGACCCGATCGTAACCGGAGACAGGCGCACCGGCCGCCGGCCCGGGCACGTGTCGTCCCGCACACGCCGGGCCCGCACACACGACACGGCGGGCCGCCCCCGAGTCCGGGACGGCCCGCCGTGTCACGGTGCTGCCGGGCGGTGACCCGGCCGACGCTCAGCCCAGCGGCGAGGGGATCAGGTTCGGCAGCGGCAGCGCGGGCAGTGCCGGACCGGAGGGCATCTCGGTCAGCGGCAGCGAGCTCGCCTCGAACGGCTCGTCCCCGTTGATCAGCGACACCGCACCGACCGAGCCGAACTGCTCCGCGTAGTCCAGCGCCTGCGCGATGTCGGTCACGCCGTTGGTCGTGGTCGGGGCCATCAGGCTGCTCAGCACGCCGAACGCCTCCCCGTCGGCGTCGAGGTAGCCGCTGCCCGAGTCACCGGGGACGCCCGGGGGCGCGGTGGCCACCACGTGGGTGCGCGGGCCCTCCGGCTGGCCGAAGCTCTGCCCCTGCTTGTACGGCGTCGCGACCAGCTGGTTGGGCTGGTAGCTGAAGACCTTCTCGCCCTCCTGCGTGCCGTCCGTGTCCAGGCCGGTCGGGCCGCCGAAGCCGGGCACGGTCGGGTTCGACGCGGCGACCGCGGCCTCGTCGAGCTCGATCAGCTCCATGTCGTTGAAGTTGCACAGCGCGGGGTCGGTCTCGCCGCGGGCCTGCATCTGGACCCACGAGTTGTAGGCGACCCGGCCCTTGTAGTCCTGGCCGTCGCGACCCTTGATCGTGACCTCGGTGCCCTCCGGCATGACCGGCTCCTTGCAGCCGTCGACCGAGGACATCGCGTCCTCGGCGGCGTTGCAGTGCGCGGCCGCACCGAGGTAGACCTTGCCGTCCGGCACGCCCGCGGACTGGTGCTCGGCGTCCTTGCCGCCCGCCCCGTCATCGGCCTGCCCGTCGGAACCCGCGGCGTCGGTGTAGAGGAAGTTCGCCGTGCACAGCTCGGCACCGGAGGGCAGCGGGGTCGAGATCTGCACGCCGGGCCCGACCGCGGCCGAGTCGGCCGGGGCGAACGCGGCGGCGGGTTCGGCCGAGGCCGCCATCGGGGCGGCGAGCGCGGCCGCGGCGGCCATGCCGAGCGCGACACCCACCCCCGCGATCCGGCGGCCGGTCAGCAAGGCACGCGACATTGGGTCTCCTCGTCTCCTGTCTCGAGGAGCCCTTCCGGCAGGCAACACCGCATCTCCCCGTACCCCGTTGAACGAGCTGCGACAGGGGAGGTGACTGGCACTTTCGGGTCAATGTCGGGGGCGCGATGACCGGGCCACCCGCCCGGGCCGGGCGCACGCCTGCGGAGCGGCGATCCGGGGGCTACCGTCCCCGACCGTGCCCGACGACCTGCGCCCCGGACCCGGCCGGGTGTTCCTGCTCCGCCACGGCGAGACCGAGTGGTCCGCGACCGGGCGGCACACCGGCCACACCGACATCCCGCTCACCGACGCCGGCCGGGACGCCGCCGGCCGGGCCCGCCGGTCGCTGGAGTTCCTGCGCGGCTCCGGCGCACCGCCCCCGGCCCGCGTGCTGTGCAGCCCGAGGACACGGGCGCGGGTCACCGCCGAGCTGGCCGGGCTCGCGGTCGACACCGTCGACGGCCGTCTCGCCGAGTGGGACTACGGCGACCAGGAGGGGCTGACCACGCCGCAGATCCGCGAACGCCACCCCGGCTGGACGATCTGGGACGGCCCGTGGACCGGCGGCGAGACCCCGGACGAGGTCGGCGCCCGCGCGGACTCGGTGCTCACCGAGGCGCGCACGCTGCTCGCCGACGGCGACGTCGTGCTCGTCGGACACGGCCACTTCGGACGCGTGCTGGCCGCTCGCTGGATCGGTCTGCCGACGGTCGGCGGGGTCCACCTGAAGATGGACGCCGCCGCGGTCACCGTGCTCGGCGACGAGCGCGGCGCACCGCGGCTGGACGCGGTGAACGTGGTACCCCCGGCGTGATCAGGCAGGCCCGCCCCGGCGACG
>CBIHNM010000111.1:0-13307 GCA_966211265.1 uncultured Pseudonocardia sp.
GGGGGGCCCTCCCCCCCCCCCCCGGGCGCGGCCCCCCCCCCCCCCCCCCCCCCGGGGCCCCCGCCCCCGCCCCCCCCCCCCGGGGGGGGGGGGGGGGCCCCCTTCTCGTCGGTCGTGCCTAGCGGGCGCCCGCGGCGTCGCGATCGCGGCGCACGTTGGCCTTGCGGCCCTTGAGCGTCGTGGCCCCGCGCAGCGACCGCAGGACGTCGTCCGCGGCGTGCTCGGGCACCTCGACCAGCGCGTGCCGCTCGTGGATCTGGATGGCGCCGATGTCACGGCCGGACAGCCGCGACTCGTTGGCCAGCGCGCCCACGATGTCCTGCGGGCGCACCCCGGACGCGCGACCGGCCGAGACGAACAGCCGGGTCGTGCCCGCCTTCGGCGGACGCGAGCCCTGCCCGCGGCTGCCGCCGGGGCCCTCGCGACGCGGGCCGCGGGGGTCGCGGCCACCGGCGGCGCCGCCGCGCGGCGCCCGCACCTCCGGGATGTCGATCTCGTCGTCGGCCACGGCGGTACCGGCCCGGGCCATCCGGATCGCCGCGGCGGCGATCGTGGCGAGGTCGTTCTCCTGGGCCAGCTCCAGCACGAGCGCGTCGACGCCGTCGTCGTCGCTGCCGGCCTCGATCTGCTCCGCCACCGCGACCGCGGTGCGGGCCAGGCGCGCGGCGCGCAGGTCCGCCACGGTGGGTACCGGCGCGACCGGCACCGTGGTGCCGGTCAGGCGCTCGATGCCGCGCAGGTGCCGCACCGACCCCGGGGTGACCAGGGTGATCGCGACGCCCTCACGCCCCGCGCGGCCGACCCGGCCGATGCGGTGCACGTAGGCCTCCGGCGAGGACGGCACGTCGTGGTTGACCACGTGGGTCAGCGAGTCGATGTCCAGGCCGCGGGCCGCGACGTCGGTGGCGACCAGCAGGTCGGTGCGCCCGGCGCGCAGGCGCTCCACGACGCGCGTGCGGTGCTCCTGGTCCATGCCGCCGTGCAGCGCCTCGGCGCGCAGCCCGCGACCGGTCAGCGTCTCGGTGACGGCGTCGACGTCGGCCCGGGTGCGGCAGAACACGATCGCCGCGGTCGGACGCTCCATCTCCAGCACGCGTCCGAGCGCGACCGTGACGTGGCTGCGCGGCACGCTGTAGGCGGTCTGGCGGACCTTGGGGGCCTCGCCCTCGGGGGTCTCGACCTTGCCCATCCGGATGTCGACCGGGTCGTTGAGGTGCTTGCGCGCCAGGCTGACGATCCGGTGCGGCATCGTCGCGGAGAACAGCACCGTCTGACGCGTCGTCGGGGTCGCGTCGAGCAGCAGGTCGATGTCCTCGATGAAGCCCATGTCGAGCATCTCGTCGGCCTCGTCCAGGACGGCGACCTCGATCGCGTCCAGGGACAGCGCGCCCCGGTTGAGCAGGTCGATCGCACGGCCGGGGGTGGCCACCACGATGTCGACGCCGCGACGCAGGGTGCCCAGCTGCGGCCCGATCGGGGCGCCGCCGTAGACCGTGACGACCTTGGCGCCGACGGTGCGGCCGTAGCGGGCCACGGCCTCGCCGACCTGCATGGCCAGCTCCCGGGTCGGCGCCAGGACGAGCCCGAAGGGCTTCCCCCCGCGCGAGGTGCCCGCCCGGCCGTCGGCCAGGCGCTGCAGCATCGGCAGCGCGAACGCCGCCGTCTTGCCGGTACCGGTGGCGGCCTGTCCGAGCAGGTCGCGACCCGCGATCAGCGGGGTGATCGACTCCGCCTGGATCGGGCTGGGGTGGGAGTAGCCGAGGGTCTCGAGCTGGCGCAGGAGCTGCGGGGCGAGGCCGAGATCGGCGAACGTCGTACCGGCATCCTCCGGCTCACCGTCCTCGTTCTCGACGGTCTCGTTCTCGATGTCGTTCGGCACCGTCTCGGCCCCGGCGGTGCCGGTGCGGGAGATCTCGATGTCGGCGATGTCGCCGTTCGCCTCGCTCGTGTCGGGGATCTGGTCGATCCGGTCGTCGTTGATCAGGGCTTGGTCCAGCAGAGTGCTCACTCAGTCCTCAGTCGCGGCAGGGCGTGCGTACCCCGTCGGTCGCACCACCCGCGGTAGCCCGGAGGCCCGCGCGGCACCGTTGACCCGTGCCGTTGACTGGACCCTGAGGGGCTCTCGGCTGACGTCATCGCTGACAGCCGACCCGATTATTGTTCCACGTGACACGCCCACCGTGTCGGCGGGGCCGCCGTGCCGCCGATCACTCCCCGGCGCCCGCCCAAGATCGTTGTGGCCGACGACACGGGTGCCCGCGGTCACGGCGGACCGCGAGGAGCCCGGAGCACCGCGACGCTGGAGACCGTGACCGCCTCCTCGCTGCTCCGGCCCACCCGCCCCGCGAACCTGCGCGACGTCGGCGGCATGAGGTCGGTCGAGGGGCTCCGCGTCCGCCCGGGGCTGCTCTACCGCGGGGACGCCCCGCTGCCGGGTGACCCGCGCACCGCCCGCGCGGTCGGCCTCGACGCCGCACTCCCCTGGCCACCGGCCACGGTCATCGACCTGCGCTCGGCGGCCGAGGCCGGTCCGCACCACCCGCTCTCCGACGTCGCGCAGGTGCACCACGTCCCGCTCGGTGCCTCGCTCGCCCCGGACCGGGTCGCCGCCACCCCGGTCGCCGACCGCGACATCGCCTGGGCCTACCGCCTGCTCGTCGAGGAGGCCGGCCCGGTTCTGGCCGGGATCGTCGGGCTCGTCGCGCGGGCGCCGGGCCCGGTGCTCGTGCACTGCGCCGCCGGCAAGGACCGCACCGGCATCGTCGTCGGCACGGTGCTGTCGGTGCTCGGTGTGCCGCGCGCGCAGATCGTCACCGACTACCTGCGCACCAACGACAACCTCGACGCGCTGTGGACCCGGCTGCGCGCCGCCGGCGTCCCGGAGCCCGACCACGACTCGCTGCTCGGCGTCGACGCGGGCGCACTCGAGGCCGTCCTGGACGAGCTCGACGACCGGCCCGGCGGAGCGCACGGGCGCCTTCTCGACGCCGGCACCGACCCGTCCGACCTGCGGCTGCTGACCGAGCGCCTGCTCGCCGCCGACTGACCCGGCTCCACGCCCGAACCCCGTCCGCTCCGGCCCCGCACCCCATCTCGGGTCCGCACCACCCGCGGCCGCGCACTCCACCCGCAAACGCGCCCCGCACCCGCCCCCGCGCGGTCCGCGGGGCGCGCGGCGACGTGCCGAGTGCGCGCGGGCGGCGAGGTGCGGGGGGCCGGGTGCGGGGGCGGGTCAGTTCTTGCTGAACCCGGCCTTGCGGAGGGCCTCGGCCATGGCGTCGTTCGCCGGGCCGGAGCGCTTGTCCTCGCGACGCTGCCCGCCGCCCTGGCCGCCGCCCCGGTTGCCGCCACCGGTGGCGCCCTTGCCGTCGGGACGGCCACCTCCACGCGGACCGCCGGGGCCGCCGCGGCCACCGGGACCGCCACCCTTGCCGCCACCGGACCCGCCACCGGAGCGGCCCCGCCCGCCGCGCTCGCCGCCGCCCTCGGGACGACCGCCCTTGCCGGCGCCGGGCTCGTCCTCCAGGCGCATGGTCAGCGAGATGCGCTTGCGCGCCTCGTCGACCTCGAGCACCTTGACCTTGACGACGTCGCCGGACTTGGCCACCTCGCGCGGGTCGGACACGAAGTCCCTGCTCATCGCCGAGACGTGCACCAGGCCGTCCTGGTGCACCCCGACGTCGACGAACGCGCCGAACGCGGCCACGTTGGTCACCACGCCCTCCAGCAGCATCCCCGGGCGCAGGTCGGAGATCTTGTGCACGCCCTCGGCGAAGGTGGCCGTGCGGAACGCCGGACGCGGGTCTCGGCCGGGCTTCTCCAGCTCGAGCAGGATGTCGTTGACCGTCGGCAGGCCGAACGTGTCGTCGACGTAGTCCTTGGCCTTGATCGTGCGCAGCGTGCCCGCGTCCCCCATCAGCGCCGCGACGTCGACCTTGGTCCGCTCGACCATCCGGCGGACCACCGGGTAGGCCTCCGGGTGCACACCGGACACGTCGAGCGGCTCGTCACCGCCGCGGATCCGCAGGAAGCCCGCGCACTGCTCGAACGCCTTGGGGCCCAGCCGCGGCACGTCGGCCAGCGCGGTGCGGGTGCGGAAGGGACCGTGGGCGTCGCGGTGCGCCACGATCGCCCCGGCCAGCGACTCGCTGATCCCCGACACCCGGCGCAGCAGCGGAGCGGACGCCGAGTTCACGTCCACCCCCACCGCGTTCACGCAGTCCTCGACCACCGAGTCCAGCGAACGCGACAGCGACGACTCGGGCAGGTCGTGCTGGTACTGCCCGACCCCGATCGACTTCGGGTCGATCTTGACGAGCTCGGCCAGCGGGTCCTGCAGCCGGCGGGCGATCGAGACGGCGCCGCGCAGCGACACGTCCATCTCCGGCAGCTCGGCCGAGGCGTAGGCCGACGCGGAGTACACCGAGGCGCCCGCCTCGGACACCATCACCTTGGTCAGCTTCAGGCCCGGGTTGTCCCTGATCAGCTCCCCGGCGAGGGAGTCGGTCTCGCGCGAGGCCGTCCCGTTCCCGATCGCGATCAGCTCGACGCCGTGCTTCGTGGCCAGCGCGGTGAGGGTCCTGATCGAACCCGCCCGGTCGTTGCGCGGCTCGTGCGGGTAGATCACCGCGGTGTCGAGGACCTTGCCGGTGGCGTCGACGACGGCGACCTTGACGCCGGTGCGCAGGCCCGGGTCCAGGCCCATCGTCGGGCGGGTGCCGGCCGGCGCGGCGAGCAGCAGGTCGCGCAGGTTGGCCGCGAACACCCCGATCGCGCCCTCCTCGGCGGCCGCACGCAGCCGGACCCGGATGTCGATGCCCAGTGCGGTCAGCATCCGGGTGCGCCAGGCCCAGCGCACGACGCCGAGCAGCCAGGTGTCGGCGGCGCGGCCCTGGTCGGAGATCCCGTACTCGGCCGCGATCAGGCGCTCGTAGGACGAGGTCGTCGTCGTGTCGTCCGCGTCCTCGGGCTCGAGGGTGACGTCGAGGGCCTCCTCGGTCTCGCCGCGGAACACCGCGAGGATCCGGTGGCTGGGCAGCGTCGTGAACTTCTCGGAGAACTCGAAGTAGTCCGAGAACTTCGACGCGGCCTGGTCGTCCTGCTTGCCCTCACGGACCTTCGTGACCAGCCGACCGTTCGACCACATGCGTTCGCGCAGGCCGCCGACCAGGTCCGCGTTCTCCCCGATCCGCTCCACGATGATCGAGCGGGCGCCCTCCAGCGCGGCCCCGGCGTCGGCGACCGCCCCGCCGGTGTCGGAGGCGCCCTCGGCGGTGACGTAGGCGGCCGCCTCGGTGTGCGGGTCCAGCGTCGGGTCGGCCAGCAGGGCGTCGGCGAGCGGCTCGAGGCCCTGCTCGCGGGCGATCATCGCCTTCGTCCGGCGCTTGGGCTTGTAGGGGAGGTAGATGTCCTCGAGCCGGGCCTTCGACTCCGCGGCCCAGATCCGGGCCTCCAGCGCCTCGTCGAGCTTGCCCTGGGTGCGGATCGAGTCCAGTACCGCGGCACGACGCTCCTCGAGCTCGCGCAGGTAGCGCAGCCGCTCCTCCAGGGTGCGGAGCTGGGCGTCGTCCAGCCCGTCGGTCGCCTCCTTGCGGTAGCGGGCGACGAACGGGACGGTCGCGCCGCCGTCGAGCAGGTCGACCGCGGCCGCGACCTGGTGCGGGCGGGCACCGAGCTCGTCGGCGATGCGCTGGCGGATGGTGCGGTGCTGGACCGCCTGATCCTGTCCCTGTCCGCCGGTCCCCGGCGCGGCGGGGGCCGGCCCGTTCGGGCCGCCGTCCGGGGGAGTCGGGGCGGGGGTGTCCGGAAGTACCGAGCCTGTCACCGGTCAATGGTCGCGAACCCGCGCGCGCGGGCAACCGCCGGGTGGTGGGTTGCGCCCGCCGACCGATGTGCTCGCTCGTCACCAGGTGACCGGCACCGAACGCACCCCGCCGGTCAGCTGGTCCGACCGCACCTGCAGCTGGTCCACCCCGACGGCCAGGCGCAGGCCGGGCAGGCGGGTGAACAGCGTGGAGAACACCGCGGTCAGCTCCGTGCGGGCCAGGCCGGCACCGATGCAGAAGTGCGCGCCGTGCCCGAACGACAGGTGCGCGTTCGGGCGCCGGGTCGGGTCGAAGTCGTCCGCGGCACCGAACGCGGCCGGATCCCGGTTGGCCGACGCCGAGGACAGGACCACCGCGTCACCACGCGGGATCGTGAACCCGCCGACCTCGACGTCGTCGTGGGCGTAGCGGACCAGCCCGAGCCCGCCCGGCGCGGACAGCCGCAGCACCTCCTCCACCGTGGTCCGCACGCGTCCGGACACGTCGGCGACGAAGGCGTCGCGGCGTGCGGTGTCGCACAGCAGCATCAGCACGCCGAGGTCGATCCGGCCGACGGTCGTCTCGTGGCCGGCGAAGAGCAGCCCGGCCGCGAGCCGAGTCAGCTCGGCGTTCGAGAACCCGGGCTCACCCGCCTGCGCGGCGGCCAGGTCGGACAGCACGTCCTCGCCCGGTTCGCGCAGCTTGGCCGCCGCCAGCCCGCCCATGTAGCGGTGGAACTCGGCCATCGCCTGCCGCGCGTCGTCCCCGCTGTGCAGGGCCGCGACGCGCTCGGAGAGGTCGCGGAAGTGGTCCCGGTCGGCGAACGGCACGCCGAGCAGCTCGCAGATCACCAGCACCGGCAACGGGAACGACAGCGTCTCGTGCAGGTCGACCACCCCGTCCGGGGCCGTGTCGTGGGCGGCGACGAGGTCGTCCACACACCGCTCGACCAGGGCCTGCACGTGGTCGCCGAGCAGCCGCATCCGCTTGGCGGAGAACGCCGGGACGAGCAGCCTGCGCATCCGGGCGTGCTCCTCCTGCTCGGTCTCGTAGGTCCCGGTGGGCCCGCCCATCACGGCGGCGTCGGAGATCCTGGCCGCCTGCTCGGGCGCGGGGTGTGAGCGACCGAGCCGTGGGTCGGCGAACAGCGCGCGGCACTCCTCGTAGCGCGTGACCAGCCAGGCGGGGTCCCCGGCAGGGGTCCGGACCGCCACGATCGGCGCCTCCCGCCGCAGCACCTCGTAGAGCGGGGCGACACGCAGGATGTCCGGCCGGTCGAACGGGAGCTGCGGTGCGAGCTGGCTGGTGGTCATGAGATCTCCTCCGACGGCTGGCGGTGATCTCCACGGTAGGCGGAACTTGCAGACACTGCATCAATTCGGCGATCACTATTTCGTGATGCAACGGAGGGCACGGCCCGGCGTAGCGTCGGGCGGGCACCGACCGGTGCACCGGGTCGTCGTGGGGAGGCCGCGTTGTCGATCGCCGAACCGAGCCCGCTCGGGCTGCTCACGGCCTGGACCCCGACCCCGGTCGGCGACCTGCTGATCCTGCTCGGCGTCCTGGCCTACGCGTTCGGCGTCCACCGGGTGCGCGCCGCCGGTGGCACCTGGCCGGTCGCCCGGTCGGTGGCCGCCGGTGGCGCGGTGCTCGGGCTGGTCGTGGCGCTGAACAGCGCGATGGCCGTCTACGGGCATGCGCTGTTCTGGGTGCACATGATCCAGCACCTGACACTGATCATGGTCGTGCCGGTGCTGCTGGTCTGGGCCCGGCCGATCCGGCTCGCCTCCGACGCGGGCGGCTCCCGTGTCGTCGAGGCGACGCTGGGCAACCCGGCCGTCCGCTTCCTCACCCACCCCCTGGTCACGCTGGCGATCTACACCGCGGTGCTGGTCCTGACCCACCTCACCGCGTTCCAGGCGACGATGCCGACGACGCCGTGGATGCACGAGTTCGAGCTCGTGGCCTACCTGGTCGCGGGGTACCTGTTCTTCCTCCCGCTGGCCGGCGACGAGCAGGCGCCGTGGGAGGTCCCGCACGCCCTGCGCCTGGCCGTGCTGGCGGTGGGGATGGGCGCCGACACCCTCGTCGGGATCGCCCTGATGCTCACCGGGTCGCCGATCGCCGACTTCACGGTGATGCGCGGGGGCTGGGGTCTGGACGCCCTCTCCGACCAGCACACCGCGGGCGGGATCATGTGGGCCCTCGGCGACGGGCTGATGATGCTGCTCATGATCGTCGTCGGGGTGCGGTGGGGCACGGCCAGCCCCGACCGGCAGACGATGGGCCGGTGGCTCGAGGGTGCCCGGGCGCGCGAGCTGCTCGACGACGAGGACGCCGACGTGGACGGCGACGTGGACGGCGACGAGGACGCGCTGGCCCGCTACAACGCCCGTCTCGCCGCGCTGCACGGCATCGAGCGCTCCCGGGACGGGAGCGCCCGCGACGGGCAGGCCCCGTAGTGGCGGGGCCACCGCACCCGGCGACCGCTCGGGACCGCCGGGCACACCGGGCGTCGGCGGCCCGAACCACCGCGCCCCGCGATCCGAAGAGCCCCACATGTCACGCCGAGCACTACTGGCCCTGACCGTCGCGACGCTCGCCCTGACGGCCGGATGCGCCGGGGCCCCGCCATCGGGCTCGACACCCGCCCCCGAGGACGCCGCCGCCCCGACGACGCCTGCCACGATGAACGCCCCCGGCGTGCCCAACCGGTTCCCCGAGCCGCTGCCGCCCCCGGCCGAGCCGGCGGTCGCACCGGTCCCGACCACGGCGCCCGCGGGCCGGACGGTGCGGGTCGGCTCCGTGCCCGAGGGCATCGTCGCCGACGGGCCGAGCCGGCGGGTGGCGGTCGGGGTACGCGAACCGGACCAGCTGGTGCTGCTCGACGCCGACAGCGGCGCGGTGACCGGCCGGGTCCCGTTGCCCGGCGTGCTGCGCCACCTGCAGCTCGCGCAGCCCGGCGGGCCGGTGCTGGTACCCGACGAGAGCTCGAACTCGCTGATCCAGGTCGCGCTGCCGGACGGGCCGGTCACCTCCCGGGTGACGACCGGGACCAGCCCGCACGACGCGACCCGGGCCCCGAACGGGACGCTCTTCGCCGCCAACGAGGGCGGCGGCACGGTCGTCGCGATCCGCGACGACCGGGTCGTGCACACCTTCACCGACGTCACCCAGCCCGCCGGGCTCGCGACGGTCGGTGACCGGGTCGGCCTGATCGACGTCCGCGACAACTCGCTGACGATCTACGACACGAACACCTACGCGGGCATCCTCGAGCTCCCGGCCGGCGCCGGCCCGACGCACCTGGTCGCGGACAAGCACGGCCGCATGATCGCCACCGACACCCGGGGCGGGCAGATCCTGGTCTACGACCCCAGCGGGACCCCGCGCCAGGTCGGACGGCTCGCGATGCCGGGCGAGCCCTACGGGATCACCTACGACCCCGTCCGGGACCGCGTGTGGGTCACGGTCACCGGGGCCAACCAGCTCGTCGGCCTCGACATGACCGGGCCGACCCCGCGCGAGATCGCCCGCATCCCCACGGTGCGCCAGGCCAACACGGTCGCGGTCGACCCGGACACCGGACGGTTGTTCGTCACCGGCACCGCCGAGGGCGTCGTGCAGATCATCGACGGCCCCGCGTAGCCCCGGCCCGCCGGACCCGGCCGCGGGGGCCGGGTCTCAGCGCAGGACCGAGCCCTTCGTCTCGGGCAGGGTCAGGATCGCCACGAACGCGATCGCCGCGCCCACCGCGACGTAGACGAAGAACAGGCTCGACAGCCCGGCCGCGCCGAGGGCGGCGATGACCAGCGGCGCCGTCCCGCCGAAGATCGCGACCGTGAGGTTGTACCAGGCCCCGATCCCCAGGCCCCGCACCTCGGTCGGGAACAGCTCGCTCATGATCGCCGGGGCGATCGAGGTCATCGCCGTGTAGAGCACCAGCCCGACGCCGAACACCACGAGCATGTTCCAGAACCCCGGTCCGATCAGGGTGGACAGCGGCACGATCAGGACCGCCGTCGCGGCCGACCAGGCCAGCAGCTGGGGCTTGCGCCCGAACCGGTCCGAGACCGCGCCCATCGGGTACTGCAGCAGGACGAACACCGCGGTCGCGATGGACAGCGCCGCGAACACCTCGCTGGCGTCCGCACCGCGGGACTTGGTCGCGAACGGGGTCAGCGCGGAGAAGAACGTGTAGTAGCACAGGGTGGACAGCAGCGTGAAGCCGATCAGCTGCAGCACCGCCCTCGGGTGCTCGCGCAGCGTCAGCCCGAGCGGATTCCTGATCTTCGCCGCGGTGTCCCGGTTCTGCTCGAACTGCTCGGTCTCGGCCATGCTGCGGCGCATCCACATCCCGATCAGGCCCAGCACGCCGCCGATCAGGAACGGCACCCGCCACCCCCAGGACGCGAGCTGGTCCTCGGTCAGCGTCGACGACAGCAGCGTGCCGAGCAGCGACGCGATCAGCACCGCGGCCCCGGTCGAGATGTAGAAGAACGAGGAGTACCGGCCCCGACGCTCCGCCGGCGCGATCTCGGCGAGGTAGGCCGAGGCGTTGGAGACCTCCCCGCCCAGCGACATCCCCTGCGCGATCCGGGCCAGCAGCAGCAGCACGGGAGCGAACCAGCCCACCATGTCGAACGTCGGCAGGATCCCGATCACGAACGACCCGCCGGCCATCAGCAGGATCGTCACCAGCATCGCCGTGCGCCGTCCGCGCAGGTCGGCGAAACGGCCGAGCAGGAAGCCGCCGAGCGGGCGGAAGAAGAACGCCAGCGCGTAGGTCGCGAGCGTGGACAGCAGCGCGGCGGTCGGGTTGCCGGACGGGAAGATCTGTGTCGCGAAGTAGATCGAGAACGTCGCGTAGATCGTCCAGTCGTACCACTCGACGGCGTTACCGATCGATGCCGCGACGAGCGTGCGGACCGGTAGCCGGTGGCGTTCTGCGGCGACGGGCTGGGACACGGCTTCCCCCTGGTCGTGTCGGGTCGGTCGTCGGAGACTAGACATCCGGGTCTCGGAACCGGAAGGGGGCGGGAGCGACGTTCGTCCTGCGCGCCACCGGTGGCCCGGGACGCGTCCGGGTGATAAGCCGGTGACCGCGCCCCGTGCGAAGGAGGTCACCGCCATGCCCACCGGCTCCCCGGTCGACGGGTTCCGCCTCGCCTACGACCGGCACGGCTCCCCCGCCCCCGGCCGACCGACGGTCGTGCTGCTGCACGGCTGGCCCGGGGACCGCACCGACCACGACGCTGTCGCCGCCCGGCTCGCCGACCGGTACGACGTCCTGGTCCCCGACCTGCGCGGCTTCGGCGGCTCCGACAAGCACCCCGGGGACCCGGCCACCTGCTACGACCCGGGCGCGCAGGCACGCAGCGTCGCCGGTCTCGCCGACGAGCTGGGCCTGACCGACCTCGTCGTGGCCGGCTACGACGTCGGCAGCCGGGTCGGGCAGCGGCTGGGCCGCGACCGTCCGGACCTGGTGCGCGCCCTCGTGCTCACCCCGCCCGCCCCCGGGGTCGGGCAGCGCATCCTGGCGCCGGACCCGATGCGCGAGTTCTGGTACCAGGCCTTCCACCAGCTCGACCTGGCCGAGCAGCTCGTCGACGGCGACGCCGACGCCGTCCGCGCCTACCTGCGGCACTTCTGGTCGCACTGGTCGGGCCCGGACTTCACCCCGGACGACGCGCGCCTGGACCACCTCGCGTCGGTCTACGGGCCGGCAGGGGCCTTCGTCGCCTCGATCGGCTGGTACCGGGCCGGGGGCGGGGTGGTGGCCAACTCGCTGGCCGAGCGGACCCCGGACCCGGCCGACCGGCTCGGCGTCGCGACCACGTTCCTGTGGCCCGAGCACGACCCGCTGTTCCCGCGCGCGTGGTCCGACCGGCTCGACGAGTTCTTCCTCGACGTCGAGCTCGTGCCGGTCGACGGGGTGGGGCACTTCGTGCCGGTGGAGGCGCCGGACGTCGTCGCCGGGGCCGTGGCGCGGGTCGCCGACCTGCACGCGGCCGCGGCGGGCACGCCGTGACGGGGGCCGCACCGGTCCCCGAGGACGAGCGGGCGCGGCGCCTGGTCGAGGCCGAGCGGAAGGCGGTCCGGCTCTTCGCCGAGGTCACCCGACGCGGGCTGATCGAGCCGGGCGCCACCGAGATGCAGATCAGCGACCGGGTCCGTGACCTCGGTGCGGAGCTGTTCGGCACCGACCGGCACTGGCACAAGCGCATCGTTCGGTCCGGGCCGAACACGCTGGTGCCCTACGCCGAGAACCCGCCGGACCGCACGATCACCGCCGACGACATCGTCTTCCTCGACTTCGGGCCGATCTTCTCCGCGTGGGAGGCCGACGTCGGGCGGACCTTCGTGCTCGGCGACGACCCGGTCAAGCAGCGCCTGCGCGAGGACCTGCCGCGGATCTTCGACGCGGGCCGGGAGCACTTCGAGACGCACCCGCAGATCAGCGGGGAGGAGCTCTACCGGCACGTCTGCGCCCTGGCCGCCGACGCCGGCTGGGAGTTCGGCGGCCGGCACAGCGGCCACCTGGTCGGCGAGTTCCCGCACGAGTGGATCGACGGTGCGAGGCTCGAGTCCTACATCATGCCGGGCAGCACGCACCCGATGCGCCGGACCGACCCGTCGGGGCGGCGGTGCCACTGGATCCTGGAGATCCACCTGGTGGACCGCGACCGCGGGATCGGCGGCTTCTTCGAGCAGCTGCTGACGCTGCGGACCTGAGCGGGCCGGCGAGGCGGGCTCGGCACACCCGGATGCCACGATCGACCGTGCGGCCGCTCCGGCCGCGCACGAGCACCTCGGAGGAGAGCGGATGGGCCCACCCCTGGTACACGACGACGGGCCGGTCCGGCGGATCACGCTGGACCGCCCCGAGCAGGCCAACGCGATGCGGCTGGAGGACCTGGACGCCGTCGCCGAGGCCGTCACCGGGATCGGGCCGGGGACCCGCGCGATCGTGCTCACCGGGTCCGGCGACCGGGCGTTCGGCGCCGGGATGCACCTGGACACGTTCCGCGACGCCGCTCCCGGGGACGGGCTCGCTCTCATCTCGCGGGTCGGGGCCTGCCTGGACGCGGTGCGCCGGTGCCCGGTGGCCACGGTGGCCCGGCTCAACGGCGTCTGCGTCGGTGCGGCGTTCGAGCTGGTGCTGGCGTGCGACGTCCGGGTCGCGCGCCCGGGTGTGCGGGTGGGGCTGCCGGAGGTCAAGGTCGGGATCCCGTCGGTCGTCGACGCCGCCCTGCTGCCGGCCTTCCTCGGGCCGTCGAAGGCGCACGAGCTGATCCTGACCGGCGACCTCTACACCCTCGAGGAGCTCGGTACCGACCGCCTGGTCAACCGCATGGTCGCCGCCGAGGAGCTCGACGCGGCCGTCGCCGACCTGTGCGCCCGGCTCAGCGCCCCCACCGCGGAGGTGATCGCCGCGCAGAAGGGCCTGTTCGAGACCTGGCGCAACACCGGGATCGCCGGCAGCGTCACGACCAGCCTGGA